>JBFMFU010000046.1:0-23046 GCA_040751985.1 Thermodesulfobacteriota bacterium | reverse complement strand
TGGGAAACTCGGCGATCACCTCGCCCGTGGCCGGGTTGGTGGTCTGATTGATTATGTCGGAAGTGGATTCCACCCACTGGCCGCCCACCAAAAGCTTCAAACGGCCGTAGTGCTTCTTTACCTCAGGAAGTATGGCCATGACGGTGCTCTCCGTAAAAAGGTCCTGGTCCTGGGTTTCGGGTCAACGCGGCCGGATGGCCGCCAGCCCGCGCTAAAAAATCGGTTGGGAAAAAATGGCCCGGCAACGCCTGGCCCGCGGCCAGCCCCTGCCGCCACCGGCGCACCCAGGGGAGCGCCGTATTGCGCCGGCCTAACTCGCGGCCGGCCTTTTCCCCCTGGTCCCTGCTCCCAGGGGGGCGTTACCTGGCCCGCAGTCCCTAGCGCAGGCCGTCCTCGTACTTGGCCGCTTCCTTGGTCAAACCTCCGATGCGGGCCAAGGGACGGCCCGAGTCTGTGACCACCAGGGCCACCAGGAGCTCGTCGGGCAGGGGCGCGTCCTCCAGGCTGACGGTCAGGCCGTCGAAGTGGGAGCGGATGAAGGCTGCGTCCTTGTGGTTCAGGGGCACGTCTATGGTGCAGCCCGCCGGCCCCCGCTTCTTCACCGAGGGGATCAGGGCCAGGCCCCGGCCCAGGGCCTGGCGGAAGGGGGCCCCCAGCTTGGGGTGCAGAATGGCCGCGGCGTGCTCCAGCTCGCCCTTGAGGCCCACGATGGCCGCCTTGCCGTAGCTCTCGCACTGCTCGGGCGCAATACCCAAGGCCTGCCGGGCCCGGTTGCCCAGCAAATCGCCCAGGGCCTCGCCTATGTCCATGAGCTCCGTGAGGTCCTCCACGTACTGGTCGGCGAAGGGGTTCTTGATCACGGCCAGGGCCGCGGCCTTGCGGGTGGGTGGATCTATGACCTTGCCCCCCTCCTGCAGGGTCTCCTCTACCATGGTAACCAGCTTGCGTATCTGCATGGCTTCACTCTCCTCCAGACTTTGCTCAGGCCTGTACTACGGCCGCACGCACCGGGGGAGGGGTGTTGCGGCTTTTGGTCACCACCACCTTGCCGTCGATCATTATTATGGACACGCCCGGGGTGTCGCCTTGGGCCAGGGCCTGCAGCAGGTCCTGGCCCGGGGAGCCGAGGGGGGCGTCCATGAAAACCAGGTCCGCCTCCAGCCCCGGCGCGATGCGGCCCCGGTTCAGGCCGTAGAGCCCGGCGGTGTTTCCCGTGGCCATGCAGACCGCCAGCTCCGGGGCCACCCCACCCAGGCTGGCCACCAGGGCCATGTTGCGCAGGATGCCCAGGGTGACCACCCCGGTGCCGCTGGGCGCGTCGTTGCCGAAGATCACCCGGCCCCACTGCTTGGTTTGGTCAATGTAGCGGGCCACCTCCACGGCGCGGCGCAGGTTACCGCACTGCACGATCTCTATGGCCGCGTCACATTGATCCACGATCTCCTGGGCGCCTTCCAGGCTGACGGCGGTGGGACCGCCGTTGATGTGGCTGGCCACCGAGGGCCTCACGGCCGTCACTTCGGCCGCGCCCACCACCGAGGAGCCGGGGATGGAGGTGCCGCCGGTGTGCATCATCACGGTCAGGCCTCGCTTCCGGGCCCAAGCCACCATCTGGGCCGCCTCCTCCGGCACCTTCACCGAACCCAACCCCACCTCGCCGATGATCTTCACGCCGGCCGCGGCGCACTCGGCGATGTCCGCCTCGGTCAGGCCCTTCTCCAGGATCAGGGCCCCGCCCAAGACCTTCATGCCGCCGGGGCGCACATTGGCCCAGCTCTTGGCCGCTACGATGGCCAGGCACTTGGCGCCCAGGGGGTCCTTGGGCCGGCCGGGCAGGTGCACCTCGCCGGCGCTGATGGAGGTGGTCACTCCGCCATGCAGGGAGGACTCCAGGAAGTTCTGCATCTGCTGGCGGGGGGTCCAATCGCCCAGCACCACGTGGCAGTGGGAGTCAATCAGTCCTGGGGTTACTGCCCCGCCGCCGGCGTCTATCGCCTTGGCTCCGGCCGGCGCGCTCAGGCCCTGGCCCACCTTCTGGATCAGGCCATCGGCGATCACCAGGCTGTCCGCCTGGAGGATAGGCTGGGCCACTTCGCCGGAGAGCATCAGGCCGACGTTCTTGACCAGCACTGTACTCATGCGCCTTACCTCCTAAATTATCCGGCCCCTACCAACTGGGCGGGGCCACCACCCATACCACCCGGCAGGGCTCCTGGCCTTGGTTGGTCCAGGCGTGGGGCTGGGTGGAGGAATAATAAAAGGAAGACCCAGCCGGCACCTGGTAGGTTTCGTTGCCCACGCGCAAGGTGAGCTGGCCCTCCAGGACCAGGCCGAACTCCTCTCCCTGGTGGCTGTAATCGTCCGGGGCGCCGCCGCCGGGCTGGATCACGGTGTGGAAGGGCTGCATGCGGCGGTGCTTGACCGACCGCACCATCTGCTTGATGTCCGCCTTCCAGCGGGGCAGGCTAACCTTCAGCCACTGGGAGGGGGGCATCACCACCGGATCGTCCACGGCCTCGTCCAGGAACAAATCCACTATGCGGGCGCCCAGCACCTCGGCTATCCTTTTAAGGGAGGCGATGGAAGGCGAGGCCTTGTCGCGCTCGATCTGGGACAGGTAGGCGGCCGTGCAGTTGGCCCGGCTAGCCACCTGCTGCAGCGTCAGCTTTTTCTCTGTGCGTAAGACTTTGATTTTGCCGCCTAAAGTCTGCAAGGCCACCTTCCGGCTCTGCGTTGGGCAAAATTTCTTGACACGGAAGACGCATTAAATATAACTTCAAAAAATAAAATATCGTTTAACTTTTTACGGGTCAAGCATAAAAGGCAACAGGCTGGACTCCAGGGCAGGGGCAGGGCGGCTTTTGGGAGAACTAGTTAATAATAATAAATAATTATAAAGAGAAAGGCCATCAGGCCTGGAGAACATCTTGAGGGGCTGGCTCTATGGCAAGGGGCTCCTATGCAAGCGGGCCCATACCCAGGCCCTGGATATCCGGGAACCGGCGGGCCTGGCCGAGCGGCTGGGCCAGCCGGCCAAGACCATGTCTGGCGGCCAGCGCCAAATGCTGGCAGGGGCCGGGCCCTGATGGGCCGGCCCCGCTTCCTGGTGCTGGACGGGCCCTCCCTGGGCCTGCATTCCTGATGACCCGCGCTATATTTAAGGCCACGCGGTGCATCAACCAGCAGGGCCTCATTGTGCGGCTGGTGGAGCAGAAGGTGGGCTTCGCTCTGAAGGTGAGCCATTGCGGCTGCGCGTTGGACAACGGCCGCATCAAGATGAGCGTCGGCGGCCAAGGGCTGCTGCGCGAGGACCCCCTGTGGCGGGCCTGTCCGGCGGTGTGAGATGGACCTCTGCCTGACGGTCAACGGGCAACCAATAAGCCTGCCCGAGGTTCCCGGCGAGGCCAGCCTGCTGGAGGTGCTGCGCGGCCGCCTGGGGCTTTTGGGCACCAAGGAGGGCTGCGGGGTGGGCGAGTGCGGGGCCTGCACCGTGCTCCTGGACGGCCGGGCGGTGAACTCCTGCCTCACCGCCGCCTGGCAGGCGGCCGGGCGGCAGGTGACCACCATCGAGGGCCTGGCCCAGGGCGGGCAACTGCATCCCCTGCAGCGGGCCTTTGTGGAGGCCGGGGCCGTGCAGTGCGGCTTTTGCACGCCGGGCATGATCCTGGCCGCCTGGGACCTCTTGCAGCGCAACCACCACCCCAGCGACCAGGAGATCAAACAGGCTCTGACCGGCAACCTCTGCCGCTGCACCGGCTATCACGACATCCTGCGCGCCGTGCGCCGGGCGGCCCGCTGGCTGCGAGAGGGGGCGCCATGAGCCGCTTCATCCACGCCGCCAGCCTGGCAGAGGCCCTGGCCGCCCTGGCGTCGGGGCAGGGCCGGGTGCTGGCCGGGGGCACGGACCTGATGGTGGCCCTGCGCGCCGCCCGCCTGTCCGGCGGGGAGTTGCCCGCGGAGCTGGTGGATGTGGCCGCGGTGCCCGAGCTGCAGCAACTGGAGCTGGAGGGCCCCGCGCCCTTGGTGGGCGCGGGCCTGAGCTTCGCGCGCCTGGCCGCGGACCCAGGGGTGCGGGCGCGCTACCCGCTGCTGGCCCAGGCCGCGGCCTCGGTGGGTTCCCCGCAGGTGCGCCACCGCGCCACCATCGGCGGCAACGTGGCCAACGCCTCGCCGGCCGCGGACGGCGTCACCGCCCTGGCCGCCCTGGGGGCGGTGGCGGTCATCGCCTCGGCCCAGGGCCAGCGCCGCTGCCCATTGGGCGAGCTGATCAGCGCGCCCTACCAGACCACCCTCCGGCCCCAAGAGCTGATCCTGGGTTTGGCCTTGGACCCCCTGCCCGCGCGCACGGGCCAGGTCTTCGCCAAGGTGGGCCGCCGCCAGGCCCTGAGCGTGGCCCGCCTGAACCTGGCTGTGTGCCTGGATGAGAGGCTCCAGGACCCGCGCCTGGCGCTGGGCGCCTGCTTCCCCACCCCCCGCCGCCTGGCCGAGGTGGAGGCGCTGCTGCGGGCCGGCCGGCCGGGCCCGGCGCTGTGGCGGGCGGCCGGCGCGCAGGCGGCCGACCATTTCACGGACGTGTGCGGCTGGCGGGAGTCGGCGGCCTACAAAGTGCCGGCCATCCGTAGGGTCACGGCCCGGACCCTGGCCCAGGCCTGGGCCCTCCTGGGAGGCGAAGCATGAGCCTGGGACGCTCGCTGATAAGGGTGGGGGCCGAGGAGCGGGTGCGTGGCCGGACCGTATTCGGCTATGACCTGGAGCGGCCCGGCGATCTGCACCTGGCCGCGGTGCGTGCGGACCAGGCCCCGGCCCGCATCCTGGCCATAGACCCGGGCCCGGCCCTGGCCCTGCCCGGCGTGCTGCGGGTCTTCACCGCCGCCGACATCCCCGGCGAGAACCGCCTGGGCATCATCGCCTCCACCCGGGACCACGAGTTCCTGGCCCAGGAGTTGGTGCGCCAGCAGGGCCAGGCCGTGGCCCTCGTGGCCGCCCGGACCCTGGCGCAGGCCCAGGCCGGGGCGCGGGCCGTGGCCGTGGCCGTGCGCTACCAGCCCCTGCCCGGCGTCTTCGACCCCGCCCAGGCCCTCCGGGAGGGCGCGCCCCTGGTGCATCCCGAGCGCCCCGGCGGCAACCTGCTGCACGAGCGGCGCATCCGGCGGGGCGACGCCGAGGCGGCGCTGCGGGACTCGGCGGTGGTGGTGGAGGCCACCTACACCACCAGCCCCCTGGAGCACTGCGCCCTGGAGCTGGAGGGCGGCCGGGCCGAGTATGTGGACGGCCGGGTGGTGGTGGCCGCCTGCACCCAGAACCCCCACTACGACCGCCAGGACTTGGCCCGCTTCCTGGGGGTGGAGCCGGAGCGGGTGCGGGTGATCCAGGCCGAGACCGGCGGCGGCTTCGGGGGCAAGCTGGACCTGTCCCTGCAGCCTTTCCTGGCCCTGGCCGCCTGGCACCTTAAGCGGCCGGTGTGCATGCGCTACACCCGCGAGGAGTCCTTCCGGGCCACCTCCAAGCGCCATCCCTTGGTCATGCACTTCATCACCGGGGCGGACGAGCAGGGCTGCCTCACCGGCCTCCAAGCGCGCATCCTGTGCGACACCGGGGCCTTCGCCTCCTACGGCCTGGCGGTGAACATGCGCGCGGCAGTGCACGCCAGCGGCCCCTATCTGGTACCGCACCTGGACGTGGTCTCCCGGGCGGCCTACACCAACAACCCCTTCACCGGCGCCATGCGCGGCTTCGGGGTGCCCCAGATCGCCCTGGCCCACGAAGGCCAGATGGACGCCCTGGCCCTGGCCCTGGGCCGGGATCCCCTGGAGCTGCGCCTGCGAAACGCCCTGCGCAACGGCCAGGCCACCGGCACCGGCCAGGTGCTGCACAGCGGGGTGGGCCTGGCCCGCTGCTTGGAGCGCCTGCGGCCCATCTATCGCCGCTGGCAGGCGCGGGCCGCCTCCGGCGAGGATTTCCGCGAGGGCGTGGGCCTGGCGGCCATGTTCTACGGCATCGGCAACACCGGGGTCTCCAACCCCTCCACGGCCCAACTGGAGTGGGGCACCGACGGCCGCGTGACCCTGTTCACCGGTGCGGCTGAGATCGGCCAGGGCAGCGACACGGTGCTCCGGCAACTGGCCGCCACCCGCCTGGGCATCCCGGTGGAGGAGATTGACCTCTGCCGGGGCGACACGGACCGCACCACCAACGCCGGGGCCACCTCGGCCAGCCGCCAGACCTACATCAGCGGCAACGCGGTCCTGGCCGCGGCGGACAACCTGGAGATGCAACTGGTGCAGGCCGCTCGCCAGATGCTGGGCCAGCACCACCTGGAGCTGGAGCTGCGCGGCGGCCGGCTGGCCGCCCCCGACGGCCGCAGCCTGGCGCCGGCCCAGGTAGCGCGCTACCTGACCGGGCAGGGCCGGCGGGCCCGAGGCGCGGGCCGCTTCGATCCCAACTTCAGCGGCCTGGACCCGGACACCGGCCAGGGCCGGCCCTACGCGGCCTACGCCTTCGCCGCCCAGTGCGCCTGGGTGCGCGTGGACACGGACAGCGGCCTGGTGCGGGTCAAGGAGGTGGCCGCGGCCCACGACGTGGGCCGGGCGATCAACCCCCGCGGGGTGATGGGCCAGATCTGCGGCGGGGTGGCCATGGGCCTGGGCATGGCCCTCATGGAGCAGTTCCGCTTCGGCCAAACGGACAACTTGCACCGCTACCACATCCCCACCTTCCTGGACGCCCCGCGCATCACGCCCCTGATCGTGGAGGAAGCCGAGGAGACCGGGCCCTACGGGGCCAAGGGCGTGGGCGAGCCGGCCCTGATCCCCACCGCGCCGGCGGTGGCCGCGGCGGTGGGCCGGGCCGTGGGCCGGCCCCTGCGCCACCTGCCCATCTCCTTGGAGCGGGTGATGGCCGCCCTAACCCACGAGGAGGCCGAGCATGCAAATTGACGCCGAGTTGTGCAACGGCTGCGGGCTGTGCGCCAAGGACTGCCCCCTGGGGGTGATCAGCCTGGTGGAGAACAAGGCGGTGATCAACCCTGGCTGCGTGGAGTGCCGCACCTGCCTCAAGGTCTGCCCGGTGCAGGCCGTGCAGGAGGTGGTGCAGCCGGTGGCCGGCGCCCTGGTCTGCGAACGCTGCCCGGTGGCCTGCCAGATACCTCCGGAGGGGAGCGGGGCCTGCCGGCGCTTCGCCAACTGCGGCGGGGAGCTGGCGCGCACCCGGCCCCTGGTGGGCTATCAGGAGGTGGTGGACATCGTGGGGCCGGAGCCCGAGGAGGCCATCCGCCGGCCCCTGGTCACGGCCATCGGCGCGGGCGGCACCTACCCGGACTACGTGCCCGCGCCCTACATCCTCAGCGACCAGCGGGAGGGGGTAGAGGTGGTCACGGTGGTCACCGAGGCCCCCTTCTCCTACTCCGGCCTGAAACTGAAGATAGACACCGACCTGGAGGTGGGGGCCGAGGGCGCGGCCGTGCGTTTCCAGGGCCGCACCGTGGGCATGGTGGAGACTGAGGAGTACGGCTCCAAGATGCTGGCCCTGGGCGGGGTGAACCGCCTGACCGGCCGGCACGGCTTCGCGGCCGCCCGGGCGGTGGCGGCCCTGGCCAACCGCGAGGCCCTGCGGCTCAAGGTCCAGGGCGGGGCCACCCTGGAGGTGCAGGTGGGCCGGGCCCCGGTGATCAACGGCCAGCGGGTGGAGCGCATGCGGGTGGGCTGCGGCTCGGCCTCGGCCGGGCTGTTCGCGCCGTTTTTCAAGCGGGCCGCGGACGAGGTGATCGTGCTGGACCACCACATCACCAGCCTGTTTTCCCACCACGCGGCCGGCCGCTGCCTGGGCCTCACCCCCGGCGGGGTGGAGCTGTGCTTGCCCCGCTCCACGCCCGGCCGCTACTTCGGCCGCAGCGGCTCCGGCTGGGGCGGCACGGACCTGGAGGACCCCCTGGCCGTGGTGGCCGCGGTGGACACGGCCAAGACCCGGCCCGGCAGCACCCTGCTCATCACCGAGACCACCGGCCAGCGGGCGGCCATGTACCGCCTGAGCGACGCTGGGGTCTTCGAACCCATGCCCCTGACGGCGGCCGCGGCCGAGGCGGTGGCGGCCATCGCCGAGTCCTGCCAGCCCTCGCGGGTCTCGGCCGTGTACGTGGGCGGGGCCGGCGGCTCGGCTCGGGCCGGGGTGACCCGCTACCCCCTGCGCCTGACCCAAGCCGTGCACGCGGGCCGGGCCCAACTCACCTGCGGCGGCGCGCCGGTGTTCGTGCTGCCCGGCGGCGGCATCACCTTCTACGTGGACGTGGAGCGGGTGAAGGCCGGCGCCTTCACCTGGGTGCCCACCCCGGCCACGGTGGCGCCCATCGAGTACACCATGCGCCGCCGCGATTACGAGGCCATGGGCGGCCACACCCAGGCCATCCGGCCCTTTAAGGCCCTGGAGCCCGTGCCGTGGAACCGGTCCAGGTAATCAGAGAGGACCTGGTCCTGGTGGACTGGGGGCCCATGACCCTGACCATCGCGGCCTGGGCCCAGGGCCGGCCGCGGCCGGTGATGGCCGCCCAGGCCGCCCGCCTGGCCCTGCGCTGTCTGGCCACCCTGGCCGAGTTCCAGGGCTATCTGCGGGTGCGGGTGGGCAGACTGCCCCCAGGACGGCCCCTGCCGCCGGTGGTGGCCGCGGCCGCCCAGGCCTGCCGTCTGGTGGGCCCGGAGCTGACCCCCCTGGCCGCGGTGGCCGGGGCCGTGGCCGACCGGGTGGCGGATTTCGCCCTGTCCCTGGGCGCGGACCGGGTGGTGGTCAACAACGGCGGCGACCTGGCGCTGCGCTTGGCTCCGGGCCAGAGACTGAGCGTGGGCCTGCGGCCTCCCGCGCAGGACGACCGCGGCCCGGCGCTCTTATTGGGCCGGCTGCGCCTGGAGGCGGCCAGCGGGGTGGGCGGGGTTGCCTCCAGCGGATGGCAGGGCCGTAGCCTGTCTTCGGGCGTGGCCGAGATGGCCACCGCCTGGGCCCCCAGCGCCGCCCTGGCCGACGCGGCGGCCACCGCCCTGGGCAACGCCACCAGGTTGGAGTGCAGGGCCGTGCAAAGCCAAGCAGCCGAGCAAATGGATGCCTCTTGCGGATTGGGCCGGCAGCCGGTTACCACCGCGGTGGGCGCCCTCTCCCGGCGCGAACGCGGCCAGGCCCTTTCCGGCGCCCGGCGAGCGGCGCAGGATCTACATGCCGCGGGACTGATCTACGGTTGTCTGGTGCTGGTGCAGGGCGACGCCCTGGTGCTGGACCGGAGCCGTTGCCTGTCCTGGCAAGGCGGGAGCCGGCCGGCCGCTTAAATGCCCCGCCTCGAGTCCCAGGTCTGAAAATATCTCCTAGCGAGCGGACCCAGAACGGGCAGCGCCTCGGTAAAGGCCGCGGGGCGCCCGGCGAGCGGCCCGGCTACCAGGAACAGTGGAGGCCCACGGTAGGGAAGGGGCAGCGTTCGGCGAGCCTCTCGCGCAGCCTGTGCTGGGCCAGGGCGCCGGTGCAGTGCATGGCCAACAGCCATTGCGGCTCGCAGCCGGCCAGTTCAGCAATGGCATCTTGAAGCTCGTTGTCAGGCAGGAAGTTCCAGTGCAGCCCGCCCACCAGGGCATAGAGGGGCACGCCCGGAAACAGGGCCTGGGTCCTGGCCAGGGTGTTGAAGACGCCCGCGTGGCAGCAGCCGGTCACCACCACCAAGCCCCGGTCCTCCAGGTTGACGAAGATGGCCTGGTCGTCCTCAAAGCCGTCGGCCACCCATTGCCCTCCCTGTTGGCGCACCGCGGCCCGGAAGGGCCGGTCCAGGGGCGAGACGCGGCCGATGCTGCCACTGGTCCACAGGCCCGGTCCTAGTTGCCGCGGCTCAGCGGAGAGCAGAGGCGGCCCGGCCAGGGCCTCCTCCACCCGCGCCTGCTCCAGGCGCCAGGGGCCGGCCAGGCTGCCGTCGGGTCTTTGGATGCCTCGGGTGCCAAAGGCGGCTGGGTGGGCCACCAGGGGGGCGGCGATCTGCCTCTGGGCCAGCAGTGGCAGCAGCCCACCGTAATGGTCTATGTGGCCGTGGCTCAACACCAGGTAGTCGGCCGTGGCTGGGTCAATCTGCAGCAGGCGCAGATTGTGCCCCAGCACCTGCGCGCCGCGGCCAAAGTCGTAGAGCACCCGGGTGGCGTTGCCCTGTGCGTCGTCCACCTCGATCCACAGGGACAATCCCTGCTCGGCCAGCAGGGAGGAGCAGGGGCCGGGCTGGGGATAGCTCAGCGGGCCCTGGCTGGGCAGGAAGATGTTAACCAGGTTGTCCACCACCACGGTCAGCCGCAGGTGCCGGGCCCGGTCGGACGGTTGGGACATGGCCTCGTTCCTTGCCTAGGGCTGAAGGTGGGCGGCCGCCTTGCCCAAGGGCGGCCGGCTTCCCTTTCTGGTTCCCTTGCCGCTGCCTACTTGAGCCAGCCTTTTTCCTTGTAATACTTCACCGCTCCGGGGTGCATGGGTATGCCGATGTTTTTGGCCATGTCCTGGCGCTTGCCCAGTTGCATGGCCTTGACCATCTTGCCGTAGCGTTCGAAGTTCTGGTCTATGCTCTTGACGATGGCGTAGGCTACCGCATCGGGCATGTCCTGGCTGGCGATGGCCACCACATTGGCGATCACCCCGGGCACCGGGTAGTCAACGCCGGGATAGGAGCCCTTGGGCAGGGTGTAGGGCTCCAGGCCCTTCACCTCCTTGACCAGCTTGGCGATGACCGCTGGGGTCAAGGGGAGGAGCTTGATCTTGCGCTGCGCGGCGGCGTTGACCATGGGCGGGGCCGGGAAGGCCATGGCGCCGTAAAAAACGCAGTCTATGTGTCCGTCAATGAACTGCTTGCCCGCCTCGGAAAAGCTGAGAAAGCGGGTGTCAAAGTCCTTGAAGCTCAGGCCGTAGGCCGCCAGCACATGGCCGCTGACCACGCTGATGGCGCTGCCCTTGGGGCCGGGGGTGAGCCGTTTGCCCTTTAGCTGGCTTATCTGGTTGATGCCCGCGTCCTTGCGCACCATGATCTGGGTGGGCTCGGGGAACAACACGGCCAGCTCGCGGATCTTGCGCAGCTTGCCCGTCTTCTTGAAGAACAGCTTGCCGTCCCAGGCCTCGCCCGCGGTGCTGGAGAAGGAAAAGGCCACGTTTATCTTGCCCGTGTTGGTGGCAATCACGTTGGCCGCGCCGCCGATGGGCATGGTGGAGCCCTTGAGCTTGGGGTTGGCCTTGACCACGTCCTCCACCATGGCCGTGCCCAAGGCCTGCCAGACACCGCCGGCCGGGGCGGTGCCCCAGCGAATGTCATAGGCCGCGGCTGGGCCGGGCAGCAGGGCCAACCCGGCCAGGAGCAAGGCCCCGGCACCCAGCAGTAAAGCTATTTTTCTCATGGCCGACATTTTTATCCTCCCTCTTGGGTTTGCGCATTTTTTTTCGCCTGGAGGCGGCTGTGATATTGGGCGCCCAGCAGGGCCGCCAGCACGGCCAGGCCGGCCAGGCTGTAATACTTGGACGGAGCGATGAGCAGGACGCCGGCAATGAAGGCCAGGGCCCGCTCGAACCACTGTAGGGGCCGGGAAAGGAAGCCCACTCCGGCCAGGGCGAAGGCGCCGGCCCCCAGGCAGGCGGTGGACATGTCCAGGATCATGGTGCCCACCGGCCCCTCCATGAGCAGGCTCTGTTCGTAGGCAAACATGAAGGGCACCACAAAGGCCACCAGGCCGATGCGGGTGGCCAGCCAGCCGGTCTTCCAGCCGTCGGAGCCGGCGATGGCCGCGGCGGTGAAGGCGGCGGCCGCCACCGGCGGCGAGATCAGCGAGAGGCAGGAGAAGTAAAAGGCGAACAGGTGGGCCACATGGGGAGGCAGGCCCAGGGTGATCAGGGCCGGGATCACCGTGGCCACTTGCACGATGTAGGCCGGCGTGGTGGGCATGCCTGCCCCCAGCACCAGGGCGATGATCATGGCCATGAACAACCCCACCAACAGATGCCCGCCGGCCAGGCTCACGAAGGCGGTGCCCAGCCGGTTGCCCAGGCCGGTGATATCCACCGAGCCCACGATGATGCCCGCGGCCGCGGTGGAGATGGTGACGATCAGCATGCCCTTGCAGCCGTCCTCCAGGGCGGCCAGCAGGCCCGCTAGGTTCAGGCGGGTGGTGGAGCGCAACTGGCAGATGACCAGGGCCGAGACCACCCCCACCGCGCCGGCCAGGCTGGGGGTGTAGCCGGACACCAGCATGTATATCAGCAGCCCCAAGGGGATGAGCATGTGCCCGTAGTCCCGCAAGGTCTGCAAGGGGGTGGTCTCCGCGGCCAGACCGGCCAGCCGCAGGCGCCGGGCCTCCAGGTCCACGGTGACGAAGATGCTTAGGAAATAGAGGACAGCCGGGAACAAGGCGTAGTAGATGATGGTGGAGTAGGGGATGCCGGAAAAAGCGCTCATTACAAAGGCGGCCGCGCCCATCACCGGCGGCATCAACTGGCCGCCGGTGGAGGCCACCGCCTCCACCGCGCCGGCGAACTCCGCCCGGTAGCCGGCCCGCTTCATCATGGGGATGGTCACCACCCCGGTGGTGGCCACGTTGGCCGCCCCGCTGCCGGTGACCGTGCCCAACAGGGCGCTGGCCACCACCGCCACCTTGGCCGGTCCGCCGGTCAGGCTGCCGGTCAGGGCGGTGGCCAGGTTGCTGAACAAGAGCGCCCCCCCGCTGTGCAGCAGCACGGCGCCGAAGATCACGAACAAGGCGATCTCAGTGGCCGAGACCCCCAGGGGGATGCCGAAGATGCCGCCCAGGGAGAGATAGTTGAAGTCAACCAGGTCAATCCAGGTGATGGGCGAGGTGTGGAAGGGACCCATGAGATAGGGCCCCAGGAAGGGGTAGAGCAGAAAGCCCAGCACCACGAAGAACAGCCCCTTGTTGAACATGCGGCGGGTGGCCTCCAGCACCAGGATAATGGTGCCGATGCCCAGGGCCTTTTCGTACCAGGCCAGCTTGGTGATGAAGGGGAAGCGCTCCTCCATCACCCAGTCGTAGTTGGCCACCAGATAACCGGTGGCCACGGCGGCGAAGACCACGATGAGCCAGTCCAGCCAACTGGGGCCCGGCGCCCCCCGGCGGCGGAGCAGGCCCGGCCGGATGAGAAACAACAGCATCAGACCCAGCCCCAGATGTATGCCGCGCTGGATCAAGGCGTCGAAGGCGCCGAACAGGGCGGTATAAATCTGGAACACCGCCAGGACGGTGGCCACGGCCGTGGCCACCCGCTGCTGCCAGGTCTTGCTCCCCCAATACTCGCGCCAACTCTTGGTTTCCATGTACCTGCAACCTTTGGAGGCTAAGGCTTGTTTCGCTTCTTCGCGGACAGCAGACGCCACACCCGCTCAGGGGACAG
This sequence comes from Thermodesulfobacteriota bacterium, assembly GCA_040751985.1. GTDB lineage: Bacteria > Desulfobacterota > Desulfarculia > Desulfarculales > Desulfarculaceae > Desulfoferula. The sequence goes on along the minus strand of JBFMFU010000046.1, from coordinate 9,660 downwards.
GGGGTTGACAAAGACATGCTCGCCGACGGCCGCGGCCACCGCGTTGTGGATGGCCGGCGCGGTGGGCAGCAGGGCCGGCTCGGCCACGCCCTTGGCCCCGAAGGGACCGGTGGGCTCGGGGCTCTCCACCAGCAACACCTTCAACTCGGGGCCGTCCAGGCAGGTGGGCAGGCGATAGTCCTTGAAGCCGGCGTTTAGTATGCGGCCGTTGTCCAGGAGGACCTCCTCCCAAAGGGCGTAGCCCAGCCCCATCATCACCCCGCCCTGGATCTGGGCTACCACGTTGACCGGATGGATCACCCGGCCCACGTCGTGGGCGGCCAGCACCCGCAGCACCTCCACCTGGCCGGTGTCCTTGGCCACGGCCACCTGGGCGGCGTGCACGGCAAAGGAATAGGTGGCGTAAGGTGCGCCCTGGCCGGTCTCGGGATCCAGGCTCTGGGTGGGGGGATCAAAGGAGGCCTCCACCGTCAGGGGCTTGGCCAGCAGGCTGTCCGCCGCCCGGCGCAGGGACAGCCGGCGGCGGCCGGCCCGAAAGAAGCCCTCTTTGAACTCCACCCGCGCCGGGCCCCAGGCCGCCTGGACCACCGGGACCATCTCGGCGATCAGCTTCCGGGCGGCCCCCTGCACGGCCCGGCCCACCACATAGGTGATGCGGCTGGCCGTAGAGGTGCCGCTGTTGGGGGTCTGGGCGGTGTCGGCCGCCACCAGCTCCAGCTCCGCCATCTCCAGCCCCAGTTCCTCGGCCGCGATCTGCAACAGGGTGGTGGAGGCTCCCTGGCCGCCGTCGCCGGTCCCCACCATGACCCGCACCGGTTCCCTCGGCGCCAAGGACAGGCGGGCCACGCCGGGGTTGGGCAGGCCGGTCAGCCCGATGCCGTAGTGGGTGGCGGCCAGCCCCCAGGCCGTTAGATAGTCGGCGTCCTTCTCCCGGGGATGGGGGGGCAGGGCCTGGCGGGCGGCCAGGACCTTTTCCAGGCATTGCCCCACCCCCACCGAGGCCTTGAGCACCTGGCCGGCGGCGTTGGCCTGGCCCACGGTCAGAAAGTTGCGGCGGCGTATCTCGGCCGGGTCCACCCCCACGGCCGCGGCCAGCAGGTCCATCTGGCACTCGTGGGCGATGGCCACCTGGGGCACCCCGAAGCCACGCATGGCCCCGCCCACCGGGTTGTTGGTGTAGACCACCCGGCCGTGCACCTCTAGGTTGGGCACCGCGTAGGGCCCGCAGGCGTGTACCACGGCCCTGGTCATGACGGGAGGCCCGTAGGAGGCGTAGGCCCCAGTGTCGGCAATGATCTCCACCTTGATGGCCTGTAGCTTGCCCTGCTCGTCGGCGCCACTGGTCATGTGGATGGTAAAGGGATGGCGTTTGGTGGAGACCTGGAAGGACTCGCCCCGGTCATAGACCATGGCCGCGGGCTGGCCTGTAAGGCGGGCGGCGATGGCCGCGTAATAGCCGGGCGAGAGGCACTGCTTGTCGCCGAAGTAGCCGCCGATGGTGGTGCACACCACCCGGATTTTCTCCGGCGGCAGGTCCAGCACCCGGGACAGCTCGGCCTGCTCGAAGTGGGCGTGCTTGCTGGGCAGCTTCACCACCAGGCCGTCATCCTCCCAAAAGGCCACCCCTGCCTCGGGCTCCAGGTAGGCGTGCTCCACCGCCTGGGTGCGATAGGTGTTTTTTATGACGTGGGGGCAACCGGCCAGGGCGGCGTCCGCCTCGCCCCGGACCACCCGGCGCTCAAAAAGCAGGTTGCCCTCCGCGTGCACCAGGGGCGCACCTGGTGCCAGGGCCTGCTCCGGGCTGAGCACCGGCGTCAGTTCGCGGTAGGTGACAGCCACCAGCTCCGCCGCCTCCTGGGCCTGCTCCCGGGTCCGGGCCGCCACCAACACTAGGGGGTCGCCCACCCGCCGCACCTTGTCCTGGCACAGGACCGGTTCGTCCTTGACGCGCACTCCCACCTGCCTGGCGCCGGGCAGGTCGGCGGCGGTCCACACCGCCACCACGCCGGGGACCCGGCGGGCCGCCTCCAGGTCCAGGCCCGCTATCTCGGCGTGGGGCCGGTCGGAGCGCAACACGCGCAGGTGCAGCATGCGGGGCAGGCGCAGGTCGCCGGCGTAGAGGGCCCGGCCCGTGGCCTTGTCGCGGGCGTCCACCCTGGGGACGGCCCGGCCGATGACGCGGCCCTGGGCCATCAGTCCTCCTGCTCCGGGGGGCGGTAGATGGTCTGGGGGCCCAGGCCGCCGGCCACCCTGGCCACCGCCGAGGCCCCGGCGCCGCCGGTGACCACCCGGGGGCTGTCTTCTCGGTAAAAGAAGACCCCGCAGTAGGGGCAGTGCAGCTCCACCCGCAGGGAGTAAAGTAGCATGTCCGCGTAGTACTCCCGGCCGCAGGCCGGGCACTGTACGTTGAAGATGTCCATGCTCAGCCCTCCAGGTAGCGGCCCAGGTCCACCTGCTCCCGTACGGCGGCCGGCACCTCTCCCCGGCGGGGGAAAGGGCGGTCCAGGGGGCGGGTGGCGTCAATGATCATGCCCGAGCTCTTTATCTCCTGGCGCAGAGAGGGGTCCAGGACCTGGCCCTGCAGGTTCTTGAGGATGGTGATGTCCTGGTCCGCCTGCACCCGCGAGGCCAGGGCCCACATGACCTGGGCCTTGTCCTCGGGGTCTACGTCCGCGTCCACCACGATGACGTGCTTGATGAAGTTGCTGGCCGAGATGGCGGCCATGGCCGCCCGCATGGGCTCGCCCTCGGTCTTTTTGGCCAGGCTCAGGATCAGGTTGAAGGGCCCGCCCGAACCCACCCAGCAGATGCCCTTGACCCCCGGCACCGCCTGCCGGGCGCGCTGGAAGATGGAGGCCTCGATGGGGAGGTGGGCGTTGATGTGCTCGGTGGCGCAGGGAAACACGTCTATGATCAGGGGCGCCGGCCGGCCGTACATGGCCTCTACCTCCACCACCCAGGACAGGCGCTGGGGGCCGGTGTAGCCGGTGAACTCCCCGAAGGGCCCCTCCACGCAGCGCCGGCCGGCCAGGATGCGGCCTTCCAAGACCAGCTCGGCCTCGGCCGGCACCATCAGCTCCCGGCCCCAGGTGTGGGAGGGCGTGATGCACAGCGGCTGGCCCATCACCCCGCCGGCGGCCTCGTACTCGTCCCGGTGCAGGGGGGTCAGCAGGGCGCCGGTGAGGTGGAACGCCGGGTGGTGCCCCAGCACCACGGCGATGGGCAGGTCCTGCCCTTGGTCCTCGGCGGCCGCGAAGTAGGACCACAGGTGGCGCGGGGACATGTAGATGGCCAAGTGCCTGCGGTCCAGATACTGCATGCGGTTCCAGGAAACGTTGTAGCGGCCCTGCTGGTCGCGGGCGCAGACGATGGGGGTCAGGAAGGGGCCGCCGTCCATCTCGGTGTGCCGCACAATGGGCAGGCGTCGCAGATCAACCTGGTCTCCGGCGGCCAGCCAGCCCCGCACCAGCGCCTGCTCCGGGGGCACCTCGCGGGGGGGCAGGCCCCGCTCCGAAAGCTCCAGGATCCGCTCCAGCAGGGGCAGGCGCTTATCGCTGTCCAGGCCCAGGGCCAAGGCGACCTTGCGGAAGCTGGCGAAGGTGTTGCTCAGGATGCGGCAGGGGCTGGGCTGGCCCCGCAGATCGGTCACGTCTTCAAACAGCACCGCCGGATAACGGCCCAGGCGCTCCAGGGCGTCCACCACCGCGGCGCTCTGGAAGCGGACGGGATGGACCCGCCTTTTGACCCTCACCAATTCGGCCGGGGCCTGCTGGGCCAAAAGTTCCAGCCAGTCTTGCAGACAGGGGCTCATACCAGCGCTCCTATAGTCCTGGCGGCGGCCCGCGGGCGCCCGGCTATTTCCAGAAGGTGGCCATCCTTTTAATATGCTCGGCCATGGCCTGGGCAGCCCCGGCTCCGTCGCCCGAGCGCACCGCAGCCAGGATCCCCCGGTGGTCCTGGATGCCTCGGCAACGGTCCTCCTGGGAGAAGCCGTGTTGGCGCACGCTGTTGTAGAGCAGGGGGACCAGGCTCTTCAGGGTCAGGCTTAACACGGTGTTGCGCGAGGTCTCGGCCAGGCGCATGTGAAAATCCATGTCCGCCAGGCTGCGCGGTTCGCCCTTGTCCACTGAGGCAGAGTAGCGGTCAATGGTCTCCTGCAGCGCCTGCAGGTGCGCGGGCGCGGCCCGCTGGGAGGCCAGGCGGGCCACCTCCGGTTCGATCAGCAGCCGGGCCTCGGTCAGTTCGGCGATGCTGGCCCGGCCCAGGCGCAGCATCAGGGTCAGGACCTCCCCCATCGGCTCTGGGCTGGGTTTTGCCACGAATATACCGCCGCCGGCCCCCCGCTTGACAATCAGCAGGCCTGACTGCTGCAGGCTGATCACGGCCTCCCGCACCGGCACCCGGCTCACGCCAAGCTGGCGGGCCAGCTCGCCCTCGGAGGGCAGTTGATCCCCCACCCGCAAATAGCCGGCTATGATCTGGTTGGTTATCTGGTCGCGGATCTGGTCGGAGACGCGGCCTTGCCGCAAACGGATGAAGCTACGGTTCATGGCCCGGCCCCAGTGGCCTTGATGTTTAAAAGCTAATATTAGACTTTAGCTTTTTAGCATCTTGCCGATTTAAAAGTCAATGACTTAGAAGGGAATTGGGAAGCGGGCCAGTCAGTTTTTGGCGGCATCGCGGGACAAGCATCAGTAAAGACTGCAAAAATTCCAGCCGGGCCGTCCCCGCCGACCATGGGTGCGCCGCAGCGCCATTCCAGGCCTGCCCCACGATGCGCCAGGCGCCTGCTGCTAGAGACCCAATGGAACGAACCGCCAATCAGGTGGCCAGCCTAATCAACGGAGCCATGAGGAAAAAAGAGGGAGGGCCGCAACCAACGGGTATTCGCCGTGACGGGCATAAAGGGGGGGCGAAAGAGGGTGCTTGCGAATTGGGGACTAAAACGTCTCTTGTTGCCCTGAACGCATTTTCTAAATGGCATCCAATTGAAATCACTTAACTTGGTATGTGCTTGTGTTGAATTTATGTGGATTTTTTCTGAACAAAAGGCACTTATGTGTTCATTTCAGCCGGTGGATCCCACATAAAATTCGATTTTGTGTGGTGCCACCAGTGCAGGGGAATTTGGAGTTGTGCTTGGATAAATGGCACCATTTAGGATTTCGGAATATCCGTATAACTATTAAATATTAAGGATATTTTTCGGAAATTGCTCCTTAGGTAATTGATTCGCCGATTGTCAAGCTGTCTGCTAATCTGCAACCAAATCTGCAATCAAGTAAAACCTAAACATATTAACAGCTTGTGGCGATTTTCTTTGACAAATCAACCAAACTTACCTGCAACCAAAATAGCAAGCGGAATTTATTGCAGGAGAGGTTCAGATCTCTCGGCCGAACCAGACCACCCGGCCGATGATGGTCATATCGTCTGGCGGGTTCGCTAGATCGAGATCGAAAGAGCCGTAGGCCTCATTGTCGCTGATGACCTGGACCTTCCGGCCCGGGCGCTTGCGCAGGCGCTTCACCAGCATGGTGCCGTCCATGAGCAAAACGTAGAGCCCGTCACCAGGCACATGGGCCTTGGCGCGATTTACTAAGACTACATCGCCTTGCTTCATGGTGGGCTCCATAGCGTCACCCACCACTGTTACCAGGAAAAGGTCTTTTGGATTAAGCCCGGTTTTATCCTTTAGCCATGCAAACTGGAAGGCAAGATGCTTTGGGGGAGCCGAAAGTTCCCCCTTGCCTTCACCGTGCCCAGTCAGGGTCTGAAGGTCATAGAAGGGGATAGAGATAGCATCACTGGGACTTGGTGAGAGATCCTCATTCTCTGTATCCCTCATGGGGCCTTGGCCTGTGGCCAACCATTCAAGCCTAACACCAGCTACCTTCGCAACCGCAACTATCTTGTATAACCCTGGTTCCGATTTGCCTGAAAGCCACTTATGAGTGGCCCCTGGTGAAAATCCAGCCTTCTTGATTAGCGCATATGGCCCGCCCATTGGCTCTGCGATAATCCTAAGCCGATCAACAAAGCCTTTTAGGTCACGTGCGGAATCCGTAGGGATGGTTTTTATCTCCCCATGGGATACTTTTTTAGTTGACATAATATCGCCCGAGAAAGCAATAATATCTCTATGGAGAGTTAGGCCTTGAAAGAGCTACCTTGGAAATCTATCGTCCCGAACCTAAAAAACCATATAAGCTACGCCAACCGCAATTAAAAAAGCTGAGAGCCCATATAACCATGCTTCCCTCCTTCGTCACAGACTTTGGCCCGAATAATTTGCTGGACGAGTTCGTAGCGTTGTCAGGCCGTGGTTCCCCATTCAGCGGCAAAGCAAGATGAACCAATTAGTCACCAACAGCCAACTGGCCCAGGCCCTGGGCGTCTCCCGGCAGTCCATTGATAAGAAGTCCAAGGGCTGGCGTTTGCACCTGCTGCCCGGCCGGGGCGGCAAGGTCAAGCACTACGAGGTCCCCTCCCTGCCAGTGGACATCCAGGAGCGGCTTTTGCAGCATCGCCTCCAGAAGCTCACCCTGAGCGACTTGGAGCCCTTTCTCTGCGAGTCAGGTGGAAGCACCTCTGATCTGCACAAAGTCCCTGAGCCCGCCCTGGAGCGGGCCCTGGCCAAGGCCAAGGCGGTCAGGCTGGCCGAGGCGTCCAAGGAACTGAGCCCGGCTCCGCACGGCCAGCGGCAGGAGCATTTTAAACGCTGGCTGGATGACTTCAACCGAGGCCTGGTGGATGCGGACCTAAGCGCCAAGCTAGGTCCTCTTTCCAAGAGAAGCCTCTACCGCTGGCGCAAGGTCCTGCGGGAAAAGGGAGTGGCCGGCCTGGTAGACCACCGGGGCAGACACCGCCGTAATGCCATAGAGGAGGACATCAAGGAATTCATCGAGACCTGCCTGCTGGGCCGGCCCGGGATCACCGCGGCCAAGATTCACCGGCTGATGCTGCACAAATTCAAGGGCCGCAGGCTGCCGGCCCAGGGCACGGTCCGTAACCTGGTGGCCCGCATCCGTAAAGAAAAGCATGCCCGTCTAGCGTTACTGCATCACCCCTCTCTATTCAAGCGGCAGTACCAACCCTCTCTGGGAAGAGCCGACGCCGGTCTCAGCGAGCCCAACCAGCGCTGGGAGGCGGACTCCACCCGGGCGGACATTATGACCGCAGACGGCCGGCGCTGCACCCTGATCGGAGTGGTGGACGTATGGACCAGGCGGCCGGTATTCGGGGTGTGGGAGAGGGGCGGAGGAGACCCCATTGCCCAGACCCTTTTCAAGGCCTTCAAGCAAATGGGCATACCCCGTGAAGTCGTCGTGGACCTGGGCAAGGACTACCAGAGCAAACAGGTGCAGGCCCTTTTCCTGGACCTGGGCATCAAGGCCCCGCGGATACCGGGCTATAGTCCGGAGCTCAAGCCGCACGCGGAGATCGCCTTTCATCTTGTCTCTGATCTGCTGCGCACCTTGACCGGGTATACGGGCAACAGCCTGGCCAAGCGGCCGGAGGTCATTGAGACCAAATACACCCTGACCGAGCTGCAAGACCTGGTGGATAAGTGGGTGCTTGACTTTGAGAGCAACCACGTGGTCTCCACCATCGGCTGCACACCGCGGGAGCGCTGGAAAGAGGCCCTGGACAAGGGGTGGAGACCGAGGGTGGCCCCCTTGGATCAACTCTTTCTGCTGTTGAAGCCGGCTGAGCCGCGCAGCGTGGCCCAGGGGAGGATTCATTTCAACCGAGGGCTTTATACGGCCGAAGAACTCCTTTACTTGGAGCCCTCGGACCGGGTGTGGGTGCGCCCTGATCCAGAAGACGCGGGCATGGTCTACGTCTTCGACCAGAGTGGTGCATTCATCTGCATAGCTACTGACCTCGATCGCCTGAATCTCACTCCCAAACAAATAAGGCAAAGGAAAAAGCGCTGGTGGTCCATCCGGCGCCTGGAGCGCAAGGCCTCTCTGCAGCAGATACAGGCCCTGGACCTGGACGCCTTGGAGCGGGCGCGGCTGGATGAGGTAGTAGCCACGGCCAGGCCCATGGCGCCACTGCCATCTCCCAACCTGGAGCTGCCGGCCCTGCAGAGGGCGGCCGAGGCCCGGCAAGAGATGTTGGGCCAGGCCGAGAGCGGGGAAACTGAATGCCCAGGTAAAAGTGGCAAGAAGATCATGGACCCCTGGGGCCAGGAAATCGATATTCACCATCGCCCGATCTTCATGAAGCCGTCCGAGAGGGCAGTGTGGATATTGGTCCGGAAGCGGGAGGGCCTAAGCAACTCCCAAGAAGATCGGACCTTCCTGGAGAAATTCAAAAAGACCTCCATATGGGAGCAACTGGGTGGGCGACAGTTCGAGGAGTTTGCCCTGGGCCTGCGCAACTGCGTGGTCTATGGGGAGGAGGACCCATGAAGACCAGGTTTGTCCAGACCCGAAACGTGGCACGGCTATGGGAGGTGGTGGAGTCCATAACCAATGCCTCCATAGGAGAGCCGCGCCTGGGTCTGATCTATGGTCCGGCTGGCCGGGGCAAGACCAGGGCCGTGGACAATCTGGCCGCCAGGACCGGAGCATTGTATGTATCCGCGGCCCGTGTATGGACTCCCAACTCCATGCTCAAGGCCATCTTGGCAGGGCTGGGATGCCTGGCCACGGTCAGCGCAGCAGACAATCTCACCCGGACGGCCGAGGCCTTGGCCGAGCGCTTGGGAGTGCCCTCTCTGGGTAACGGGCTGCTGATCATAGATGAGGCCGACATCTGGCCAAGGGCACTCAGCCCCCTCATACGCCTCCCCTGTTGGACACGGTGCGTGATCTGCACGACTCCTCTGGCGCTCCAGTACTGCTGGTGGGCATGAACGGCCTGGCCAAGGTGCTGAGCCGCTTCCCCCAGTTCTGGGACCGGGTCCGCATGAGCGAAGAGTTTGCCCCGTTGGGTGTAAAGGAGGTGGTGAGCTTGGCGACGGAGTTGGCTGGGCTGACCCTGGATGATCGCTCAGCCGAGCAAATCCGCAGGACCACCCACGGCAACCTCCGCCAGACCATTGTGCATCTAGCCCGGCTGGAAGTCTTGGCCAAGGCAGAGGGCTCCCCCAAGATAAGTCCGGAATGGACCCGCAAGGTCACGACTGAGATATCCCGCAGCAGGCTGAGGGCGGCCGGCACCAATCTCAAGATGGTGAAATGATGGCCGGCAGGATCGCCTGCCAGCGCAGGCCGGTGATGATCAGGGCCTTGTTGAAGGAAGCGGGTGGTACGACTTCGGTCGGGGATTTGTATGCGCATTTAGTGAACGGGTGTGGGCACACCCTCCGCCAGATAAACAAAGCCCTGGAGTATCTGGTTAAGCGCGGGGAGGTAATCCTACTGCCTGATTGCCATTGCCGGCTGGTAGAAAGACCAGACAAGCGTAAGAGGGAAGCCTACAGGACCCTCTGGCGGGCGGCGCATCAACTGAATCTGCGGGGTGCGTTTTCATCAACAGACCTAATACTGGTATCTGGAGTGCATCGCCGGGGGACGTTTGAATGGCTGCGGGAGATGCGCAAACGGGGGCTGATCCGGGAGGCGGGGAGATTCCATTATCGGCTGGCCAAGGAAGCCCCTCATCGCGATCATCCACCCCTTTTTCGCTGGGCAAGACGGGGAAAGG
>JBFMFU010000045.1:0-21358 GCA_040751985.1 Thermodesulfobacteriota bacterium | reverse complement strand
CGGCCGGCCACCAGGCCAGGCCCAGCAGCCACTGCCCGCCCGCCGGCCAGATGAGCCCCAGACCCGCGCCCGTGAGGCCCAGGGGCAGGGCCAGCATGGCCACCAGGGGGATCAAGAGGGCGTTGGCCGGCAGGGAGTAGACCGGCAGCTGGTGAAAGCTCAAGACGCTCAGCGGCCACACCGCCAAGCCCACCACCGCGCTCACCGCCAGCCAGCCGGCCAGGCCGCCCAGCCAGCGCCAGCCAGGGGTGATCCGCTGCAGCCAGCGGGCCAGGGGCCCGGCGGCCAGCAGGATGGCGGCCACGGCCACGAAGGAGAGCTGGAAGGAGATGGTCAGGGGCGCCTCGGGCCAGATGAGGCCGATGACCAGGGCGGCCAGGGCCAGGCCGCCGGCCGGGCGGTAGGGCCGGTCCACCCACAGGGCCGCGGCCAGGCAGGCGATCATGATCAGGGCCCGCAGGGTGGGGGTGGAGCCGCCGGCCAGGGCGGCGTAGGCCGCCGCCGGCAGCATGGCCCCCAGGGCGGCCAGCTTGGGCACCGGCCAGGCCAGGGCCAGCCGGGTCCAGGCCGTGAGCAAGAGACGCAGCAGCACAAAGGCCAGGCCCCAGACCAGGCCGATGTGCAGGCCGCTGATGGCCAAGAGATGCGCGGTGCCCGTGGCCCCGAAGGCGTCGCGGGTGGGGGTGTCCAGGCCGCCGCGCTGGCCCAGCAAGAGGGCCCGCAGCAGCTCCCGGCCCTGCCCCGGCGGCAACTGGTCCAGCAGGCCGCCCAGGCGGGCCCTGGCCCGCTGCACGGCCAGGCGCGGCCAGGGCAGGCGGCCCGGCCCCTGCACCGTGAGCCCCGCCGCCTGGCCGGCGTAGCCCCGCACCCACAGGCCCTGGCCCGCCGTGTAGGCCGCGTAGTCGAAGCCGCCGGGGTTGGCCAGGTTAGTGATGGGGCGCAGCTGCAGGCGCAGGCTCACCCGGCTGCCCACGGGCGGCGAGGTAAGGCCCGGCCCCAGGGAGAGCCGCAGCAGGCCGCTGGCCGGCCGGCCATCCAGGCGGCGGGCCATGAGGACCAGGCGCTGGTTGCGGGTGGTGGGCTCCGGCGCGCTGTACACGTCCGCGATCAGCACATGCGTGCGGCGGTCGGCGTAGCGGGCCAGGTGCTCCGGCGGCAGGACCCGCGCCCGCGAAGCCGACAATAGCCCCGCGCCCAAGAGCAGGCACAAGGCCACCAGCAGCCACACGGGCAGGCCCCGGCCGCGCAGGCCGCTCAACACCAGCCCGGCCCCGGCTATGGCCGCGGCGGCCAGGAAAGGCCAGGCCGGCCAAGGTCCCAGCCAGGCGGCCAGCACGATGCCCAGGATCAGGGCGCAGGCCGGTATAACCAACGGGTGCATGCGCTTCATGTTGGCCTATTCTAGAATACTTCAGTTGCTGGCGGGCGGCGAAGAAGGGCAGCGAAAGAAGCTATGGGGTCTCGGTATCAGGCGGGAGCAGTTCGCGGTTAAGCTTCTTGGCGTGCTCTGAATATTGCACTATCTTAGCTTTAAGATTTTCACGGTCCCTATCTGGGTCTTTAATAATAGCAAGATCATATAATGCTTGATAACCATGTTTCAACGTGATGGCCAGCCTTGGTAGAGTGCAAACAAGTAACGCTATATTTTGGTTGTTTGGCGTCGCAAGTAAATCCGAAATATTGGAAAAAAGTAATCGACCAGTTCTTATGAACGCCCAGACATGTTCACCAACTTTTTCATCAAGACTGTCGAAGTTTTCTAATAAAAAACGATGTAGATTATCATCTATTGATTTTAATGCTTCCTTGATGGTATCCCACGCGAAAACCAAGACTCGATCATCACAGTGATCAGGCCCCTTCCTGACCATATCTAAGATTTCATTAAACCTGACGTTTAACAGACGAACTATTAAATTTATTTCATTTATAAAAATTGAAACCGTCGCACGCATTCTTTTTTTGTTTAAGCGCTCTTCTTTTTTCCTCTCCAAAACATATAATACAGCCCCGGTGGCGATAGCTCCGATAACACCTCCCAGTATCGCAGCTACTAAGGCAGACATCGCAAATACTACAGCCTACTTCTTGCCCGGCGCGGGCTCGGCCTCGCGGCGCACCTTGGCCCCGGCGGCGGTGAGCTTCTGGTCGATGGCCTCGTAGCCGCGGTCCAGGTGGTACACGCGGCCGATGTGGGTCTCGCCCTCGGCGGCCAGGCCGGCCAGCACCAGGCAGGCCGAGGCGCGCAGGTCCGTGGCCATGACCTGGGCGCCCTTGAGGCGGCGCACGCCCTTGACCACCGCCGTGGAGCCGGTGACCTCCACGTCCGCGCCCAGGCGCCGCAGCTCGGGCACATGCATGAAGCGGTTCTCGAAGATCGTCTCCTGCATCACGGCGCTGCCGGTGTTGAGGGTCATCAGGGCCATGAGCTGGGCCTGCAGGTCGGTGGGAAAGCCCGGGTAGGGGCCGGTGATCAGGTTCACCGGCCGCGGGGCCCGCCGGGCCGAGACCACCACGCCCTTGGGGGTCTGCTGGAACCTGAGCCCGGCCTCCTTGAGCTTGCCCACCACCGCACTCAGGTGCTCCAGGGGCGCCTCGGCGATGGTCAGCTCGCCGCGGGTGATGCCCGCGGCCACCATGTAGGTGCCGGCCTCGATGCGGTCGGGCATGATGCGGTGGTCCAGGGGGGCCAGCTCCTCCACGCCCTCGATGCTCACCGTGGCCGTGCCCGCCCCGCTGATGCGCGCGCCGGCCGCGTTCAGGGCGTTGCACAGGTCCACCACCTCCGGCTCTCGGGCCGCGTTCTTGATCACCGTGGCGCCCTTGGCCAGGCAGGCGGCCATGATCAGGTTCTCGGTGCCGGTGACCGTGACCAGGTCCAGGCTGATCTCCGCGCCTCTCAGGCGCTTGGTCTCGGCCACCACGTAGCCCTCCTCCAGGGCGATCTTGCAGCCCAGGGCCTCCAGGCCCTTGAGGTGCTGGTCAATGGGCCGCTCGCCGATGGCGCAGCCGCCGGGCAGGGACACCCGGGCCCGGCCCCGCCGCGCCACCAGCGGCCCCAGCACCAGCACCGAGGCGCGCATGGTCTTGACCAGCTCGTAGGGCGCCTCCTCGCCGCTGGCGGCGCTGGTGTCCAGGTGCATCCGCCCGCCGCGGGTGCTCAGCCGGGCCCCCAGGGTGGTCAGGAGCGCGCCCATGGTGCGCACGTCCTTGAGGTCGGGCAGGTTGGACAGGCGGCTGGTGCCCGTGCAGAGCAGGCAGGCCGCCATCAGGGGCAGGGCCGCGTTCTTGGCCCCGCTTATCTTCACCCGCCCCACCAGGGGCCGGCCGCCAATGACCACCAACCTATCCATAGTCTCCCCTCTGGCAGACCAAGACCCGCTCCAGGCCGGCCAGGTCCTTGACCAGGGTTATCTCGCTGAATATGCCCGCCTCTTTGGCCAGGCGCCGCACCGCCGGCCCCTGCCCGGCCCCGATCTCCGTGAGCAGCCAGCCCTGGGCTCGCAGATGGGCCCCGGCACCGGCGATGATGGCCCGCAAATAGTCCAGGCCCTCGGGCCCGGCCAAGAGCGCCTCTTGCGGCTCGTAGTCGCGCACCTCGGCCGGCAGCTGATCCCACTCGGCCTGGCTCACGTAGGGCGGGTTGGCGGTGATCAGCTCGAAGAAGCCGCCGGCCGCGGCCACCGGCTCCCAGAGGTCGCCCTGCAACCAAGTGACGCGTCCGCCCAGGCCTAGATTCTCGGCGCTCTGGCGGGCGTAGGTCAAGGCCCGCTCGGACAGGTCGCAGGCCACCACCTGGGCCTTGGGCAGGGCCTGGGCCAGGGCCAGGGCCACCGCCCCGCTGCCGGTGCACAGGTCCAGGATGCGCGGGGCCTCGCTTCCGGCCAGGCGGGCCAGGGCCTCCTCCACCAGGTGCTCGCTCTCAGGCCGGGGCACCAGCACCCCCGGACCCACCGCCAGCTCCAGGCCGTAGAACTCCCGCCGCCCCAGGATGTAGGCCACGGGCTCGTGCTCCCGCCGCCGCAGGATCAGGGCCTTGAAGGCGGCCAGATCCTCGGGCCCCAGGGGCTGGTCGAAGCGCAGGTACAGGTCCAGGCGCTGGCAGCCCAGCACCTGGGCCAGGAGCAGCTCGCCGCTCAGGCGGGGGGCGCTGACTTGGCGTTCAGACAGGTAGCCGGCGGCCCAGCGGATGAGATCGCCTACGGTCCAGGTCTGGGCCACCGGTCAGGCGGCGGCCGCGCTGGCCTTGAGGGCCTCGGCCTGGAAGTAGTTGATCAGGGGTGGGATGATATGGTCCAGCTCCCCGGCCAGCACCGCCTCCAGCTTGTAGACCGTCAGGCCGATGCGGTGGTCGGTTACCCGGCCCTGGGGGAAGTTGTAGGTGCGAATGCGCTCGGAGCGGTCGCCGCTGCCCACCATGGAGCGCCGGGCCGCGGCCTGCTCCTCCTGCTGCTCGGTCTGCATGCGCTCGTACAGGCGGGCGCGCAGCACCTTCATGGCCTTGGCCTTGTTCTTGTGCTGGCTCTTCTCGTCCTGGCAGGAGACCACCAGGCCGGTGGGCAGGTGGGTGATGCGCACCGCGCTCTCGGTCTTGTTGACGTGCTGGCCGCCGGGGCCTGAGGAGCGGAACACGTCTATGCGCAGCTCGTCGGGGTTGATCTCCAGCTCCACCTCCTCGGCCTCGGGCATCACGGCCACGGTGACCGCCGAGGTGTGGATGCGGCCCTGGCTCTCCGTGGCCGGCACCCGCTGCACCCGGTGCACGCCGGACTCGAACTTGAGCTGGCTGTAGGCCCCCCTGCCGCTGATGAGGACGATGACCTCCTTGAAGCCGCCGGTGTCGGTGGGGTGGGAGGACATGATCTCGTGCTTCCAGCCCTTTAGCTCGGCGAAGCGCAGGTACATGCGCAGCAGGTCGGCGGCGAACAGGGCCGCCTCCTCGCCCCCGGTGCCGGCGCGCACCTCCAGGATCACGTTCTTGTCGTCGTTGGGGTCCTTGGGCAGCAGCAAAAGCTGGATGCGCTCGGCCAACTGGGGCAGGCGCTCGCGGGCCTGCTCGATCTCGGCCTGGGCCATCTCCACCAGTTCGGGATCGTCCTCGGCCAGCAGCTTGCTGTTGTCGTCGATCTCCCTCTCCAGGCGGGTGTAGGTGGCGTAGGCCTCCACCAGCTCGGCCAGCTCGGCGTGCTCCTTGGTGGTCTTCTTGTACAGGGCGCTGTCGCCCAGCACCTGGGGGTCGGCCAGGCTCTTTTCCACCTGGATGAAGCGCTCTTCCAGCGCCGCCAGCTTGTTTTTCAGCTCCCCGGACAGGACCATGACTTCACCTAATGGCCGCCGCGCCTACAGCACGCAGAGGCTGGGGCCCTCCTCCTGGCCGGTGGTGATGGCGGCCTTGAGCGCGGCCAGAGCTATCTCTATCTGGTCGTCGCTGGGCTCGCGGGTGGTGAGGCGTTGCAGCTGCAGCCCGGGCCAGATCAAGACGCCCCACAGGCCGCGGCCCTGCTTGTTGCCCGCCAGGCGGATCACCTCGTAGGAGATGCCGGCGATGGGCAGCATCAGAAAAATCTTCAGCACGATCAACAGCGTCTGGTTCAGCCAACCGGCCTGGGCCAGGCGCGGCAAAAACGGCAGGATCAGGGCGAAGACCAGGATGGACACCACCAGCACCACCAAGAGGAAGGCGGTGCCGCAGCGCGGGTGCAGCCGCGGATAGATGCGGGCGCTCTCCACGGTCAGTTCGCCGCCCTGCTCGTAGCAGAAGATGGCCTTGTGCTCGGCCCCGTGGTACTCGAACACGCGCCGGATGTCGCGCATCATGGAGATGAGCCACAGGTACAGGCCGAAGATGGCCACCTTGATGGCCCCGTCCACCAGGTGGAACCAGAAGCTGCCGGTGCCGTAGCCGCCGGGCAGCGCCCGGCCCAGGCCCAGGGCCAGCAGATGGGGCACGGCCACGAACAGCCCCAGGCCGGCGGCGATGGCGAACAAGAGGGTGCCGGCCAGGGCCCAGGAGCCCACCTCCTGGCCGTCTTCCTCCAGGGCCTGCTGTGCCGAGAAGCTCAGGGCCTGGATGCCCTGCACCAGGGTTTCGCCCAGCACCACCGGGCCGCGCAGGAAGGGCCAGCCCAGGCAGGGCCAGCGGGAGGCCAGGGAGCGGGCGGGGTCGTTCTTGACCAGGATTTCGCCCGAGGGCCGCCGCACAGCCACGCAAAGCCGCGCCGGGGCCTTCATCATGACCCCTTCGATGACCGCCTGGCCGCCCACCCTGGCCGGATTCATAGGCTGGACTCCGCCCGGCCGCGCCTACTCGTTGGCCGGTTCCTCGTCCACCTCGGCCTTGGCCAGGCGCTGGGCCTTTAGCTCGTCCGCCTTGCCCTTGTACTGGTCCAAGTGGGCATACTTCTTGTAGAAACGCTCCACGCGTCCCGCGCTGTCCACCAGCTTCTGCTTGCCGGTGAAGAAGGGGTGGCAGGCCGAGCATATCTCCACCCGGATTTCGTCCTTGGTGGAGGCGGAGGTGAACTCGTTGCCGCAGGCGCAACGCACGGTCACGGTTTTGAACTCAGGGTGAATGCCCTCTTTCATGGCCAACTCCTTGGGTGCCTGGGTAGCAAGCGAAGAAGTATAACGATTAGTTTTGCTTTTGCAATCGCCGGCCCCCAGGCCACGGCCGGCGCCTAGCGGCTGCTCATGGAATCCAGGAACTCGGCGTTGCTCTTGGTGCCGTGCATCTTCTCCAAGAGGAACTCCATGGTGTCCACCGGGGTCAGGGGGCTCAGGAGCTTGCGCAGAATCCAGATGCGGTTCAGGTCGGCCTCAGGCAGCAGCAGTTCCTCCTTGCGGGTGCCGGAGCGGTTGATGTCGATGGCCGGGAACACGCGCTTGTCGCTGAGCTTGCGGTCCAGGTGTATCTCCATGTTGCCGGTGCCCTTGAACTCCTCGAAGATCACCTCGTCCATGCGGCTGCCGGTGTCGATCAAGGCGGTGGCGATAATGGTCAACGAGCCGCCGCCTTCGATGTTGCGCGCGGCGCCGAAGAAGCGCTTGGGCCGGTGCAGGGCGTTGGAGTCCACGCCGCCGGAGAGAATCTTGCCGCTGGGGGGCACCACCGTGTTGTAGGCCCGGGCCAGGCGGGTAATGGAGTCCAACAGGATCACCACGTCGCGCTTGTGCTCCACCAGGCGCTTGGCCTTCTCGATGACCATCTCGGCCACCTGCACGTGGCGCTGAGCCGGCTCGTCAAAGGTGGAGGAGATCACCTCGCCCTTGACCGAGCGCTGCATGTCCGTCACCTCCTCGGGCCGCTCGTCAATGAGCAGCACGATGAGCACCACCTCCGGGTGGTTCACGGACAGGGAGTTGGCGATGTTCTGCAGGAGCATGGTCTTGCCGGTGCGGGGGGCGCTGACGATCAGGCCGCGCTGGCCCTTGCCGATGGGGGTCATCAGGTCCATGACCCGGGCCGAGTAGTTCTTGGACTGGCCCTCCACCTCCAACTGCAGGCGCTCGTTGGGGTACAGCGGCACCAGGTTGTCGAAGAGGATCTTGTCCCGGGCCACCTCGGGCGGCTCGTGGTTGATGTCCTCCACTTTGAGCAAAGCGAAGTAGCGCTCGCCCTCCTTGGGGGGGCGTATCTGGCCGCTGATGGTGTCGCCGGTGCGCAGGTTGAAGCGCCGTATCTGAGAAGGAGAGACGTAGATGTCGTCCGGGCCGGGCAGGTAGTTGTAGTCCGGGGCCCGCAGGAAGCCGAAGCCGTCGGGCAGGATCTCCAGGGTGCCCAGGCCGTAGATGGCGCCGTTGCGCTCCGCCTGCGCGGTCAACAGGGCGAAGATCAGGTCCTGCTTGCGCATGCCGGCGGCGCCCTCGATGTTGAACTCGCGGGCCATGGCCGTCAGCTCGGCGATGGGCTTTTCCTTTAGCTGCACGATGTGCATGCTGCCACCTCCAGAACCATCGGTTTCGGCGGGGACTTGATTTTTCCGGGGGGCGCGGGGGCTCCGTCTCTCGTAGGTGCGGTTGTTTGTCTTGGTCTCGGTCATGCTCTCTGCGACTGGTTTGGTTGGTCTTCATTCGGCCCGCCGCGGCGCCAGGCCGGAGGGCGGGGGTTTAAGGATGGGCGCGGACCCGGAGCAGGGTCCCCTGGATCAGTTGACTGCGTCTGATGGTAAAGAGACTCTAGGCGATTTCCTTAAAAAATGCTGCAAACGGGAGGTCGGTTTTTGGAAAAGGACCCGCGGGCGCTCCGCTCCCTTTTAAATTTGATAACGCCCTGCAGGAGATGACGTATTTCAGTTGGGTTCGGATGTATTCCGGGAAGCGACGGAACTGGCTCGGCCCTTAAGCTGGGCCCACAAACCCTCCACTTGCTTCCGAGTTTCATCCAGGGACCCGGAGTTGTCAACCAAAAAATCCGCGCGCTCAAGCTTGTCGTCGATGGGCATCTGGGCCGCCAGGGCGGCCAGGGCGGCCGGGGCGTCCACCTGGTCCCGGTTCTCCAGCCGCCCCTGCTGGACCTCGGCCGGCGCGTAGGCCAGCACCGTGCAGTCGAAATGGGCCTGCCAGTCCACCTCGAACAAGAGCGGCACGTCCACCACCGCCACCCCATGCGGGTCCTGGCGCTCCAGGCGGGCCAGTTCGGCCTCCACCATCCGCATCACCGCCGGGTGCACGATCTGGTTCAGCCGCTGGCGCTGGGCCGCGTCGCCAAACACCAGCGCGCGCAGCCGGGCCCGGTCCAGGCCGCCGTCGGCGGCCAGCACGTCGGGGCCGAAGGCGCGGGTGATCTGGGCCAGGCCCTCTGAGCCCGGCGCCACCGCCCGGCGGGCCAGTTGGTCGGTGTCCACCAGGTGGGCGCCCAGCCCGCGCAGCATGGCCGCCACCGTGGACTTGCCGCTGGCGATGCCGCCGGTGAGCCCCACCTTAAGCATGGGCCCGCTCCAGGGCTCGCAGCACGGCCCGGAAGTCCGGCGGCAGGGGCGCGGTGACCTCGATGCGCTGTCCGCTCACCGGGTGGTCGAAGCCCAGGCGCACCGCGTGCAGCATCTGGCGGCCGGCCGCCTGGAGGGCCCGGCCCGCCTCGCCGGCCAGCCCGGTCCGTGCCCGGCGGCCGCCGTAGGTGCGGTCGCCCGCCACCGGGAAGCCGGCCTCGGACAGGTGCACCCTGATCTGGTGGGTGCGGCCGGTGGCGATGGTCACCCGGAGCAGGCTGGCCTCGTCGCCGAAGCGGCGGGTGACCCGCCAGCTGGTGGAGGCCGGCTTGCCCCGGCGGGCGGCCGAGGACATGCGCTTGCGGTCCACCGGGTGCCGCCCGATGCCGCTGGCCGCCCCGCCGGTCAGGGGCGGGCGGCCGTGCACCAGGGCCAGATACTCCTTGCGCACCCGGCCGGCGGCGAAGGCCGCCACCAGGCCGCGGTGGGCGGCGTCGCTCTTGGCCGCCACCAGGGCGCCGGAGGTGTCCTTGTCCAGGCGGTGCACGATGCCCGGCCGCAGCACCCCGCCGATGCCGGCCAGGTCGCCGCAGTGGTAGAGGAGGCCGGCCACCAGGGTGCCGCCCTGGTGGCCCGGCGCCGGGTGCACCACCACGCCCGGGGCCTTGTTGACCACGATCAGCTCAGGGTCCTCGTAGAGCACCTGCAGGTCCAGGGGCTCGGCCCGCAGCTCCAGCGGCTGCGGCGGCGGCAGCTCCACGGCGATGGCCTGGCCGGCGCGCACCTTCTGGCCCGGCCGCGCCGGCCGGCCGGCCAGGGTCACCTGGCCCTCTTTGAGCAGGCGCTGCACCTGGGCGCGGGAAAAGTCAGGGCCCAGCAGCCCGGCCAGCACCAGGTCCAGGCGCTGGCCGGCCGACTCGCGCGGCACTGACCATTGACGTGCGTTCATGGGCTGTAGCGGCGCTCCCGCCCTGCCGGCGGACGGCAGGCCAGAGCCAAGAGCGGCGGCCGGGGATCAGGCGTGGAAGATCTTCTCCACCTCGGCCTCGATGTCCTCTTCCTTGGCCTGGCGGGCGATGGAAAGCTCCTTGATCAACAGGCTGCGGGCGGTGTCGAGCATCTTGCGCTCGCCGAAGGACAGCTCCTTGTCCACCTTGAGCAGAAACAGGTCCCGCAGCACCTCGGCCACCTCGAACACCGAGCCGGTCTTGATCTTCTTCATGTAGTCGCGGTAGCGCCGGTTCCAGGTCTGGTTCTCAATGACCACGTCGCGGTCCTTGAGGATGGAGTAGACCTGGTGCACCTCCCGCTCGGCGATCACCGGCCGCAGCCCCACCATGGAGGCGTTGGCGATGGGGATCATGATGATCATGTCGTTGTCCAGGATGCGCAGAATATAGAACTTCTGCTGCAGCCCGCCTATCTCGCGCTCTTCCTCGGCCTCGATGATCCCCACGCCGTGGGCAGGGTAAACCGCAAGTTGTCCTGTCTTGAACAAGGCCTGCTCCTGACGGACTTGGCAGACGAAAAATTGCTAACCCATGTGAATCTTTATTATATCAGCATGAGTTCTGGTGTCAACCGAAAACGCCCCCCTGGGCCGGGCCGCGGCCGCGCCGGAGGCAAAAAAGGGGCCGGCCCCCGTGGGCCGGCCCCTTGTCGTCATATACCCGGCGCGGGTCCTAGAACAAGAGGCCCTTGAAGCCCGCCAGCACCGGAGCCAGCACCAGGGAGACCACGCTCATCAGCTTGATGAGGATGTTCATGGCCGGACCGGAGGTGTCCTTGAAGGGATCGCCCACGGTGTCGCCCACGACCGCGGCCTTGTGGTTGTCGCTGCCCTTGCCGCCGTGGTGGCCGGTCTCGATGTACTTCTTGGCGTTGTCCCAGGCGCCGCCGGCGTTGGCCATGAACAGGGCCAGGAAGGCGCCCATGACCGTGGCGCCCAGCAGCATGCCGCCCAGGGTGGTGGGGCCCAGGATGAAGCCCACGGCCACCGGGGCCAGGACCGCCATCAGACCGGGGGCCAGCATCTCCTTGATGGCCGCGCCGGTGGCGATGGACACGCAGGTGGCCGGATCAGGCTCCGCGCCCGGCTTGCCTTCCAAGAGGCCCGGGATCTCGCGGAACTGGCGCCGGATCTCCTCCACCATCATGAAGGCGGCGCGGCCCACGCTCTCCATGGTCATGGCCGCGGCCATCATGGGAATGATGGCGCCCAGGAACACGCCAATGACCACCATGGGGTCGGTGATGTTGATGGTCTGCACGCCCGCGGCCTGGGTGTAGGCCACGAACAGGGCCAGGGCGGTCAGAGCCGCGCTGCCGATGGCAAAACCCTTGCCGATGGCGGCGGTGGTGTTGCCCAGGGCGTCCAGGGAGTCGGTGATCTTGCGGGTCTCGGGGCCCAGGCCGGCCATCTCGCTGATGCCGCCGGCGTTGTCGGCGATGGGGCCGTAGGCGTCCACGGTCATGGTGGCGCCCACCGTGGCCAGCATGCCCACGGCCGACAGGCCGATGCCGTAGATGCCGGCCACCTTGTAGCCGATGTAGGTGGCCACGCAGATGCCCAGGATGGGCAGGTAGGTGGAGCGCATGCCCACCGCCAGGCCGGAGATGATGACCGTGGCCGGGCCGGTCTGGCTGTTGGCGGCGATGTGCTTCACCGGCTTGGAGCTGGTGTAGTACTCAGCCAAGAGACCGATGGCGATGCCGCAGAGCAGGCCGCTGATGATGGCCCACCAGGCGTGGTTGGGCACCGCGGGCAATACGTAGATGCCCACGTAGGCCAGGATGGCGAAGACGATGGCCGCCACGAAGGTGGTGTAGCGCAGGGCGCCCTGGGGGCTGCCCTTCTCGAACACCTTTATGGAGAACACGCCCACGAAGGAGGCCAGCAGGCCGGCCATGGCCACGATGATGGGGTAGGCCATGAGCTGCAGCTTGGTGGCCATGTCCGCGGTGGTGACGCCCAGGGCCTTGAGGTCGGTGGCCCCGATGGTGGCGCCGATGGCGATGGTGGCGATGATGCTGCCCACGTAGGACTCGAAGATGTCCGCGCCCATGCCCGCGATGTCGCCCACGTTGTCGCCCACGTTATCGGCGATGACGCCGGGGTTGCGCGGGTCGTCCTCGGGGATGCCGGCCTCCACCTTGCCCACCAGGTCCGCGCCGACGTCGGCGGCCTTGGTGTAGATGCCGCCGCCCACGCGGGCGAACAGGGCGATGGAGCTGGCGCCCATGGCGAAGCCGTTGATGTACATGGCGGTCTTAACGTCGCCGCCGAACTTCCAGAACCAGAAGCCCACGCCCAACAGACCCAGGCTTGCCACCGCCAGGCCCATGACCGAGCCGCTGAAGTAGCTGACGTTCAGGGCCCGCGCCTGGCCGTGCTTGTTGGCCGCCTCGGCCGTGCGGCTGTTGCCGCGGGTGGCCGCGCTCATGCCCGAGTAGCCGGCGGCGATGGAGCACAGGGCGCCGGTCACGAAGGCGATGGCGGTCCAGGGCACGTTGGAAGCGGGGATCTTGCTGTCCACCACCAGCCACAGCAGAATGAAGACGGCGATGATGAAGAAGGCCAGCACCGAGTACTCCTTCTTCAAGAAGGCCATGGCGCCGGAGTGGATCATCTTCTCCAGCTTCTGCATGGTGGCGTTGCCATTGGGCTGCTTTTTCACGTACAGGTACAGCAAGTACGCGACTACCAGCCCCAAGATGGCTAGATAAGGCGCATATGCAGTTAACGACATTACCCCTCTACCTCCTCACTGCTATGTGATCCGTGGAACTTTTGCATGGCCGCCTGCGGCCCCTGGCTGATGATCAGCTGCAAACAATCCGTGGCGGCCTGCACCGTTTCTGCTACTAAGGGTTTCTGATCGGCGTAAAAGCCGCTCAGTACAAACTGCTCCACCGGCTCGTCGAAGCGGGGTCGGCCGATGCCCACCCGCAGGCGGCCGAAGTCTTCGCCGCCCAGGTGGTCGATCAACGAGGCCACGCCCTTGTGGCCCCCGGAGCCGCCGCCCAGGCTCACCTTGAGGCGGCCCAGCTCCAGGTCCAGGTCGTCGTGCACCGCCCAGAGGCGGTGCAGGGGGACCCGAAAATAGTCGGCCAGGCTCCGGGCCGCCTCGCCGCTGCGGTTCATGTAGGTCTGCGGCTGGGCCAGCACCACCTGGGTACCGGCCACCCGGCCCTTGTCCCAGCGGCTGTGGTGGCCGCTCTTGATCAGGGCCAGGCCGCAGCGGTCGGCCAGGCGGCTGGTGACCGCATACCCCAGATTGTGCCGGCTGCCGGCGTACTCGGAACCGGGGTTGCCCAGCCCCAGGACCAGCAGAGGCCCCGGCTCCTGGTCCCAATAGCCGGCCACGGCCCGCTACTCGCTGTCTTTTTCCTCGCCGCCTTCGGCCGCGCCCTCGGCCGCGGCCTCCTCGCCCTCGGCGGCTTCCGCCTCCGCGGCCGGGGCCTCCACGGCAAGGACGGCCTCGTGCAGGGAGACGATCTGGAAGTTTTCCTCGCTGGCCAGACGCACGCCCGCGGGCAGGGCGATGTCCTGGGCGTGCAGGGCGTCGTCCACCTCCATGCTGCTCACGTCGATGGTCAACTCGTCAGGAATATCGGCCACCTTGCCCACCACGGCCACGGTGTAGGCCGACTGGGAGAGCATGGCGCCGCCGCCCATGCCCTTGGGCTCGCCCAACAGGCTCAGGGGGATGTCCATGGTCAGCTCCTGGTCGGCCGAGACCTCGTAGAAGTCGGCGTGCAGGACCCGCTTGCCCAGGTAGTCGTACTGCAGTTGTTTGATGACCGCCATGCGCGGCGGCTCGTCGTTGATGGCCAAGGACAAAAAGGCGGTGCCGCCGGTGACGCCCCGCAGCACCTTCTCCAGGTCGTTCATGGCCACCGTGAGCTTCTGGCTCTCCTGGCCGCCGCTGTAGAGAACCGCCGGTATGGAGCCGGCAAATCTCATCTTTTTGGCAGCTTCCTTGCCCGAGCTTTCGCGCCGGATAACCGCCAGGGGGATCTGTTCCATGGTTGCGATCTTCCTCCGGCCGACCGGGGCGCCCCGGGCCGGCCCGCTGAGTCAAGTGACTATAATGCGATTTTTCACAAAAGGCAAATATTTTCCTCGCTCAGACCGGCCATTGCCTGCCGGGCCGCGGGAAAACACCTGCGCCCCTATTTTGTCTCCCGCTGGGAGATTTTTCCGCCCTAGTTTATAGGATTTAAAATTTTCCGCCAGGCCCGGCCGCGCGGCCCGGGGCCTGGGTCGATAGCCGCCGGCTATACGAACAGGGAGCTTACCGAGTCCTCCATGTGAATGCGCCGCAGCGCCTCGCCCAAGAGCTCGGCCACGCTCAGGCTGATGATCTTGGGGCAGGCCGCCGCCTCCTCGTTCAGGGCGATGGTGTTGGTCACCACCACCCGCGAGATGGGGCTTTCGGTTATGCGGCCCACCGCCGGGCCCGACAGCACCGCATGGGAGGCGCAGGCCCACACCTCCTGGGCCCCGTGCTCCTTGAGGGCCTTGGCCGCCTCGCAGAGGGTGCCGGCGGTGTCGATCATGTCGTCCAAGACCACGGCCAGCCGGCCCCGCACGTCGCCGATGATGTTCATGGCCTGGGCCACGTTGGCCATCTCGCGCCGCTTGTCGATGATGGCCAGGCCCGCCTGCAGCCGCTTGGCGATGGCCCGCGCCCGCTCCACGCCGCCGGCGTCAGGGCTGACGATCACCGCCTTGCCGCTGAGGTGCTTGCGCAGGTAGGCCAGCATCACCGGCGCCGCATAGAGGTGGTCCACCGGGATGTTGAAGAAGCCGCCGATCTGGCCGGCGTGCAGGTCCATGCACAGCACCCGGCCGGCCCCAGCCGCGGTGATCAGGTCGGCCACCAGCTTGGCGCTGATGGGCACCCGGGGGGCCACCTTGCGGTCCTGGCGGGCATAGCCGTAGTAGGGGATCACGGCCGTGATGCGCCGGGCCGAGCTGCGCCGGAAGGCGTCCAGCATGATCAACAGCTCCATGAGGTGGTCGTTCACCGGCGGGCTGGTGGACTGCACCACGAACACGTCCGAGCCGCGCACGTTCTCGCCCACCTCCACGAACACCTCGCCGTCGGAGAAGCGCCGCACCACCGCCTGGGACAGGGGCAGGTGCAGGTAGTGACAGATCTCCTCCACCAGGTGGGGGTTGCTATTGCCGGTAAAGACCTTGAGCTTGTTCACTATAGCTACCTCGAGCCAAGAGCCCTGCCCTCTGCCTTTGATCCCGCGCGGCCCGCCGCCAGGGCCCAGGTGTAATGGCTGGGGTGGCAGGATTCGAACCTGCGAATGCGGGTTCCAAAGACCCGTGTCTTACCACTTGACGACACCCCAGCACTGGCTTTGCTGCCCTTTTTTAACAGGGATGGCCGTCTTCGCCACCCCCAGCCGCAAAAAATGCGGCCGCCAGCGGGTCGCGGCCCCCCAAAGGGCCGCGCCCAACGCCGGGGAGCCGGCGCTGTTGTAGCCTCGACCAAAAGGACCAGGCCCGAAAGGCCTAGACCTCGGCCTGCTTCATCTGACCTTCCTCAGCTTTTTGGCGGTCATACTCACCCAGGACCGCCTCTTCGATCATCCGCCTGGTGTCCCGGTTCAGCGGATGGGCAGTGTCTTGGTAGGTGCCGTCCTTGCGCTTCTTGCTGGGCATGGCCACGAACAAGCCCTTGTTGCCGTGGATGACCTTCAGGTCCCTCACCAGGAAGCAGTGGTCTAGGGTGATCGTTGCGTACGCCTTGAGTCTCTCTTCTTCCACCGGGAAGACCCTTACCTCTGTGACGTCCATGCTCAGCCCCCTCCCTTGAAGCTCAAGCTGCCACGCCTCGGCAGACCCGGACCCACCAGCGGTGTGCGCGCCGGAGGCGCCGGGCCGCCTCTCCGGCCTGGGCAGCGTCGGCGAACACACCAAATACGGTGGGACCGCTGCCGCTCATCAAGCACCCCGCAGCGCCGCAGCCGGCCAACGCCTCTTTGATACTGCCCAGGACGGGATGAAGCCGCAGGGCGACGCCCTCTAAGTCGTTAATCAGAAACGACAGGCCGGCGTCGTAATTCCCTGCTAGGCGGTTTATTTTATTTCTTTCAACCTGGTTTGTCCATTGCAAATCCAGCTCTTGGTACACCCGGGCCGTGGGCAGGGCAAAGCCCGGATTCACCAACACATAGTCCAGCAGGGGGAAATCCGGCCAGGGCCGCACCAACTCGCCCACGCCCCGGCAAAACGCCGTGTCGCCGGCCAGGAAGAAAGGTACGTCCGCCCCCAGCCCCGCGGCCAGGCGCGCCAACTCCTCCGGGGTCAGGGCCGAGCCGTGCAGGGCGTTCAGGGCCAGCAGCGCCGCGGCGGCGTCGGAGCTGCCCCCCCCCAGGCCGGCGGCCACGGGTATGCGCTTGTGCAGCTCCAGGGCCGCCGCCGCCGGCCGCCCCAGGGCCGCGAAGAAGGCCTCGGCTGCCCTCAGCACCAGGTTGACCTGGCTCAGCTCAGGACGGTTGCAGACCAGGGCGAGCCCCTGTCCGCCCAGGCGCACGGTCAGGGTGTCGTAGAGGTCCACCGGCTGCATCAGGGTGGCCAGCTCATGAAAGCCGTCCGGCCGCCGGCCCAGCACGTGCAGGCAGAGATTGACCTTGGCAGGCGCTTGAACCGTGATCTGCATGCTGACAAACCGCCCTTGCTTCCGGCCCCAAGCCTGGCCCATTGTTGCCCAGGCCGGCCCGCAGAAGCAAGCCCCTAGCCAAACCAAAAAAAGGGGGCCCGCGCGGGGCCCCCTCCGAGGTTCAGGTGTGGGTTACTTCTTGGGCGCCTTGAGCACCATGAACAGGGAGTTGTCGCCGCGCTGGATGAGCAGCAGCAGGCCGTCGCCCGGCTTGAGCTTGGTCACCAGGGACTTGAACTGCTCCAGGCTGGTGGCCGGCTTCTGGGCCGCCTCCAGGATCACGTCGCCGCGCTTCAGGCCGGCCTCGGCCGCCGGGCCGCCCGGGGCCACGTTGGTGATCACCAGGCCCTTCTTACCCGGGATGCCCATCTGCCTGGCCATGTCCGGGGTCAGCTCCTGCAGGCTCAGGCCCAGCTTCTCCTCGCTGGCCGGTCCCTGCGGGGAGGGCCCGCGGGCCGCCTCGCCCTTTAGCTCACCGATGGTCACTTCCAGGGTCTTGCTCTTGCCGCCGCGCATCACCTCCAGGGCCACCTTGGCCCCCACCGCGGTCTCGGCCACCAGGCGGGGCAGGCTGTGGAAGTCCTTGACCGGCTTGCCGTTGTAGCTCACGACCACGTCGCCGCGCTTCAGGCCGGCCTTTTCCGCCGGGCCGCCGGCGGCAACGTCGGCCACCAGGGCCCCCCTGGCTTCCTTCAGGCCGAACTTCTGGGCCAGGTCGTCGTTCACCGGCTGGATGACCACGCCCAGCCAGCCGCGCACCACGCGGCCCTTCTCCTTGAGCTGGGCCATGATGTTCTTGGCGGTGTTGACCGGGATGGCGAAGCCGATGCCCTGGCCTTGGGGCACGATGGCGGTGTTGATGCCCACCACCTGGCCCTGCAGGTTGATCAGGGGGCCGCCGGAGTTGCCGGGGTTGATGCTGGCGTCGGTCTGCAGGAAGTCGTCATAGGGGCCGGCGCCGATGATGCGCCCCTTGGCGCTGATGATGCCGGCGGTGACGGTGTTCTCCAGGCCGAAGGGGTTGCCCACGGCCAGCACCCAGTCGCCCACCCGCAGCTTGTCCGAGTCGCCCATGGGCAAGTACGGGAGGGACTTGCCGGCCTTGACCTTGACCAGGGCCAGGTCGGTCTTGGGGTCGCGGCCCACGACCTTGGCCGGGTACTCCTTGCCGTCCTTGAAGCGCACCAGGATCTCGTCGGCCTCGGCCACCACGTGGTTGTTGGTCAGCACGTAGCCGTCCTTGTCCACCACCACTCCGCTGCCGGCGGCGCGCTGCTTGAACTCACGGGGCAGATTGCCGCCGGGGCCGCCGGGCCCGCCGAAGAAGCGGCGGAAGAACTCGTGCAGGTCCGGCGGCTGCTCCTGGTCCGGCTCGCCGGGCCTCTGCTGGTTGCGGAAGCCGAAGATGCCGCCGGTCGGTCCGCCCTTGACCGTCTTGGTCACGCGGATGTTGACCACCGCCGGCGAAACCTTCTGCACCAGGTCGGCGAAGGAAGCGGGCACGTCCTTGGCCCAGGCCGCAGGGCCCTGGGCCAGCACGACGCCCAACAGGATTGCGATGACCAGAGCCGGCATTAGGCTCCGTTTGATCTTGAGGTTTCTCACGCCTCAATCCTCCTTTGGAGAATCAGGCTAGCCCTTGCTGGCCTGCACAAAGGCCATCTGCAGCTCGGTGAGCGCAGTGTTGATGAGCTTCTGCTCCTGCTCGTCCAGGTTGCCCTTGGTCTTTTCCTTGAGCATGGCGATGGTGTCGATGGTGTGGCGGGCCAGCTCCAGGTCCGGCTGGCCGGGCCGCCCCATGGCATCGGGCATGTGGCCCAGGTGCAGCATGGTGGCGTGGGCCAGGGACAGGATCAGGCCGCTGAAGTCCACCGGCGGCAGGGGCGGGCGGGCGCCGCGAGGTTGCTGGCCGCGGGGCGGCCTTTCCGGCGCGGGCGCCTCACCCTGGGGCTCGGGAGGCTGGGGACGGCTCTCCCGGGCCGGGGCCTTTTCGGCGGGGGCGGCCTCCTCGGACTCGGGGCGCACATCGCCCTTTTCGTCGAAGCGCCGCCTGTCCTTTACCGTAAAGCCCTTGTCCTCTTCGCTCATGGCTAGCCTTTCGGTTTACGTTAATGCCGGGACGCACCTATCCGGTCATCAATGCACTTAAATATAAGTGCAGCCCGCCGCCCGCGCAACAAGTCAGGGCCCGGCCGAGTCCGGCCGGGCCCTGGAGGCGATGGCGAGGGGGGATTACTTGGGGGCGTTGACCGCGAAGTCGGCCACGCCGGTCTTCAGATACTTGCTCATCTGCTGGGCCACGGCCACGGCCACGTTCTCCTGGGCCTCGAAGGTGTTGGCCCCCAGGTGCGGGGTGCAGCTAAGTTGGCCGGCGAACAGCAGGCGGCTGTCGGCGGGCAGCGGCTCCACGGCGAAAACGTCCAGGGCCGCGCCGGCCAGCTTGCCGGCGGCCAGGGCCTCGCACAGGGCCGCCTCGTCCACGATGCCGCCCCGGGCGCAGTTGATGATGAAGGCGGTGGGCTTAATCTTGGCCAGGTTGGCCGCGCTGAACAGGCCGCTGGTCTCGGCGGTCTTGGGCACGTGTATAGAGATGTAGTCCGAGCGGGTCAGGATGTCCTCGAAGCTCACCGGCTCGGCGCCGCGGGCCTTGATCTGCGCCGCGTCCAGGTAGGGGTCGTAGCCGATGACCTTCATCTTCACCCCGGCGCCCAGCTCGGCCAGGATGCGGCCGATGTTGCCCATGCCCACGATGCCCAGAGTCTTGCCCTTGACCTCGTAGCCCCGCAGCTCCTTCTTCTCCCACTTGCCTTCCATGATGCTCCGGTGGCCGCGGGCGATGTGGCGCGACAGGGAGAAGATATGGCCCAGGGCCAGCTCGGCGGCGGCGTTGGAGTTCTGGCCGGGGGTGTTCATCACCACCACCCCGGCCGCGGTGGCCGCGGGGATGTCCACGTTGTCCAGGCCGGTGCCGGCCCGGCCCACCACCTTGAGTTGGTCGGCGGCGGCCAGCAGGCCCTTGTCCACCTGGGTGGCGCTGCGGATGACCAGGCCGTGTGCGCCTTTGATGGCCTTCTTCAGCTCCTCGGGGGACAGGCCGGTCTTGACCTCCACCTCGAAGCCTTCCTTCTTGAAGATCTCTATCCCTTTCTTGTGCAACGGATCCGAGATGAGTATCTTCATGATCACGCCTCCCCGAATACCTTTTGGGCCGCGGCCACGCCGGCGCCCATCTCGAACTTATAGCCCAGCCCCGCCAGGGCCATCTCGATGGCGCTGATGGCCTGCAGGGTGTCGAACTCGCTGATGTAGCCCATGTGGGCCACGCGGAAGATCTTGCCCTTGGCCTGGTCCTGGCCACCGGCGATGAAGATAGCGTACTTGTTCTTCAGCCAGCCCACCACGTCCTGGCCGTTGACGCCGGCCGGGGACTCCACCGCAGTCAGGGCCACGCTGGGATGGTCCTTGGAGTAGAGCTTCAGGCCCCAGGCCGCCACCGCGGCCTTGAAGGCCCGGGAGCGGATCGCCGTCTCGGCGTAGATATTGTCCAGGCCGCCCATCTCCTCCATGAGCTGGAACACGTCCAGCAGGCCCACGAACATGGGCACCGGCGAGGTGAAGGCGCCCTTGTTCTCGGTTTGGTTCTTCAGCTCCTTGGCCCAGGAGAAGTAGTACTTGGGGCACTTGGAGCCCTTCATCATCTCCAGGGCCTTGGGCCCCAGGCTGGCGAAGGCCAGCCCCGGCGGCAGCATCAGGGCCTTCTGGGAACCGGAGATCACCACGTCCAGGCCCCACTCGTCGCAGGGGATGTCGTAGGCGCCCAGGGCGCTGACCGCGTCCACCACCAGCACCGCCCCGGTCTTCTTGGTCACCTGGGCCAGTTCCTGGATGGGGTGCTGCACGCCGGTGGAGGTCTCCAGGGCCTGCACGTACACCGCCTTGATGGAGGGGTCATCGGCCAACAGCTTGGCCACGGCCTTGGGCTGGACCGCCCGGCCCCACTCCACGTCCATGTTCACCGGCTGGCAGCCGTAGGCCTTGAGCAGATCGCTCCAGCGCTCGCCGAACTTGCCGCCGCGCACCGCAATGGCCTTGTCGCCAGGGCTGAGCAGGTTGGCCACGGCGCTCTCCATGGCGCCGGTGCCGCTGCTGCAGAAGACCAGCACCTCGTTTTTGGTCTTGAAAATATTCTTGAGCCCCTGGCGCACCTTACCGAAGAGATCCTGGAAGTCGCTGGAACGATGGTGGATCAGGGGCTGGGCCATGGCCAGCAGGGTGCGGGGGGGGACCGGCGTGGGCCCTGGGGCCAACAGGGAAACCTTTTTCATGGATGCACTCCTTAAACAATTATCTGGAGTCAGGTTGAACAACCGCCGCGGCAGGCCATAACGCGCCCCCCGCCAGCCGGCAACTAGTTGGGAAAACGGGGGCCGCCGCCCTCGCGGAAAGATTATCATACGCTGCCTAGGCCGGCCCTGCAAGACCTGAACCGGGTCGGCCTGGAGCGGACGCAGCCCCCAGGACCGCGGCAGCAGGGTTCGCGGGGGCTTTCATTTTGTAAGCCCAAAACACCTGCAATGTCAAGGTGATTAAAAAGCAGGGCGCCACGGCGGGCAAAAGGGCAAAAGAAAGGGGCCGGGGATTACCCGGCCCCCTTGGGGTGATTTGCTAGGTGTCTAGGCGCGGCCTAGAACACGAAGTGGAACTGGACGCCCAGAATCCACTCGGTGCCCAGGTCGTTGCCCGTCT
>JBFMFU010000044.1:0-24647 GCA_040751985.1 Thermodesulfobacteriota bacterium | reverse complement strand
CCGTGGTCCTGGCATTCTGATGAGGGTTGCTCATGCGGCTCTCCCAGTTTGGATCCGGTGATCTCTTCAACCACCAGTCTCCAAAACTGGAACCGTGTGAACAACCTCTTTAGCATTTACACCTAGCGCGGCTTCTTTTCCCTGCCGCTGGCGGGCCCAGCGTCGGCCGGGGCCCTGCCTTCGCCCAGTCGTTTGCGCTGCTCCTTGAGGTAGGTCCGGTAGCCGTCCAACTGGTCCTTGTCCAGCACCTTGGCCAGGGAGGCCTCGGTGGCCCGGTCCACCTGGCGCATGCGGGCGAACAACTTGTTCATCTCCTGGATGTTGCCGTAGCGGTCGCCCTCGGGGCGCAGGCGCTCTTTCTGATCCAGGCCATCCTTGAGAATGGCCCGCACCTGGGTGGTCTGCGCTGGGGTCAGCTTGAGCCGGATCTTTAGCTCCGCCACGGTGCGGTTCAGCCAGTTGGCCGGATCCGGGGCCGGGCTGAAGACAGCCGGGCCGGACCCGCTTTTGCTAGACGAGCCGCCGCAGCCCAGAACCGCGGCCAATATCAACAGGGGCAGAAGGTATCGCTTCATCTTTGGCGCTCCTGGCCCACAGGCCATGTTATCAGACCAGCACCACCAATCCTTGCAACTGCCGCAGCCCGGCGTACACGGCCAGCACCTGCTCAGGGCTGTCCACCTCCACGTCCAGGGTCACGGCCAGATACTTGTTGCCTGACGAAGGTCGGCAGCGCACCTGATTGCCTTCGCTGAGCGGCCCCAGCACCGCCTCAGCCGCCTGGCGGGCCCGCTGCAAAAAGCAATTGTCGTCAAAGCCGATGACCTTGAACATGTAGGGGCCGGGGAACTGGTGATGCTCCATCAACAGCTCCAGGGTCTCGGCCTGGGCGCGGCAGTCGGGGCAGGTGCAGCCTGGGGAGTGTTGTTCCATGGGGTTTCTTGGCTCGGGGCGGACTCGCCTCTCCAACGCTGGGTTCGCAGCTTCCCAATGCTAGCCGGGGCGGCCTTGGCTGTCAAACCAAAGCCGGGTTGGAGGCCCATCTTGACACCCTGGGCGCCGGTCTGCTATTCAACGGGCTCCTGGTGACAAATCATCCACTTAGGGTGTCCGGAAGCATTGCATGACCCCAGGCGAGGTCACGAACGGCAGGATGAGGCGAGGTTGTCCATGAGCCGCCAGCTTATGAGCGGCGGCCAGGCCCTGGCCGAGGCCGCCCTGCGCGCCGGCTGTTGCTACTGCTTTGCCGAGGCGGGCTCCCTGAACCCGGCGGCCGCGCACCTGGCCGCGCGCCTGTCCCAGGTAGGCGGAGCGTTGCTGCCGGCGGCCAACGCCCAGGCGGCCATGGGCATGCTCATTGGCGCAGCCATGGCCGGGGCCCGGGCCCTGACCATCAGCGACGGCGCGGGCCTGAGCCAGATGCAGCAGGGCCTGTCCTGGCTGGCCGGCCTGGAGCTGCCCGCGGTGGCGGCCAACTTCAGCCGGGGCGGGCCGGGCCCAGGCAACCTGCACCCGGCCCAGAGCGACTATCTGCAGGCCACCCGCGGCGGCGGCCAGGGCGATTACCACAGCCTGGTCCTGGCCCCCTGGTCCTGCCAGGAGACGGCCGACCTGACCCTGAAGGCCTTTGCCCTGGCCGACGCCTATCGCAATCCAGTCCTGATCCTGGCCGACGCCCTGCTGGCCCGGCTGGTGGAGCCGGTACAGCTGCCCCCGGCCCTGGAGCCGGCCGCGCTGCCGGCCAAGGACTGGGCCCTGGGCCAGGGACTGGAGCGTCCCCGGCGTTGCCTGGCCTCCCGGCACCTGCGGCCCAAGCTCTTGGAGAACCACAACTACAAGCTGGTGCGTAAGTACGACGCCATCACCCGCGACCAGACCGCCTGGCAGGCCCACTTCGTGGAGGACGCCCGCCTAGTGGTGGTGGCCTTTGGCAGCGCGGCGCGCATCGCCCTGGGGGCGGTCAAGCGGGTGCGCCAGCGGGGGCTCAAGGTGGGGCTGTGGCGGCCCATAACCCTGTGGCCCTTCCCCAGCCAGCCCCTGCAGGAGCTGAGCCGGGTGGTGCGGCACCTGCTGGTGGTGGAGATGAACGCCGGCCAGATGGTGCAGGACGTGCGCCTGGCCGTGCAGGGCCAGGCCACGGTGGAGCTGTACGGCCGGCCGGGCGGGGCGGTGCCCACCCCGGATCAGGCGGCCCACGAGATCAGCCACCTGTACCACCAGGCCCACCTGCAGCGCGCGGTGCGGCGGCGGGGAGGCGGCGTATGAATCAGCCCTCGATCAGGCCCTCCTGCCTCAAACCCGGCCCCCTGCCCTATTGTACGGGCTGCGGACATGCCATCGTGCACGGGCTGCTGGCCCGAATCCTGGCCGAGCT
The DNA here is from genome assembly GCA_040751985.1 of Thermodesulfobacteriota bacterium. Classification (GTDB taxonomy): domain Bacteria; phylum Desulfobacterota; class Desulfarculia; order Desulfarculales; family Desulfarculaceae; genus Desulfoferula. Next base: position 22,273 of record JBFMFU010000044.1, on the reverse strand, counting down.
GGAACTGGACCGGCGCTCAATCCTGGTGCCCTCCAGCGGCTGCGCCCAGGCCGCCTGCGAGCACCTGGACCTGGACATGGGCCAGGCACCGCGGGGCCAGGCCCTGGCCGTGGCCACGGGCCTGAAGCGGGTGCTACCCCAGCAGGTGGTGCTGGCCTACCAGGGCGAGGGCGAGCTGATCGCGGGCCTGGACCAGGCCCTGTTGGCCGCCCAGGCCGGCGAGGGCCTGACCCTGCTCTTGGTGAACAATCAGGGCCCTGATGCGGCGTGGTCGGCACCCCTTGACCTGGGGCGGCTGCTGGCCGGGGCCGCGGGCTGCGCCTTTGCCGAGCGGGTGGCTCTGACCGACCCGGAGCAGGCGGCGCGGGCCGGCCAGGCCCTGGCCCAGGCCCTGCGCGTCCAGATGCAGGGCGCGGGTTTCTCCTTGGTGGAGGTGCTGGCTCCCTGCCCCGAGCGCTGGCACATGAGCCCGGCCGAGGCCCTGGCTTGGAGCGGCGGGCCGATGGCGCGGGCCCTGCCCCTAGGCCCGCTCTCAGAGGCCCGGCCATGACCGTCAAGGCCGTGCTGGCGGGTTCGGCGGGTCAGGGTGTGTTGGCCCTGGGCCTGCTCCTGGCCCAGGCCGGCCTGGAGGCCGGCCTGGAGGTGGCCTGCCTGCCCTCCCCGGCCCAAGCCTTGCCCGGCGGGCCCGAGGACTGCACGGTGGCCTTCAGCGACCAGGAGATCGCCAGTCCGGTGGCCAGTTCGCCCCAGATCGCCCTGGCCCTGGACGAGGCTGGCCTGGCGCGGCTGGTGAACAAAGTGGAGGCCGGCGGCCATTTGCTGATCAACTCCACTCTGGTACACTCGACGGTGCGGCGCCAGGACCTGCGCCTGCTCAGCGTGCCGGCTGGTGAAATTGCTGCGCAGTTGGGCCGGGAGCAGGCGGCCCCGCTGGTGATGCTGGGGGCCCTGGCCCAGGCCACGGGGATGACCAGCCTGGAGCTACTGGAGCGGGCCCTGGCGGCGCAAGGGGCCCAGGAGTCGGAGCTGGATCGCCGCGCCCTGCGGGCCGGGGCGCAACAGGCCAAAGCGGCGCAACGCTAAGGAGTGAGGAGCATGACCGTCAAGCAGTTGACCATGACCATGCCCAACAAGCCCGGCCAACTGGCCTCGGTCAGCGAGATTTTGGGCGACGCCGGGGTGAACATCCTGGCCTTCTTCGTCTCCACCTCCACGCCCGGCGGCGAGGGCATCATGCGCTTCGTGGTAAACAACCCGGAAAAGGGCCTGAGCGTACTCAGGGCCCAGGGCCTAAACGTTAGCGAAGAGGAGGTGATCGCGGCCGAGACCCCGCACCACGCCGGCGGCCTGCTGGCGGTGCTCAACCCCCTCAAGCGGGAAAAGGTCAACGTAGATTACATCTACCCCTGCATCCAGACCGGCGAGGCCACCATCCTGATCATCGGCACCAGTGGACAGAACAAACAGGCCATCAAGAGCCTCAAGAAGGACTGGATACGCCTGTACGGACCCGAGCTCTACAGCATGTAGCCCGCCTCGCCCTGGGGCCCTGCGGCGCGCTCCTCCGGGGGCGCGCGCGGCGTTTTAGGCGGCTAAAGCTTGTAATAAAAATTGCCTCTGTGTTTAGATAGGCCTTGTTCGCCCGCCCCGCGGCCTGGTTGGCGGCGCTAAACAGGAGGCTGCCATGAACGCGTCCCAGATCATTCTGCCCCATGTGCAGGACGCCCCGGACAAGACCGCCATCGTCTTCGAGGACCGGCGCTACTCCTACGCCGAGCTGAACCGGCTGGTGAACCGGGTGGCCAGCGGCCTCTTGGCCCTGGGCCTGCGGCCGGGTCAGGTGGTCTCGCTGTTCCTGCCCAGCCTGCCCGAACTGATAATCAGTTATCTGGGCGTGGTGCGCGCCGGCCTGACCGTGAACGTGGTCAACGCCATGCTGCGTCGGCAGGAGGTGGAGTACATTCTCAAGGACTGCGCCTCGGCGGCGGTGATCGTGGACCCTGGCCGCGAGGCCATCATTGATGAGGTGACGCCGCAGGTGCCGTCGCTTGAGACCAAGATCGTGCTGGGCGGCCAGGGCCTGAGCTGGGACAGCGTCCTGGCCGGCGGCGCGGACCAGTTCGACCCGCCGGCCAGCAAGGGCAGCGACCTGTGCCACCTGATGTACACCTCAGGCACCACCGGCTGGCCCAAGGGGGTAATGGCCACTCACCTGAACGTCTGGCACAACAGCACCCGCTTCGGCAAGGTGCACTACCAGCCCACGGACACCATCATGGTGGCCACGCCCATCTTCCACTGCTGGGGCCTGGTCAACGGCACTTTCGGCATGCTGGCCACCGGCGGCACCGTGATCACCGTGGAGCGCTTCTACCCCGAGCAAGCCCTGGACGACATAGAACGGCTGCGGCCCACGGTGTTCATCGGCGTGCCGCCCATGTACAACCTGATGCTCAAGGACCCGGAACTGCCCCGGCGCGACGTGTCCTCGGTGGTGTTCTGTTTGTCGGCGGCCACCAAGATGCCCGAGAGCATCATCGGCCAGATCCAGGACAAGCTGGGCTGGCGCTATGCCGAGGCCTGGGGCCTGACCGAGGTCACCTGCGTAGGCACCACCGCGCCCTATCAGGAGACCCGGCTGGGCTCCTGCGGCCGGGGCCTGGACGACGCCCAGATCAAGGTGGTGGACGCCCAGGGCAACACCCTCGAGCCGGGCCAGCAGGGCGAGTTGTGCGTGCGCGGCACCTGCGTGACCAACGGCTACCTTAACCGCGGCGAGGCCACAGCGGCGGTGTTCGACGATCAGGGCTGGTTCCACTCCGGCGACGTGGCCGTGATGGATGAGGACGGCTACGCCTACATCGTGGACCGCATCAAGGATATGATTAACGTGGGCGGCGAGAAGGTCTTCCCCTCGGAGGTGGAGGACATGATGCTGGCCCACCCCAAGATCAAGGACCTGGTGATCGTGGGCATACCCGACGAGCTAAAGGGCGAGGCGCCCAAGGCCTTCATCCAGCTCCGGGAGGGCCAGAGCGCCACGGCCGAGGAGATCAGGACCTTTTGCAAGCCCCTGATGGCGCCCTACAAGGTGCCGGTGGCCGTGGAGTTCGTGGAGTCGGTGCCGCGCTCGGCCGCGGGCAAGGCCCTGCGCCGGGAGCTGCGCGACAAGGAATGGAACAAGGGCGCCTAGCCACGGCAGGCGCAATCGCGGCCGCGGCCGCACAGCAACGAGGAGAAAGCATGGCCTACAAGTACCTGCTCAGCGAGGTGAAGGAACGCATCGGCATCATGACCCTCAACCGCCCGGACAAGATGAACGCCCTGGGCGCGGAGTTCGAGGAGGAGATCACCGGCTGCCTGCGCGGCTGGGCCGCCGGCGACGAGGTCAAGGTGGTGATCCTCAAGGCCAACGGCAAGCTGTTCTGCTCGGGCCACGACCGCACCGAGATATTAAACGCCCCGCCCTCCAACATCCGCCGCCTGTTCCAGACCTCCTTCAACATGATGACCACCATGCGCCAGGTGCCCATGCCCATCATCGCCCAGGTGCACGGCATAGCCATGGCCGGCGGCTGCCACTTGGCCGCGGGCTGCGACCTGATCGTGGCCGCGGCCCAGGGCGCCAAGTTCGGCATGACCGGCATGAAGATCGGCTACAACTGCACCACGCCCACGGTGGCCGTGAGCCGGGCGGTGGGCCAAAAGAAATGCCTGGAGATGCTCTTCACCGGCCGGCTCTACACCGCCCAGCAGGCCCTGGACATGGGCCTGGTCAACATGGTGGTGCCCGACGACAAGCTGGCCGAGGAGGCCTGGGCCCTGGCCAAGGAGATCGCCCAGGGCAGCCGGGTGGTGCTGGGCATCAGCAAGCAGGCCTTCTACGCCCAGATCGAGATGACCGAGGCCCAGGCCTATCACTACGCCAAGGAGATGATGGCCATCAACGCTCTCCTGCCCGACGCCCTCGAAGGCTTCAGCGCCTCCATCGCGGGCCGGCCGCCGGTGTGGAAGGAGCAGTAGCCCCCGCGCCGAAGCCAAGCCGCAAACCAAGACCGGGGCCGGTCAGGCCCCGGTTTTTTATTGGCGCGCGGCTACAGGCCCCAGCCCCAGTACTTCAGGAACTGGGGGAAGTCGGCCAAATTGGAGCGATAGCGGTTCCAGGGCTTGAGGCTGGTGTACAGGGGGTTGTCCGGGTCGCCGTAGACCTTGTCCATGCCCACCACCCAGTCCAGAGACAGCCAGCCCAGCAGAAACGTCTCCCAGGGCTTCCAGGAGCCCTTGACGTGGCCCTTGAACAGCCCGTCCTCGTAGAACAGGCTGGTGAAGCCCTTGCCCAGGGGCAGGCGCCGCAGGGACGCGACCGGCAGCAGCTCGGCGGGGATGAGCTGGAAGGCCCCCGTATCGTTCAGCTTGTTCCGGGGCAGTACCCGCAGGTCCATGACCCGGTGCTCGCCGGGCCGTATCACCACCAGCAGGGCCTGGTCAGCCGGGCCGGCGTAGTCCAGCCGCGGCGGCAGGGTCTCACCGTACACTGACACTGGCTGGCCATTCCAGTCGGCCGGGTAGGCCGGGCGGGGCGTGTAGTTGGTGGGCTGGCTGGCCGCGTAGCAGCCGCAGGTGCCCAGGGTGGTGACCAGCACCGGACGGCTGGCCTGGTCCAGGGTTACCACCACCAGCAGGCCCATATTGTCGCCCGCGCCGATGAAAAAGGGAATCAGGCTGGCCGGGGTGGAGGGGAAGTGCACCCGGTAGATTAGGTTGGTGTAGCGGCCCCGCGGCGTCTGAAAGTTGGCCACCCGCCAGTACACGGCCGGCCGGGAGGGGTCCATGCGGATCACCTCCTGCCCTGCTTGGTCCCGGCTGGCCACGGGCCGGCCGATACGATTGTGCTGCTGATGGAAGTTGTTCACCAGGAAGGCGGGTGCGAAACGCCTGACCAGCTCCGGCGCCGGGCCCTGGGCCTGGTACAGCGCCGGCCGCGCCCCGGGCTCCACCCGCGACAGGTGCATGCAGCCCGACGCGGCCAGGCACAGCGCCGCCAGGATCAGAAGCAGACAGCGCCGAGGCATGGCAGGCTCCGCTGGAGACGGCCGCCGAACAGGCCGGCGGCCGGCCTCCGCAGTCAGGCGTTTACCACCAGGAGATGATCTCCTCATTGGCGAAGATGAGCTGCACCAGCTTGTCGTAGTCTTGCTCCTGGTAGAGGTTGCAGCGGGTGAGGTTCTTGCCCTGGGCCATGGCATCCATGAGCAGCTGGGTGCTCTGGTTGGGCTCGGTCTTGACGATGTATAGCAGAGACATGGCGCCCTCCTAGAACGGCACGACGAGCTGATAGGTCTTGATCTTGTCCACCATCTGCTCCAGGGGCAGATACTTCATGAACTCGAAGCGCTCGGCGTCGGCCTGGACCGAGGTGTAGCACTCGCCCTCCAGGTCCTCGAGCATCTCCAGGTTCTCCTGGAACTCCTCGGTGGTCTTGGACTCGGGCAGCTCTATGGGCGTGCCGATGAAAAAGCAGGCGCCCCAAAGGTTTTCCACCAGCAGGCCCAGGGTGGAACGCAGCCCTTCCCATGAATCCTGGGACTCATTGACCAGGATGCAGACTCTCTTGATATCTTCCATGGTTCCGCCCTCCTACAGCACGATGTAGCGGTCGCACCACTCGATGATCTCGGCGTGGCGCATCTGGGTGGCGAAGTCCTTCTCATCCACCACCGGCACGGGCTTTTGCAGCTTGAAGGCCTCGAAGTTCACGTTGCACAGGGCCACGTGGGCCTCGCCCTCCAGCTGCGAAAAATCCGGGTTCTGGGTGAGCAGCACGCCCCGGTTGGTGAGGAAAACCTTCACCTCCTTGCCCGCCTTCTTGGCGGCCCGGCAGATGCCAATGAGATGCCCCAGGTTCTGGTCCGAGGAAACAAAGATGCCTAGTTTGTCAGCCATACGCGCGTTCTCCTTTGCCTGAATCCCACACGGCCCCGGCCTGGGGCTGCCTGGTAATCACCGATGGGTTAATAGGGTAATGGCGGCTCCATTATGGTGCAACCCCTTTTACGCTCACAAGCGCACGTTTGGTTAATTTAACCGAAGCAGCACGAATTCGCCAGGGTGCAGGCACTTGCCAAGCCGGGGGCGGTTTGTTAGAAATGAGGTCAACCTAAGTAGCCGGCCAGCCGGGGCGTTTAGTGAAAAGTAATTGTTTTTATTGCACTTAGTCTGGAACGGTCCATGATCGCCGCTGCCTTGGACCTGGGTTCCAACACCCTGCGGCTCCTGGTGGCCGAGCTGATGGCCAATGATTACCGCGACCTGGTCCGGGGCCTGGCCACGCCCCGCCTGGGCCGGAGCCTAGCGCCGGGTAGAGCCCTGGACCCCCAGGCCAAGGCCGCGGCCAAGGAGCAGGCCCGGCGTTTCGTGGCCCAGGCCCGGGAGCTGGGCGCGCAGCGCATCGCCCTGGGCGCTACCGCCGCCTGCCGCCTTGCCAGCGACGGCGCGGCCTTTGTGCAGGAGCTGGGCCAGGAGCTGGGTCTGGATACGGCCCAGGTGCTCAGTGGCCAGGACGAGGCCCGCCTGGCCCGGGTGGGGGTGCTCAGCCGGCTGCAGGGCGAGGCCGCGGGCGCGCTCCTGGCCGACGTGGGCGGCGGCTCCAGCGAGGTCAGCGAGCTGACCGGGGCCAGCCCCTTGGTGCTCAGCCTGCCCCTGGGCGCGGTGGCCCTCACCGAGGCGCACCTCCAGAGCGACCCGCCTTCCCCGGCCGAGTTGGCGGCTCTCTTGGCCGCGGTGAGCCGGGGGCTCAGGCCTCTGGCCGGCTGGCCGGCCCGGCGGCTGGTGGCCACGGCCGGCACCGCGGCCACAGTGGGGGCGCTGCGGCTGGGCCTGACGGTCTATGAGCCCGGCCGGGTGAACAACCTGGAGGTGGGCTTGGCCACGCTGGAAGACCAGTTCATCCGCCTATCCGCCCTGCCCCTGGCCCAGCGCCGGCAGGCGCCCGGCCTGGAGCCAGAGCGGGCTGATATAATACTGGCTGGCATGGCCATCTTGCGCGGGCTGCTGTTGAGCCTGGAGCTGGACCGGATGACGGTGATGGATGCGGGCCTGCTGGAGGGCATCCTCCTGGAGCTGGCCGCCTCTTAGCACATTGGAGATATCAGGCATGGAAGTGCTTAACCTGACCGACGGCCTCACCTTCGACGACCTGCTGCTCACTCCGGGCCACAGCCGGGTGCTGCCACGGGACGTGGACACCTCCACCAAGCTCACCCGCGAGGTGAGCCTGTCCATCCCCATCGTCTCGGCGGCCATGGACACGGTCACCGAGGCCGACGCGGCCATCAGCCTGGCCCGGCAGGGCGGCCTGGGCTTCATCCACAAGAACATGAGCATCGCCGAGCAGGCCCTGGAGGTGACTAAGGTCAAGAAGTCAGAGTCGGGCATGATCGTCAACCCGGTCACCGTGGGGCCGGGCACCAGCCTGCACCAGGTGGTGGAGATGATGGAGCGCTACCGCATCAGCGGCGTGCCGGTGGTGGTGGGCAGCAAGCTGGTGGGCATCATCACCAACCGCGACCTCAGGTTCGAGACCAACCTGGACCAGCCGGTGAGCCAGGTGATGACCAAGGACAACCTGATCACTGCCCGCGAGGGCATCACCCTGGAGGAGTCCAAGGCCATCCTGCACAAGCACCGCATCGAGAAGCTGTTGGTCACCGACGCCCAGGGCAACCTCAAGGGCCTGATCACCATCAAGGACATCGAAAAGCTGCGCAAGTACCCCAAGGCGGCCAAGGACGGCCTGGGCCGCCTGCGGGTGGGGGCCGCGGTGGGGGTGGGCGACGAGGCCCTGGTGCGGACCGAAGCCCTGCTGCAGGCCGAGGTGGACGTGATCGGGGTGGATTCGGCCCATGGCCACGCCCAGGGCGTGCTGGACACCGTGGCCGCGCTCAAGCGGGCCTATCCCCAGGCCCAGCTGGCGGCCGGCAACATAGCCACCGCCGATGGCGCCAAGGCCCTGATCGACGCCGGGGCCGACGCGATCAAGGTGGGCGTGGGGCCGGGCAGCATCTGCACCACCCGGGTGGTGGCCGGCGTGGGCATGCCCCAAATGAGCGCCATCTTCGACGTGGCCAAGGTCACCGAGGCGGCCGGGGTGCCCATGGTCGCCGACGGCGGCATCAAGTTCAGCGGCGACATAACCAAGGCCCTGGCCGGCGGCGCCCAGGTGGTGATGATCGGCTCCCTGTTCGCCGGCACCGAGGAGTCACCGGGTGAGACCATCCTGTTCCAGGGCCGCCGCTACAAGGTCTACCGGGGCATGGGCTCCATCGACGCCATGCGCGAGGGCAGCGCCGACCGCTACTCCCAGCGCGAGGCGGATAAGCTGGTGCCCGAGGGCATCGTGGGGCGGGTGCCCTACCGCGGGCCGCTGTCGGACAGCATCTACCAGCTGGTGGGCGGCCTGCAGGCGGGTATGGGCTACGTGGGCGCGGCCAACCTGAACGAGCTCCGGGCCAAGGCCCGCTTCATCAAGATCACCGCTGCGGGCCTGCGCGAAAGCCACGTGCACGACGTGACCATCACCAAGGAGGCCCCCAACTACCGGGTGGAGTAGTTTTGAGCGACATCCACGCGCAAAAAATCCTGGTCCTGGACTTCGGCTCCCAGACCACCCAGCTCATCGCCCGCCGGGTGCGCGAGGCGCGGGTCTACTGCGAGATTCACCCCTGCACCATGCCCCTGGCCGAGATCAAGGCCTACGCCCCCAAGGGCATAATCCTCAGCGGCGGCCCGGCCTCCTGCTACGAGCCCGGCGCGCCCAGCGTGGACCAGGGCATCTTCGCGCTGGGGGTGCCCATCCTGGGCATCTGCTACGGCATGCAGATCATCACCCACCTCATGGGCGGGGTGGTGGCCCGGGGGGCCAAGCGCGAGTACGGGCCGGCCAAGCTGACCCTGAACAAGTCCGTGGGCCCCTTCCGGGAGTTCGACCCCACCGCGCCCCTGCAGGTGTGGATGAGCCACGGCGACCGCATCGAGCAGATGCCCTCGGGATTTGCCGTTCTGGCCATCACCGGCAACTCGCCGGTGGCGGCCATGGGCGACCTCAAGCGCCGCGTCTATGGGGTGCAGTTCCACCCCGAGGTGGCCCACACCCCCCAGGGCGCGGCCATGCTGGCGGCCTTCGTGCTGGGCGACTGTGGGTGCTCGCCTACCTGGACCATGCACAACTTCGCCGAGGCCACCATCGCCGGCTTCCGTGAACGCCTGGCCGGACAGAAGGTCATCTGCGCCCTGTCCGGCGGGGTGGACTCCTCGGTGGTGGCCCTGCTCTTGCACCAGGCCATCGGCGAGAACCTGACTTCCGTCTTCGTGGACAACGGCGTGCTGCGGGCCGGCGAGGTCAGCGAGGTGGCCGGCGTGTTCCGCGACGTGTTCGGCCTGAACCTCATCGTGGTGGACGCGGCCGACACCTTCCTGGATCGTTTGCAGGGAGTGAGCGACCCCGAGGAAAAGCGCCGCATAATCGGCCACACCTTCATCGAGGTGTTCGAGGCCGAGGCCAAGAAGATCGGCGCCGTTGAGTACCTGGCCCAGGGCACTCTGTACCCGGACGTGATCGAGAGCGTGTCCTTCAAGGGCCCCAGCGCGGTGATCAAGAGCCACCACAACGTGGGCGGCCTGCCCGAGAAGATGCAGCTCAAGCTGGTGGAGCCTCTGCGCGAGCTGTTCAAGGACGAGTGCCGCGAGGTGGGCCGCGAGCTGGGCCTGCCCGAGTCCATCGTAAGCCGTCAGCCCTTCCCCGGTCCGGGCCTGGCCATCCGTATCATGGGCGAGGTCACCCGGCCGCGCCTCACCACCCTGCGCGAGGCCGACGCCATCGTGCAGGAGGAGATGCGCGGGGCCGACCTGTACACCAAGGTCTGGCAGAGCTTCGCGGTGTTGGTGCCGGTCAAGACAGTGGGGGTGATGGGCGACGAGCGCACCTACGAGGACGTGGTGGCCCTGCGCATCGTGGACAGCGTGGACGCCATGACCGCGGACTGGTCGCGGGTGCCCTACGAGCTATTGGCCAAGATCAGCAGCCGCATCATCAACGAGGTCAAGGGCGTGAACCGGGTGGTGCTGGACATCTCCAGCAAGCCGCCGAGCACCATAGAATGGGAGTAATATTTCTTTTTTAGGTTTGTCTATGGCCAATACAAGATACTCAGATTGCTGCTTTTTATCAATCCCGAAGCAGGGTTACAGGCTCACTTGGGAGGTAACGCAACATTGCCCGAATAATTGCGAGTATTGTTTTACGTGGAGTTCACCGCATAGAAAATTATTTGAATCAGATATAAACAAAACCATTAATAAGTTAATTTCGCTTATAGAAAGACTGAACGTTGCCGACGTGCTAATCACCGGCGGTGAGCCCCTAACTGTTGTGAATGATATCGCTCCCTTTTTAACCTATCTAAAAAACAACAATATTTCCTTTTCTCTTTCATCAACACTCTACAATCGCGACCTATTTGAAAGAATATGTAAATACTCGCCGCGGGCTATCAATCTTAGTATTGACCCCCCAACCAAACATCAAAACCCTTCATCATTTAAATCCTGTTATGATGAAATTGAAAATAAAATAATAATGGTTGGAGAAAAAAATATTGAATTAAAGTTGACATCTGTAATTAATCGAAATAACTATGGAGAAATAAACCCACTACTAGAAGTTCTCTCAAAACTTCTTGCGAAATACAACCACATATCAAAAGTTGCATTCAATAGAGAGTATCCTATAGGCTATGCCGCAGACGAAAAGCCTTTAACAAAAAGCGAATTAAATTCGTGCCACAGAGAGCTGATGCAATGGGCTGAGAACGCCACGGTTCCTGTAAATTTAGTAAACTGGGATGTTTTTCACTCTCCTTTACAGTGCTGCCCAGCTGCATCGTCATTGTTATCGTTAATGCCAAATGGTGATTTAACACCTTGCTCTCTTCTTTACAACCTTTCGCGTAGTTTTGGAATTGGCAATCTATTAAAAGACCAGAATAATGATATAGAAGAACGCTTATGCATGTTCCATAAGGAAATTAAAAAATACACTGACTCCACTGCAGAAAACACGTCAAAGTGCAGAGGTTGCCCTGAAAAAGACAAATGCGGTGGCGGCTGTCCAGCAATGATGCCTATCGCCTCTAACCACATTTCTAAGAGAACATGCCTCAAAACACCAAGACGGACCTTTGACCACGAACGAACATTACTTTCCAACTTCCACCAAGATTTTCATTCTGGTTACTCTCCAAACAAACAATCATTCGTCGCACCAGATAAACGTTTAGCGGCTTCTGTCGAAGATAAAATTAGGAGATATGTAATTAAAAAAATGCGTCCAAGTGATCTAGCCCATACCATGGAACATATAGATTGTGTTGTTGATTTAACCAAATATATGTCTGAAGCCGAGGGAGCATCTAGTATTATTACAGTACCAGCGTCATATTTCCATGACATCGCTCCAAGAGAACCTGCAATGCATCATATGCACACTTTTAAATCTGCTCTGTTGGCAAAAGATTTCTTGAGTACGCTGTCCTACTTCTCAGAAGAAGAATTGTTTCACATTCAATATTGCATATACACTTCTTCCTATGGATCATTTCTGCTCGGATACCAAGCCCTATCATTAGAAGCGAAAGTTGTACGTGATGCAGATTGGCTTGACGCCATAGGTGCAAGAGGAATAGCCCGCGTTTTTGCTTTTGGACAAGCCCATGGAGCCGAATCTTTTGGCTACCCAGAAATTGACCCTGAAGCCTACAGGGTTGCAATCGATATGAACATTACCGGACCCGACAAGGACCCTATGACGCATTTTTATACAAAACTATTAAAAATATCCGATTTGCTGCAGACACCAACGGGGATTGCTTTAGGAAAGAAACGACATAAGTTCATGGTTGATTTTATTCGACAATATATGGCTGAAGTTGAAATTTATCAAGAAAGGATTAAAAACAAGCAACTTGTAATGAAGTTTTTAAATAATGGTAATTAGTATGCATGTTTTATTAACAGGCGATTTTCTACAGTTTCGGAAAAACCGCCCATGACCTCACCCTTCGTCCATCTGCACGTCCACTCCGCCTACAGTCTGCTGGACGGCGCCATCCGTCTGCCCGAGCTAATGGCCAAGGCCAAGGAGTTCGGCATGGAGGCGGTGGCGGTCACGGACCACGGCAACATGTTCGGGGCCATTCATTTTCAGCAGGCAGCCAAGGAGGCAGGGATCAAACCGGTGTTCGGCTGCGAGGTGTACGTGGCTCCGGGCGACCGCCGGGACAAGGAGCACCGCCCCGGTCAGGAGGTGGCCAACCACCTGGTGCTGCTGGCCGAGGACCTAACGGGCTATCAGAACCTGGTGCGCCTGGTCAGCGCCGGCTACCTGGAAGGCTTCTACTACAAGCCCCGCATCGACCTGGAGCTGCTGCGCCAGCACCATCAAGGCCTCATCGCCATGTCCGCCTGTTTGCACGGCAAGGTGCCCGGCCTACTCATGGCCGACCGGCCGGAGCAGGCCGAGGAGGCCGCCCGCGAGCTGCTCACCATCATGGGCGAGGGCAACTTCTTCATCGAGCTGCAGGATGCGGGTCTGCCTGAGCAGAAGAAGGTCAACCCCGGCCTGATCGACCTGGCCCAGCGCCTGGGCCTGGGCCTGGTGACGTCCAATGACTGCCACTACCTGAACCGCGATGACCACGAGGCCCACGACGTGCTGCTGTGCATCCAGACCGGCAAGACCGTGGACCAGGACGAGCGCATGAAGCTCTCGGGCGAAATCTACTTCAAGTCGCCGGCTGAGATGGAGATGCTCTTCGGCGCCGCGCCCGGAGCCCTGGCCAACACCGCGGACATCGCCCGGCGCTGCAACGTCAAAATACCCCTGGGCCAGAACCGCTTCCCGGTTTTTCCCCTGGACAACGGCCAGACCGCCGAGGACCTGCTACGCGAAAAAGCCCGCCGGGGCCTGGACCGGCGTTTCAAGGACTTGGCCGCCCAGGGCCGGGAGGTGGACCAGCAGATATACCGCGAGCGCCTGGCCTATGAGCTTGATTTGCTCTGCCGCACCGGCTTCGCGGGCTACTTCCTGGTGGTGGCCGACTTCATCAACTGGGCCAAGGACCGAGGCATCCCGGTGGGGCCCGGCCGCGGCTCGGCCGCCGGCTCCCTGGTGGCCTACTCCATGCGCATCACCGACCTGGACCCCATCCGCTACGGCCTGATTTTCGAGCGCTTCCTGAACGCCGAGCGCCTGTCCATGCCCGACATCGACGTGGACTTTTGCTACACTCGCCGGCCGGAGGTGATCGAGTACGTCACCGAAAAATACGGCCCCGACCGGGTGGCCCAGATCATCACCTATGGCTCCATGCAGGCCCGGGCGGTGATCCGCGACGTGGGCCGGGCGCTCAACATCCCCTACAACGAGGTGGACCAGGTCGCCAAGCTGGTGCCCACCAAGCTGGGCATCACCCTGGACGAGGCAGTCGAGGCTGAGCCGCGCCTGAAAAAGCTCATCCAGCAGGAATCCAAGTTCAAGCGGCTCATAAACATCGCCCGCTCCCTGGAGGGCCTGCCGCGCCACGCCTCCACCCACGCCGCGGGAGTTGTGATCGGCGACGTGCCCCTGAGCGAGGTGGTGCCGCTGTACCGCAGCCCCTCGGACCCGGCGGTGATCACCCAATTTGACATGAAATGCGTGGAAAAGGCCGGGCTGATCAAGTTCGACTTCTTGGGCCTGAAGACGCTCACCGTGATCCACCTGGCCGTGCAGATGGTGAGGGCCAACCACGACCCTGACTTTATCATCGAGAACATTGACCTGGAGGACAAGGCCACCTACGAACTGCTCTCGCGCGGCGACGCCACCGGCGTGTTCCAGCTGGAGTCCTCGGGCATGAAGGAGCTCCTGGCCAAGATGAAGCCAGAGACCTTCGAGGACATCATCGCTCTGGTGGCCCTGTACCGGCCCGGCCCCCTGGAATCGGGCATGGTGGACGACTTCGTGGCTCGCAAGCACGGCATCAAGAAGACCTCCTACCTGCTGCCCGAGCTAGAGCCCATCCTCAAGGAGACCTACGGCGTCATCGTCTACCAGGAGCAGGTCATGGAGATCGCCGGCACCTTGGCCGGCTACTCCCTGGGCGAAGGCGACATCCTGCGCCGGGCCATGGGCAAGAAGGACCCGCAGGTCATGAGCCAACAGCGGGAGCGCTTCCAGCAGGGCGCCCTGGATCACGGCGTTAACCGCAAGGCCGCCGCCGAGATCTTCGACCTCATGGAGAAGTTCGCGGGCTACGGCTTCAACAAGTCTCATTCCGCGGCCTACGCCCTGATCGCTTTCCAGACCGCCTATCTCAAGGCCCATTACCCCCTGGAGTTCATGGCCGCCCTTCTTACCAGCGAGGTCAGCGACACCGACAAGGTCATGGCCCACATCGGCGAGTGCCGCGAGCACGGCCTGACCGTGCTGCCGCCGGACATAAACCTCTCGGGCCGCGACTTCACGGTCAGCGATGGGGCCATACGCTTCGGCCTGGCCGCGGTGAAGAACGTGGGCCTGGGCGCGCTGGAATCCATCCTGGAGGCGCGCCAGCAGGACGGCCCCTTCAGCGGCCTGCACGACCTGTGCGAGCGGGTGGACCTGCGGCGGGTGAACCGGCGGGTGCTGGAGAGCCTGATCAAGTGCGGGGCCTTTGACTCCACTGGCGCGCACCGGGCCCAGCTCATGGCCGTGTTGGATGAGGCCTTGGAGCAGGGCCAGCGCCTGCGCCGCGAGCAGGATTCGGGTCAGGCCAACATCTTCGACCTGCTGGGCGGCCCGGCCAAGGAAAAGGTGGCCCCTGCCCTGCCCCCAGTGCCGCCCTGGAGCGAGGCCGACACCCTGGCCTATGAAAAAGAGGCCATCGGCTTCTACATCAGCGGCCACCCCCTGAGCGAGTACCAGGAGGAGATCAAGCGCCTGGGCACCCTGGACACGGTGAGCGTACAGGCGGCCGGCGACGGCATGACCGTGCACGTGGTGGGGGTGCCGGTCAAGATCAAGGAGAAGATCACCAAGAAGGGCGACCGCATGGCCTTCGTGGACCTGGAGGACCTCAAGGGCAGCGTGGAGGTGATCTGCTTCCCGGACTGCTACGCCCAGGCCGAGGAGCACCTCAAGGGCGAGCAGCCGCTCTTGGTGCGCGGCGTGGTGGACAAGGACGAGCGCGGGGTCAAGGTCAAGGCCACCCGCATCGAACCCCTGGGCCAGGCCGCGCGCAGCATGACCACCCGCCTGCGCCTAAAGGTGGAGGCGCCGGGCCTGACCCGGGAGAAGCTAGTGCTGCTGCGCCAGACCCTGAGCCGGCATCCGGGCGGCTGCCGGGTCTCGCTGCACCTGAACGTGCCGGGCAAGGGCGAGGCGGTATTGGCCCTGCCTGGCCAGTATCGGGTGGACCCGGCCCCTGAGCTGGTGGAGCAGGTCAACGCGCTGTTCGGCCACCCGGTGGTGGAGTCGGTGCTCAGCGGCGATTAGGAGGACGCGCCATGCTCAGAACAGCCTCGGCGTTGTTGATCTTGGCCCTGTTGCTGACCACCGCCTGCATCGGCATCAGCCGCTTCGGACCTGTGGAACAGACCCTGCAGAGCGAGATCGGCGTGCTCAGCTATGACGAGGCCGTGGCCCGCTGGGGCCAGCCCAACTCGGTCTCCCACGACAAGGCCATGTTTACGGCCTATTGGTCCAAGGAGCGCAGCTACGGCTGGGTCACGGACCGGTTGTGGCTGACCTTTGACAATGAGAAGAAGCTGCTCAGGGCCTACCGCTACACCAGCAAGCCGTTCGAATAAACACCCTTACTGGGAGTGTCTGCGCCATTTGATTACAGAGATTGCTTCGTCGCGTCCAAGGGGACGCTCCTCGCAACGACACCTGGAAATTAAAGGCTACTTGTCATTGCGAACGAAGTGAAGCAATCCCTGCTAACACCAAATTGCTACGGATCTAATAAGTTGTTACGCAAAAAGGAGCGGCCCCGGCAGGGCCGCTCCTTTTATCTGCGAGGCGCTACTTGCCGGCGCTAGGCGGACCCAGCAAATTGTTGCTGATCACGATGCGCTGAATCTCGCTGGTGCCCTCGTAGAGGGTGAACACCCGGCAGTCGCGGTAGTGGCGCTCCACGTTGTACTCGGTGCAGAAGCCGTAGCCACCGTGCATCTGGATGGCCTGGCCAGCCACCCGCTGCACCATCTCGCTGGCGAACAGCTTGGCCATGGAAGCCTGCATGGAGTAGCGCTGGCCCAGGTCCTTGCGTGAGGCCGCGTTCAGGCACAGCAGCCGCGCGGCCTCGATCTCGGTGGCCATGTCGGCCATCTTCCAGCGCAGGCCCTGGAAGTCGCTCACCGGCCGGCCGAACTGCTCCCGCTGCTGGGTGAACTCCAGGGCCTCGTCCAGGCAGGCCATGGCCACGCCCACGGACTGGGCGGAGATGCCGATGCGGCCGCCGTCCAGGCAGACCATGGCTATCTTGAAGCCCATGCCCTCCTTGCCCAGCAGATTGCCGGCCGGCACCCGGCAGTCCTCGAAGATGAGCTGCACCGTGTCGCTGGCCCGCAGCCCCAGCTTGTCCTCCTCCTTGCCGATGACCAGGCCCGGCGAGCCCTGGGGCACCAGGAAGGCGCTGATGCCGCGGTGGCCCTTGCCGGGGTCGGTGACCGCGGTGACAATTATCACCCCGGCGTTCTTACCGGTGGTGATGAACTGCTTGGTGCCGTTCAACACCCACTCATCGCCGCGCAGCTCGGCCCTGGTGCGCTGGGCGCTGGGGTCGGAGCCGGCGCTGGGCTCGGTGAGGGCGAAGGCGCCGATGCACTCGTCGGTGCACATGGGCGGCAGCCAGGTTGTTTTCTGCTCCTGGCTGCCGAAGCGCAAGATAGCCTCACAGCAGATGGAGTTGTGCACGCTCATGACCACAGCCGTGGAGGCGCAGCCATAGGCTATCTCCGACAGGGCCAGGGCGTAGCTGACCGTGTCCACGCCCGCGCCGCCGTACTCGGGGGGCACCATCATGCCCATGAAGCCCAGCTCGCTCATGCGGCGCAGGTTCTCGGCGGGGAACTCGTGGCTGCGGTCGCGCTGGGCCGCGGTGGGCAGCAGCACCTCCCGGGCAAAGTCCCGGGCCAGGGCTTGGATCATGAGCTGCTCTTCGCTGAGCACGAAGGCCATGGCCGTCCCCCCGAATCTAGGGCGTGTAGAGCACAACCAGACACTCGCACACGCTCTGGCCAGTGTTGCGCAGCGTGTGCACCAGGGCGGAGTTGAAGTGCAGGCTATCGCCTTTCTTGAGGTCGTTGACGTTCTGGCCCACCTTGACCTGCACCTGGCCCTTGAGCACGTAGATGAATTCCTCGCCTTCGTGCTGGTAGCCGGCGCCCTCCAGGTCGCTGACCGGGTCGATGGTGATCAGGAATCCCTTTAGGTGGCGGTTTAGGGCCTCGGGGGTGAGCACCCGGTAGGAGTAGCGGTCGGTGCGCACCTTCACCGCGTCGGCTCGACGCTCGGCGGCCTCGCTCTCGTCCTCGTCCTTCAAGAGCAGGCCGCTGTCCACCTCCAAGGCCCGGCTGAGGGTGAGCAGCAAGGCCACCGGCGGTATGATCTCGTCCTTTTCGATCCGGGCCAAGGTGGCCAAGGCCTGGCCGGTCTCGTTGGCCAGGGTGTCAAGGGTCAGGCCCCGGCTCTCGCGCAGGCGCTTGATGCGCTGTCCCAGGGATTGATGCTTTTTGCCGCGTGCCATGCTTACTCCTCTCGACAGGGCCTACTTTTGGCCCAGGACCTCGTTCAACGCCTGCTGGCTGAGGGTGTAGGGGTCGGCCTGGCCGCTGACCACCTGTTCTACCATGGCTTCCAGGCCTTGCTGCGGGCCCAGGCGGCTCAGGAGCCGCTCCGTGACTCCGCCCTGAATCAGGTCCATCAGCTCTCGCCGCGCGCCGTCCCGCCGGCGCTGGGCCAGCAGGCGGCCGCCGTCGGCGTTCAGTATCTGCCGGTGGCCGTCCAGGGCCTCCATCAGCTCGGACAGGCCGCGGCCGTCCATGCCGCAAGTGAGCAGCACCGGCGGCTCCCAGCCGGAGCGGTGTCTGGCGCCGTGGCTCAGGGTCAGCATGTTCTTAAGCTCCTGCACGGTGCGGCCGGCCCCTTCCCGGTCCATCTTGTTTACCACAAATATGTCGCCGGCCTCCAGGATGCCGGCCTTGATGGCCTGGATGTCGTCGCCCAGGCCGGGCACGGTGACGATCACGGTGGTGTCGGCGGTGCGCACGATCTCCACCTCATCCTGGCCCACGCCCACGGTCTCCACCAGGACCACGTCCTTGCCCATGGCCTCCATGACCGTGACCACTCCCCGGGTGGAGGCGGTCAGGCCCCCGAAGTGGCCGCGGGTGGCCAGGGAGCGGATGAACACGCCCTCATCGGTGGCGTGGCGCTGCATGCGGATGCGGTCGCCCAGGATGGCCCCGCCCGAGAAGGGGCTGGTGGGGTCCACGGCCACCACGCCCACGGTGAGGCCCTGGGCGCGGAAGGCGGCCACCAACGCGTCGGTGAGGGTGGACTTGCCCACCCCCGGCGAGCCGGTCAGGCCGATGACCCGCGCCCGGCCGGCGTAGGGGTGCAGCAGCTTGAGCACCTCCATCCAGCCCGGCTGGCCGTCGTCGATGTCGCGCATCAGGCGTGCGATGGCCCGCACGTCGCCGGCCAGGACCCTATCGGCTCTTTCTTGCGGCGTCATATCCTTATGGCTGTCAAGGGGAGGCCCGCGGCCTCCCCTCTCCGTTTCTCCGCCAGGGGCGGGGCTACTTGCCTTTGAGCAGGTTGCGCGCGATCACCAGGCGCATGATCTCGTTGGTGCCTTCGTAGATTTGGGTGATCTTGGCGTCGCGCATGTGGCGCTCCATGGGGTATTCCTTGCAGTAGCCGTAGCCGCCCAGTATCTGCACGCCCTCGATGGCCGCGTTCATGGCCGAGTCCGAGGCGAACATCTTGGCCATGGCGGCCTGCTTCTCGAAGTGCTTGTGGTTGTCCTCCATCCAGGCCGCCCGCAGCAAGAGCAGCTCGGCCGCGTCCAGGGCGCAGGCCATGTCCGCCAGCTTCCACTGGATGGCCTGGAAGGCACTGATGGGCTTGCCGAACTGCTGCCGCTCCTGGGAGTAGGTCACCGCCTCCTCTAGCACCGCCCGGCCGATGCCCAGGGCCTGGGAGCCGATGCCGATGCGGCCGCTGTCCAGGGTGGTGAGCATCTGCTTGAGGCCGTCGCCGGGGTTGCCCAGGAGGTGGGTCTTGGGAATGCGAGCGTCCTCGAAGACCAGCTCGGCGGTGCCGCTGGCGCAGATGCCCAGCTTGTCCTCCACCCGCCCCACCGAGAAGCCCTTGGTGTTTTCCAGGTCCACGATGAAGGAGCTAGTGCCCTTGTAGCCGGCGGCCTTGTCGGTGACTGCGGCGATGACCCCGTAGCGGGCCACGTTGCCGTTGGTGATGAATTTCTTCTCGCCGTTGAGCACCCAGGAGTCGCCGTCAAGTACGGCGGTGGTGCGCATGGCCGCGGGGTCCGAGCCGGCGCCGGCCTCGGTGAGGCCGAAGCAGCCCTCGCACTGGCCGCTGGCCACCGGCTTGAGGAAGTTCTGCTTCTGCTCCTCGCTGCCGAAGGTCATCACCGGGAAGCAGTAGAGCGAGTTGTTCACGCTCATGATCACGCCCACGCTGGCGTCTCCCCGGCTGACCTCGGACAGGGCCAGCACGTAGGAGATGTAGTCCAGACCCGGTCCGCCGTACTCCTCGGGCACGGCAATGCCCATGAAGCCCAGCTCGCCCAAGGCCCGGCAGGTCTCTTGGGGGTGCTCGTGGGTCTGGTCGAAGTGGGCGGCCTGGGGTTTTAGCACCTCATCGGCAAAGCGGGCCGCGGTGTCCTTGACCATTTGCTGTTCTTCGGTCAGCGCGAAGTTCATCTTTTACATCTCGCAGTAAGGGAGGGCGGCCTGGCCGGGCCGCGTCGCGGTTTTACTTGTTAAGCCCGCCCACAAAGTTGGGCTTGCGCTTCTCTAGAAAGGCCTTCATGCCCTCGGCCTGGTCCGGGCTGCTGAAGCAGGTGGCGAAGTGCTCCGACTCCATGGGGATGGCCCGCTCCAGGGTCATGTCGTAGCCGCTGTTGATCAGCTCCTTGATGGCGCGGGTGGCCACGCGGCCCTTGCCGGCCATGCCCAGGGCGGTCTTCTTCGCCGCGGCCATGAGTTCGGCGGCCGGAAAGACGCGGTTCACCAGGCCGATGGCCTTGGCCTCCTCGGCGCTTATGATGCCGCCGCCCAGGCACAGCTCCATGGCCCAGCCCTTGCCCACCCGGCGGCTGAGGCGCTGGGTGCCGCCGAAGCCGGGGATGATGCCCAAATTGATCTCGGGCTGGCCGAATTTGGCGTTGTCCGAGGCGTAGATGAAATCGCAGGCCATGGCGATCTCGCAGCCGCCACCCAGGGCAAAGCCGTTGACCGCCGCGATCACCGGCTGGGGCAGGTTCTCCAGGGCGAAGAGAACGTCCTGGCCCTGGCGGGAGAAGTAGCGGCCCTCTAGGGCGGTCATCTGACTCATGGCCGCGATGTCCGCGCCGGCGATGAAGGCCTTGTCCCCGGCGCCGGTGAGGATCACCGCCCGCACCTGGTCGCTGTCTCTGATGGTACCCACGGCCTGGGCGATCTCGCCCACCACCTGGGGGCTCAGGGCGTTGAGGGCCTTGGGCCGGTTGATGGTGATGGTGGCCAGGGGGCCTTCGGTCTCGAAAAGAATCGTCTCGTATGCCATGATTCGCTCCTATTTCCTGCCGCGGGGGCGGATTATCTCTCCAGCACCATGGCCGCGCCTTGGCCGCCGCCGATGCACAGGGTGGCCAGGCCCAGCTTGGCGTCGCGCTTGATCATCTCGTAGAGCAGCGTCACCAGGATGCGGCAGCCCGAGGCGCCGATGGGGTGGCCCAGGGCGATAGCCCCGCCGTTGACGTTGACGATGTCCGGGTTGAAGCCCAGCTCCTTGATCACGGCCAGGGCCTGGGTGGCGAAGGCCTCGTTGGCCTCGATCAGCTCAATGTCCTGCACCTTGCCGTTGTATTTGGCCAGGGCGGCCTTGGTGGCGGCGATGGGGCCCACGCCCATGTAGGCCGGGTCCACGCCGCCCCAGCCGTAGGACTTGATGCTGGCCAGGATGTTCAGGCCCAGCTCCTCGGCCAGCTCACGGCTGGTGACCACCACCGCCGCGGCGCCGTCGTTGATGCCCGAGGCGTTGCCCGCGGTTACGGTGCCGTCTTTCTTGAAGGCCGGGGGCAGCTTGCTCAGGGCCTCCAGGGTGGTGCCGAAGCGGGGGTGCTCGTCGGTGTCGCAGACCTTGGGCGCGCCCTTTTTCTGGGGTATCTCCACGGGCACGATCTCGTCCTTGAAACGGCCGGACTCGATCGCGGCCTGGGCCCGCTGCTGGCTGGTGAAGGCCAGTTGGTCCTGCATCTGGCGGGTGATGCCGTACTTATCGGCCACGTTCTCAGCGGTGACGCCCATGTGGTAGTGGTTGAAAATGTCGAACAGGCCGTCGTGGATCATGCTGTCCACCAGCTTGCCGTCGCCCATGCGCAGGCCCCAGCGGGTGCGGGCCGCCAGGTAGGGCGCCTGGCTCATGTTCTCGGTGCCGCCGGCCAGCACCACCCGGCTGTCGCCCAGCATCACCGCCTGGGCGGCCAGCATGACGCTCTTGAGCCCCGAGGCGCAGACCTTGTTCACGGTGAAGGCGTTGGCCTCCACCGGGATGCCGGCGTGCACCTCCACCTGCCGGGCCACGTTCTGGCCCAGGCCGGCGCCCAGCACGTTGCCCAGGATGCACTCGTCCACCTGCTCGGGCTTGATGCCGGCCCGCTTGACGGCCTCCTTGACCGCGGTCACGCCTAGGTCCACGGCCGAGATATCGTTGTACATGCCGCCGAAACGGCCCACCGCGGTCCGGACCGCGCCTACGATTACCGCTTGCTTCATTATCCTGCTCCTCAATATCGACGCTTTGCTGCGCTGTGTTTCTCGCTCGCCGCCAAGCGGCGGCGTCTTTAGACGTTTTCCACGATCAGGCTGACGGCCTCGCCGCCGCCCAGGCACAGGCTGGCCATGCCCAGGCCCGCGCCCCGCTCCTTCATGGCGTAGATCAAGGTGGTCAGCACCCGCGCCCCGG
>JBFMFU010000043.1:0-13487 GCA_040751985.1 Thermodesulfobacteriota bacterium | reverse complement strand
AGACAATGGAATTGGTTTTACCCAAGATAATTATGACTCCTTTATAACATCGGATTCCCTCTATAAAATTAAAAAAGGTGGCAAAGGCCTCGGTCGTGTTTTGGGGTTTAAGGCATTTCAAGAGGTTCATGTAACTAGCTATTTTGCTGCGTCTAACGACTCTGGTATGCCAATGCTAAAAAGAACCTTTTCTTTTGATCCTACCAGCGCTGTTAAAGGAGGAATCGAAGAACCCATTGAGGGTGATTTAAGCATCCGCCGTACATCTGTTTTATTAAAAAATTATATTGAAACATATCAAAAGCATTGCCCAAAAGACCTGGAAATAATCGGTTACCGCATCTTGGAACACTGTCTTCCATTTTTTAATAACCCCAACTGCCCAGAATTCATGCTTGAAGATGAAGAACAAAAAATAAATATTGTAGATCTATTTATGGAAAAATTTGGGCTGGACGCCACAAAAGGTAACTTTTCCTCAAAAGGAAACTTTTTTAGCTTTCGCGGTTTCAAAATGTTTGGCGATAAACATTCGGAGCATAAACTAGTATTTGCAGCCCACAAGAGAGAGGTTGTGTCAGAAAATCTATCTCGCTACATACCGAACCTTAAGAGCCGAATTACTGACCCTAAAAAAGGGAATGTCATTTATGTTGGCTTCATCGAGGGGCCATATTTGGACGAAAACGTATCGAATGATAGAACTAGTTTCAGCTTTCCTCTACACAGAGTAGATGACGAAGACTTTTTGATAGACCAACCATGTCTAGATGATATTAGAGAAAAGGCTGTGTCTATAGTAGAAAAAGACTTATCTAATTATTTAGGTGAAATTAATAGGACCAAAAAGGATTTTGTTAGAAATTATATTGTTAACAACGCTCCGCAATATAGATTGCTACTACCTCATCTTGATAGTTTTATTGTCAGCATTGATCCTAATATTGACCTAAACGGACTTGAACTTCTGTTGCACGACAAATACCACAAGATTAGCCAACAAATAAAAAGGGAAAGTGACAAGTTATTACAAGATGAACAGATAGATATGGATTCACCGGTCTATCATGAAAAACTAAGTGGTTTAGTGGAACAAATAAACGAAATGAGCAAATCTGAATTAGTTCAATATATTGTTCATCGCAAAATTGTTTTAGATTTTTTAGAAAAAGCTCTTCGTCGCAAAGAAGATAGCGACAATTACCAGCTTGAGTCATTGATTCACAAGATTGTTTATCCAATGAGAAAAACATCGGAGGATGTACCTTACGACCAACAAAATTTATGGATTATTGATGAACGTCTAAACTATCATTCCCTTCTTATTTCTGACAAACCCTTAAACACAAACAATCTAGTTGAAACTGAGTCCGAAGATAGACCTGATTTACTAATATTTAACAACACATTAGCATTTAGTTGTGATGATTCTATATTGAATTCAGCCGTAATTATTGAATTTAAACAGCCCGGCCGAAAAGACTATGGCAAAGAAGACCCAATTACTCAAGTTTATAGGCTTGTTCGAGATATCAGGTTAGGAAATATAGCAGATGAGCATGGCAGGCAAATCCTTGTCTCGCAATCCGGCGTACAATTTTATGGCTATATAATTTGCGATATTAGTCCGTCTTTTGACACTATTGCAGTTGACAAAGGATTTCAGAGGACACCCGACGGTGTAGGAAGGTACTTTTACAACAAAGAACTTAGTGTTTATGTCGAAATAATTCCATATACAAAATTATTAAATGATGCAAAAAAGAGAAATGCCATATTATTCGACAAGCTAGGCATACCCCGATAGAGTTATATGCACTCCGCTTTTGCCAATAGATTTGAAGAATCCCTTCGCCGGGTGCGGGACTTCGGCGAGCTGGTCAAGTTCAGCCACACCGTGTTCCTGTTCCCCTTCGCCCTGTCGGCGGTGGTGCTGGCCCATGGCGTCAAGCCCCTCACCCTGGCCACCCTGGGCTGGATCGTGCTGGCCCTGGTGAGCGCGCGCAGCGCGGCCATGATCATGAACCGCATCGTCGACCGCCGCTGGGACGCCCTGAACCCCCGCACCGCCGGCCGCCCCCTGATCACCGGCAAAGTGAGTCCGGCCCTGGCCTGGACCTGGCTGGCCTTGGCCTGCGCGGGCCTGGTGCTGGCCGCGGCCATGCTCAACCCCCTGTGCCTGGCGTGGTCGCCGGTGGCCCTGGCCTGGGTGCTGGGCTACAGCTTCAGCAAGCGCTTCACGGTGCTCTGCCACCTGTGGCTGGGCTCGGCCACGGCCCTGGCGCCCCTGGGCGCCTGGCTGGCAATGACCGGCGCCTGGGACTGGCGGGCAATGGTGCTGGCCCTGGCCGTGGCCTGCTGGGTGGCCGGCTTCGACGTGATCTACGCCTGCCAGGACATAGGCTTCGACCGCCAGCACGCCCTGCGCTCCCTGCCCGCCTGGCTGGGCGTGGAGGGCGCCCTATGGATCAGCCGGGGGCTGCACCTGGCCGCGGCAATGGGCTTCATGGTCCTGGCCCCGCTGTTCCACCTGGGCCCGGTGTACATCGTGGGCGCGGCGGCGGTGACCGCGGCCCTGGTGGCCGAGCAGGTGCTGGTGGCCTATAAGCAGGCCAACATCCCCATGGCCTTCTTCACGGTCAATGGCTTCATCTCCATCGCTTACTTTCTCTCCCTGGCCGCGGACCGCTGGCTGGAGGTATGAGTTGACCCAACTGGAGCTTGATCTCAAGTACTTGGGGGTGCTGGAAAAGGCGGTGCAGATCGCCGAGGAGCTGGGCCAAGGGGCCGCGGTGCGCTACGTGCGCTCCTCCTACCGCCTGCTCTCCAAGGTCTATCACCCGGACCTGCACCAGGAGAACCGCCAGGCGGCCGAGGAGGGCCAGCGCCGCCTGAACGCGGTCAAGGAGCGCCTGGACAAGACCAGCGACGATGACCTGACCGAGTGCATCAAGGCCCAGACCCGGCCGCGGGGCGGCCACCCGCGCATCTTGGTGGTGGAGGACGAGGAGGGCCTGGCCAACAACCTGGCCGACTTCCTGACCCTGGAGGGCTATCACGTGGCCACGGCCCCGGACGGGGTGGCCGGCCTGCGCGCCCACCTCAGCTTCCGGCCGGACCTAGTGATCAGCGACATCGTGATGCCCATCATGGACGGGGTGGAGATGGTGCGCACCCTGCGGCAGCGGGACCCGCGGCTCAAGGTGATCTTCGTCTCCGGCTTCTTCGGCACCCGCTCCATCGCCGGCGCGCTGATGAACGAGATCGAGCGCTTCGGCTATCCCAAGATATCCAAGCCCTTTAGGCCCAGCCATCTGCTGGAGCTGGTGCGCAAGGCCCTGCAGTAATCGGAGAAGCTCATGCCGCTGAAGTTCCGCACCATCCGCCGCCAGTGCAGCTTCCTGGACCCCTTCCGCGACTTCGCCCCCAGCCAGGTGGACATGGAGCTGCGCCGCGACCCCCTGAGCGGCGACCGCAGCCGCATCCTGCCCTTCCGCTACCGTGACCTGGGCGCGCTGGACCACAGCCTGTTCCTGGAGCGGGAGAAAGGGCGCCCCTGCCCCTTCTGCCCGGAGAACCTGCCCAAGATGGCCGGCCGCTTTCTGCCCCAGGCCGTGCCCGAGGGCCACCTGCACCGCGGCGAGGCGGTGTGCTTCCCCAACGTGTTCCCCTACGAGGGCCTGAGCACGGTGGTGGTGATAAGCCGGGAGCATTACCTGCGCCCCAGCCAGTTCACCGTGCAGCAGATCAGCGACGCCTTTTTGCTGGCCGCCGATTCCTTCCGCCGCCTGGGCCAGGGCCTCAGGTTCGCCTCGGTGAACTGGAACTACATGATGCCCGCTGGCGCCGGCCTGGTGCACCCCCACATGCAGACCGCGGCCGGGCCCGCGCCCACCCGCTACCAGTCCCGGTTGCAGGGCCGGGTCCGGGCCTTTGCCCGCCGCGAGGGCCGGGACCTGGTGGAGGCCTACCTGGAGCAGGAGCGGGCCCAGAAGGTTCGCTGGCTGGGCCGTCTGGGCCCGGCCTACTGGCTGGCGCCTTTCGCGCCGCGGGCCATCTATGATTTAATGGCCCTGGTTCCCGGCAACCGCACCCTGCTGCAGCTCACCCCCGGCCAGGTCCGCGGCCTGGCCCAGGGCGTGACCCGGGTGCTCCGGTTCTTCGACTCCGCGGGCGTGGGCGCCTACAACCTGTCCCTGCACACGGCCCTGACCCCGGACAGCGGCCTGCCCCTGATGCTACGCCTGGTCAGCCGGGTGCACATCCCGCCCATGGGCGTGGACGAGATCAACTACTTCGAGAAGCTGCACGAGGAGACGGTCTGCTTCCTGAGCCCCGAGGAGGTCGCCAAGGTCGTGCGGGCGCACTGGAAGGACAAATAGCCCTGACCCTAAGCGCAGGGGGTGATGCATGGCCCTGGTGGAGACCCTGGCGGCGGCGCTGGAGCGGGCGGCCGCGGAGCACGGCGGCCACGAGGCCATAGTGGACCTGCCCAGCGGCCGGCGCCTGACCTACGCCGAGCTGGACCAGGCGGCCGCGCAGATGGCCAGGGGGCTGATGGCCCTGGGCCTGCAGCCCGGCGAGCGCCTGGCCCTGTGGGCCCCCAACCAGCCCGAGTGGATCATCACCATGTTCGCCACGGCCAAGGCCGGCCTGGTCTTGACCAGCGTGGACACCAGCTTCGGGGCCGCGGAGCTGGCCTACCAGCTCCAGCAGTCCGGCTGCCGGGCCCTGGTGCTGGCTCTGGGGGTCAAGGACGCAGAGTATCTGGAGGCCCTGGCCAGCCTCTGCCCCCAGACCGCCCAGCCCGCCCCCGGGGGCCTGCGCTGCCCGGAGTTCCCGGAGCTGCGCTGGGCCGTCCTCATGGGCCAAGAGGCTCCGGCCGGGGTGCTGGCCTGGCCCCAGGTCATGGAGCTGGCCCAGCAGGTAGAGCCTGCGGCCCTGGCCCAGCGCGAGGCAAGGGTGCGGCCCGAGCAGGCCGCCACCCTGCTGTACACCTCGGGCACCACCGGCCGGCCCAAGGGCGTGCTCTCCCCGCACCGGGGCCTGGTGACCACCTCCATGGCCTGCGGGGACAACCAGCGCCTGAGCCCTGCGGACCGCCTGGTGATGTCCGTGCCCCTGTGCCATATGTTCGGCTGCATCTGCGTCACCCTTTCGGCGGTGCTCAAGGCCGCCACCCTGGTGATCCCCTCGCGCCTGCCCGAGCCGGCGGCCATTCTGGCCGCGGTGGTGGCCGAGGGCTGCACCGCCCTGTACGGCCCGCCTACCTCCTTCATCGCCATCATGGACGAGCCCAGCTACCAGCAGGCCGGCGGCGGCCTGCGCACCGGCATCATGGCCGGGGCCCAGGTGCCCCTGGAGGTGATGCGCAAGGTGGTGCAGGAGATGGGGGTGGCCAACCTCATCGGCGGCTACGGCCAGACCGAGGCCTCCTCCTGGGTGGCCCTGAGCAGCCCCGAGGACAGCCTGGAGCGCCGGGCAATGACCGTGGGCCGGCCGGTGCCCGGCGCCCGGGTCAAGGTGGTGGACCCAGGCAGCGGCCAGGAGCTGCCCCCAGGCCAGGTGGGCGAGATCTGCGTGCGCGGGCACGTGATGCTGGGCTACTTCCAGATGCCGGCCGAGACCGCCGCGGCCCTGGACCCCGAGGGCTGGCTGCACACCGGCGACCTGGGCTCCCTGGATCATGAGGGCTACATCAGCATCTCGGGCCGGCTCAAGGAGGCCATCCGCAAGGGTGGCCGCATCGTGTTCCCGGCCGAGGTAGAGCAGGTGCTGTTCAGCCACCCCAAGATCAACAACGCCCAGGTCTTCGGCGTGCCCCACGACCAGCTGGGCGAGGAGGTGGCCTGCTGGATAAAGCTGGAAAAGGGCCAACAAGCAGATCTTGCTGAAATAATGGAGTATTTGCGGGACAAGCTGCCCGAGAACCATTTGCCGGCCCATGTGCGGTTCGTGGAGGCCTTCCCCATGACTCCCCTGGGCAAGATTCAGAAGTTCAAGATGCGCGAAGCCTTCATCGCCCAGCAGCAGGCAGGGCCCGCCTCCTAGACCAACGGGCATATGGGGCGATAACCACTTGACTTTTCCGCTCAAAAGCGATAAAAGCTGGGTGAAGGCTGTCCTATTGTGAACCACACGGAGTAGGGTCACATGGATGCCCATGAGATTCGCCTGAAAGAGTTCCCCCGCCGGCTGCGGGGGGCGGACCCCAGGGAGGTGAACACCTTCCTGGGCAAGGTGGCGGACTACGTGGTCTCCCTGCAGCAGGAGCTGCAGCTCTTGGAGCAGAGGGTGAGCGACGCCCGGGGCGAGATTAAGGAGTACAAGGCCAGGGAGCAGACCGTGGAGGCCACCCTGGCCCAGACCCGCAAGGTGGCCGAGGAGATAAAGTCCGGGGCCGAAAAAGAGGCCCAGTTCATCGTGGCCGAGGCCGAACTGCAGGCCGAGAAGATTCTCAGCCAGGCCCACACCCGCCTGGCCCGCATCCACGAAGACATCGCCGAGCTCAAGCGCCAGCGGGCCCAGTTCGAGGTGCGCCTGCGCTCCTTAATCGAGGCCCATGTGAAGCTGATGGACGTGGAAGCCGAGCGGGACCGCGACCTGAACGAGCTGGAAGACAAGATCAAGATCCTCAGGGGGCCCTCCTCCTGATCCCTTTGTGTTGGATATCCAGACAGTAGAGGGCGGGTTGAGCTTCCCGGTGCGGGTGTCGCCCCGGGCCAGCCGCGACCAGTTGGCCGGCGAGGCCCAGGGCTGCCTCAAGGTGCGCCTGACCGCGCCGCCGGTGGAGGGCGCGGCCAACTTGGCCCTGATCAAGTTTCTGGCCAAGGCCCTGGGCCTGCCCCGGAGCCAACTCAGCCTGCTGGCCGGCCACAAATCCCGCCAAAAACGCGTGCTGGTGCGCGGCCTGGAGCCTTCGGAACTCCAGCGCCGCCTGGGCCTGTGAGGTATCTAGCCGCCGCGGCCCTGCTCTTGGCCGCGTCCCTGGCCTGGGCCGCGGAGCCGCCCCAGGTGTCGGTCCTGGCCCCCACTCCGGAGCTGGCCGCCTACGTGCGCCAGGTGGTGGCCCAGACTGCGCCCCGCCTGCGGGCCTGGACCGGCGCCGCGCCCCCGCACATCCGGGTGGAGGTGGCCGCGGACCAGGCCGACTTCACCCGCCGCGCCCAGCAGCTGGGCGCCCCGCTCTGGGCCGCGGGCCTGGCCCTGCCCCAGCACGGCCTGATCCTGGTGCGCTCCCCCCGCCAACTGGGCGGGGTGGAGGAGTTAGTCCCGGTGCTGCAGCACGAGTTGATACACCTGTACCTGGCCGCTGGCCTGCACGGCCGGCGGGCCCCCCTGTGGTTGGAGGAGGGCCTGGCCCTGCTGCTGTCCGGCGAGGGCGGCTGGGGCCGGGCCCAGGTCATGACCCGGGCGGTGCTGGGCAACAAGCTGCTGCCCCTGGCCGAGCTGGAAAAGAGTTTCCCGGCCGACGCCTTTCAGGCCGCGGTGGCCTATGCCCAGTCCTATTATTTGGTCTCCTGGCTGCTGAAGAACCACGGCCAAGACAGTCTGCGCAAGATCGTGGCCGCCCTGGCCCAGGACCGGCCCCTGACCGCGGCCCTGCACCGGGCCACGGGCCACGGCCTGGCCGCCCTGCAGGAGGCCTTCTTCGCCGACCTGCGGGCGCGTTTCTCCTGGCTGGCGGTGCTGGGGGCCAGCGGCTTCCTCTGGGCCCTGGTGTCGCTGGTGGCCATGGTGGGGCTGGTCCTGCGGCGCCGGGGCCAGCGGGCCCGCCTGGGCCAGGCCACAGAGAGGGAGGACGAGCCCCTGCCCCGCCCCCGCCGGCGAGAGGCCCGAGACCGGCTGCGGGTGCTGGGCGAGGCGGGCATGCAGCCCGGCCCGGAGCCGCGGCCCAACGGCCCCGACCAGGAGCCCCGGCAACCCTAGACCCACCCCAAAACAAGAGGCCCGGGCTTGGTACCCGGGCCCCTTGGCCTAGCTCATTGGGATTTTCTGACTGCCTGGTTTCAGCCTTGCACCGGCGCTTCCCCCTAGGCCAGTTGACCCATCCCGGCGTCTGTCGCCGTGGGCGGCCGCGGATCAGGCGCTATGGGCGCAGCCCAAGTGCTCCAGGGACTCGTCGTGCATCTGTAAGGCCTGGTAGCGCTCCCGGGCCGCGGCGCACTCAAAGCTGAGGCCACAGTGCGAAAGGCAGATCTGATCGCCGCGATCGAACTCGCCGAAGCAGTCGATGCGGTCCTCCAAATCCTTGAGCGCCAACAATCTGGCCAATGTGTCCCTCACATGCTCAGTTGACGAAGACTTGCTTATAAGTCTTTATGTTCTGCAGGGCGATGCCGGCGCCCATGACCACGCTGGTCAGGGGGTCGTCGGCGATGTTCACCCTGAGGTCCATCTCCCGGCTCAGCAGCCGGTCCAGGCCCCGGATCAGGGCCCCGCCGCCGGCCAGCATCAGGCCCTGCTCGGCCACATCCGCGGTCAACTGCGGCGGCGTTTTGTCGAAGGCGCGCTTGACGCTCTCCAAGATCACGCCCACCGGCTCGGACATGGCCTGGCGCACCTCCTCGTCGGTGATGGTTATGGTGCGCGGGATGCCCTCCACCAGGTCCTTGCCGCTGACATCCATGGACAGCGGCTGCTCCAGGGGGTAGGCCGAACCGATAGCTATCTTTACCTGTTCGGCGGTGTTTTCGCCAATCTGGACCTGATATTTTCGCTGAATGTAACGCATGATGGATTCAGTGGCCTCATCGCCGGCCACCCGCACCGACTCGGAGTAGGCGGTGGAAAACAGCGAAATAACAGCCACTTCCGTGGTGCCGCCGCCGATGTCCACCACCATGCAGCCCTGGGGCTGGTCTATGGGCAGGCCGGCCCCGATGGCCGCGGCCATGGGCTCCTCGATGAGGTAGATGTCCCGAGCCCCGGCCTGCTCGGCGCTCTCGATCACCGCCCGCTTCTCCACCTGGGTGACGCCCGAGGGCACCCCGATGAGCATGCGCGGCTTGAGGAAGCCGGTCTCCTTGCGCACCTGGTTGATGAACTCCTTGATCATGATGCGGGTCATGTCGAAGTCGGCGATGACCCCGTCCTTGAGCGGCCGGCTGGCCATGATCTGAGGGTTGGTGCGCCCCAAGTACTGCTTGGCCTGGTGCCCCACGGCCAGGGGCCTGCCGGTCTGCAGGTTCATGGCCACCACCGAGGGCTCGTTGAGCACGATGCCCTTGCCCTTGACGTAGATCAGGGTGTTGGCCGTGCCCAGGTCCATGGCCAAGTCCTTGGAGAGCATCCCCAGAAGCGATCTTAGAAACATGCAGCTTGCCTTTCCAACATTGCCCGAAGTTTAGCTATCTCATTGCGGGGCAAGGCGGTAATGCTCCAGGGTGGCGGCCAGGCGATGGCCAGCCAACTGCAAAGCCCTTTCCTCTTCCTCGTCTATGACCCGTTCGGTGTGCCCGGCAAAGGCCCACACGCCCATCAGATGGCGCCAGGCCGACAGCGGCACGCCCACGAACGCATTGTACCCCCTAACCGGCTCATCGGGAGTGATCAGGTATGATTTTGACTGCTGGGTGCGGATTCGGCAATTGGTCAGGGGCCGGCCCTCGCGCAGCACCCAGCCCACCAGGCCCTGGCTCACCGGGAAGCTGCGGCCGCGCAGGGTGCTCACCGAGGGGCCCTCCACCGCCTCCACCACGAACTGCTTGCGGCCCGGGTGCAGCAGGCAGAGAAAGCTCATGGCCAGGCCCGTGAAGCGCCGGCCGGCGTCCAGGATCTCGGCGTAGAACGAGCGGCGCTCGGCGAAGTTCAGGGCCGCGTTCTCCACGTCGTACATCAGGTCCAGGATGCGGCCGTAGAGGGCCTCGCGGGCGCAGGTCTCCTGCTGCAGAACCATCTGCGCCAGGAACAGGCCGAAGTCCCGGATGGTCTTTTTCTCGCGCTCGCCGAAGACCTGACGGGTCTTGGTGTCCACCACCAGCACACCCAACTCGCCCACCGGCACGCCCACGAAGGCCTTGATGCCCTCGTCGGCTGCGTACAGGCCCGTGGCCTCGGAGCTCTGCTGGTAGCGGTCCACGTCCACCGGCGTCTGGTGCTTGGCCACGTAGCCCACCAGCCCCTCGCCCAGGCGGATGGGCCGGTCGGAGCGGAAGGAGCGGCCCAGGGTGTGCCAGGCCGCGGGGTAGAGGCTCTCGCCTTGCTGGTCGCGCAGGAACAGGGCAGCAGTGAAGGCCTCGGTGATATTGGCCAAAAACTCCACCGCAGCCTGCAGGCCATGGCGGGTCTGTCCGGTGCGGTGTCCGGACAGACCGGCGGACTCAGCAGCAATCGCTGCAGAATTTAGCATAGGACCGGTCGTAGCTGCGCTCTCCTGGGGTAGTGAAGAAGCAGCCTGGTATCTCGCGCATCCGGCGATGATAAGCCACGCACTGGCAGCAGAGCCCGGTTTTGTCACAGGAACTATAGCTGCAAGTACACTGAGTTAAGTTGGCTTCCCGGTTGGGACAGGCCTGCTTCATTTTCTGATAATCTGGCACGACGCCCGGCTTTCCTCCCGTAATTGCGCCTTAAGGCCACAAATCGCTGAAACCACTCTATATTGTTATAATAAGGCTGTCAACCACAAAATAATGGGGTCCAGCCGCGATTTTTCACATTTTTTCGCTTGCCTGGGGGGCCGCCAATAATTATTACTAACCTATGCCGGAATTGCC
Organism: Thermodesulfobacteriota bacterium; assembly: GCA_040751985.1. GTDB lineage: Bacteria > Desulfobacterota > Desulfarculia > Desulfarculales > Desulfarculaceae > Desulfoferula. The sequence continues at coordinate 2,769 of JBFMFU010000043.1, read as the reverse complement.
AGAGGTTGAAAGCGTGCGCCGTACCTTGGCCCCCAAGCTGGTGGGCCGGGTGGTGGCCCAGGTGCGCATCGGACTGGCCAAGCTGGCCCGGCCCACGCCCAAGGCCCTGAGCCGGGGCATCCGGGGCAAGAAGGTGCAAAACATCCGCCGCCACGGCAAGCTCCTGATCCTGGAGCTGGCCCAGGGAGGCTTCTGGACCATACACCTGGGCATGACCGGCCAGCTCATCATGGCCAATGAGCGGCCCCGGGCTGATCACATCCACATCACGGTCAGCTTCGTTGACCAAGGCCCGCGCCTGTATTACCGAGACCTGCGCCAGTTCGGCGGCATGACCTATTGCCCGGACCAAGCGGCCCTGGACAGCGGCCCCCTGGCCAACATGGGCCCGGACGCCCTGGGCCTGGCCAAGGACGCGTTCATCGCCGGCCTGGCCGGACGGCGCGCGCCCCTAAAGAGCCTGCTCCTGGACCAGCGGGTGCTGGCCGGGGTGGGCAACATCTACGCCGACGAGGCCCTGCACCGCGCCGGCCTGCACCCCACCCGCAAGCCGGCCGAACTGAGCGCCAAGCAGCTGGCCGTTCTGCACCGGCACCTGCAGGAGACCCTGGCCGAGGCCCTGGCCCGGGGCGGCTCCAGCGTGCGCAACTTCGTGGACGCCGAGGGCCGGCCCGGCACCTTCCAGCACGCCCACCGCGTATACCGCCGCACCGGCCTGCCCTGCTCGGCCTGCGGCAGCCCGGTGCAGCGCATCGTGGTGGCCGGCCGCAGCACCCACTTCTGCCCGCACTGCCAGGGCTGATACGCCAAGCCGAAAAACACCGGCCCAGGCGGCGTCTGCCGTCCGGGCCGTGTCGTTGAGTACCTGGCTCAGCCGCGGGCTCAGTCCAGCACGTTCATGCGCTCCAGCCAGTGGTTGGGCGAATAGGGCCGCCTGTCAATCTGGGTGCCCACGAACCGGTCCTCGCTGCCTCGGCGCCAGTAGTAGTTGCTGCCGCCCTGCACCTCGAAACGCTCGCCGGTGTTGGGGTCCTCCACCAGCACCTTGCCCCGGATGGCCACCCGGTCGTATCGCTCAAAGGCCCGGTCCTGCACCCGCTGCCGGTATTGGAAGGTGTCGCGGATGATGCCGCTGATCTGCTGGTTGGTCTGGGACACGATGCGGCTGACCTGGCCCGCGGTCTGATTCTGGCGGGCCATCCAGGCCGGGTCGATCCGGAAGCTCTGCACCATGGCGTTGAGCACCGCCCTGGCCAGGGGCTCCTGATCTGGCTTAGCCAGGTAGCCGTAGAGGTACTCCACCTGCCACACGCCCATGCCCGGCGCGCCCGGCAGCATCACCCGGAAGGTCTGCACAAACAAATAGCCGTGCCGCGGGCCCTGCTGGCCCTGATGCACGAAGGTCACCTCACCAGTGTCCACGCCCACATTAAGCCCGGCCTGCTGGTAGGCAGCCATGGCCCGCTGGGCCACCTGGGGCAGGTTGCGGGCCTGCACCTGGCTCACCTGGCCCACCACCTTGGGCAGATAGAACTGGGTGGCGAACATGGCGCCGGGCAGATAGCGCATCACCAGTTGCTGCACTCCGTAGCCTGGGCTATACGTGCTGCCCTCGGGGAAGCCGGAGCGGGCCAGCACCGGATTGGCCAGGGCCATGGGCGGCACCCGGGCGTCGCCCAGGCGCACCAATATGCCGTTGTCCGGGCTGGTGGCCACCAGCTCGGCGCGCACGTCCACGGCGTTGAAGCGCCGCGCGCCGCCCTGCACCCGCCAGCCCGCGAGCACCTGGGCGCTGAAGGCATTCTCGGCCGGGTCGCGCCAGGCCACCATGGCCGGCAGACGCACCGAGGCCGGCGCGCCGGCCGGGGCCGCAGCCGCGGCCGCGGCGGTGTACAGGAAGCTCTTCAGGATGTACAGGGCCTGCTGGCGCACGCCGGGCCAGATTTCGCGCGGGGCCGCGGCGGTGTAGAGCATGCCCTGCCTGCCCTGCCGGAAGCACAGGGCCGCGCCCTGGAAGGGCCGGCCGTTGACCGCATAGTCCAGGCGGGCCTCGGCCACGTCCGGCTGCTGCGAGGGGGTCCGCAGGCGGCTGACCTGCACGCCCGGGAACAGGCGGGGCAGCACCTGGCCCAGGCCGCGCACCACCGAGGCAGCCTGGCCCTGGATGGTCATGGGCTGGGCCAGCACAAAGGCCTCGGCCCCGCCCTGGGGGCCGGTGCGCAGGGCCATGAAGCCGCCGCCGCTGTACTCGCTCACCCGCCAGCCGGCCGGGTGCATCACCACCAGCCCGCTGCGGCCGCGGTACACCTGCCAGCCGCGGGGCACCTGCATGCGGGCCGTGTAGCCGGGTTGGGCGGTCTGGGCCGGGGCCGGGGCCGCGAAAACGGCCAGGCAGGCCAGGGCGAGCAAAAGGACCAGGCAGGCTCTAGGGCGGATGAACATGATTTTCTCCCCGTTGCAGGCAGGGCCAGTGCTCGGGGCGGACCGCAACAGGCCTAGGGATATTATTAGGCGCGGCTGGCGTTGGCGCAATCGTGGAGGCGAGATTGTGAAGGGGAGCGGGGAAAATGTTCGGGGGGGAAAAACAGTTCGAGGAGGTCCCGAAAAAAGAGTCATGAAGCAATAGCGTATGGAGCAACAGCGTAGCGACTGTTATCCAGGTCAAGCGTAATTATGGTTCCACCTAGTTTCATTTGCGGCCATGGAGTTAAGAATGACCAGCATTTTTCTCATAGCAGCCGCCACGGCCACCATTTTACATTTTCCCTT
>JBFMFU010000042.1:0-61182 GCA_040751985.1 Thermodesulfobacteriota bacterium | reverse complement strand
TTTTATTTGGCCGTCTGGCCCGGGGCCGCTTTCCTGTCATATTTGCGAGGAGCGGCCTTCGGCCGCGACGAAGCAATCTCTGTTGGAGAAAAATGGCTGGTAAAATGATGCGCCTGTTTGCGGGCATCGCGGGAAAGGGAGGATCGCCAGGGCTGCGGCGGGAAAGACCGCCTTGCTGCGGCTTAACGCCGAGGCTGCCGCGCCTCGCGATGACGGCTAGGCTTTATCAAAATGTTGGGGCGGGGTTTATCCCCGCCCAAGGGCGCGAACAGAAAAAGCAGGGAGGGGACAAACCCCGCCCTTACACATCCCTTCCCCACCCTCTTTCCTGCTCCGGCACGGCCGCCACAAAAAGCGGGGCGGGGATGAACCCCGCCCCGGCGTTGTGTTTGATATGAATCGCGGCGTTAATCCACCTGGGGCCGCGGCAACAGGCCGGCGCCCTCGATGATCTCCTTGGCCCGGTGCTCCCACTCGATGGCCATCACGTGCACGCCGGCCACGCCCTTCATCTCCTTGAACTCCTGAATCTGCTCGATGGCGATCTTGATGCCCTCTTTGCCCTGGTCCTTCTTGTCCACGCCCTTGAGCCGCTTGATGACCGCCTCGGGCACGTCCATGCCGGGCACGAACTTGGCCATGTAGTTGGCCATACCCACGGACTTCATGGGGGTGACGCCGGCCAGGATGTAGACCTTCTCGTGCAGGCCCCGGTCCACCGCCTGCTTCATGTACGCGCGGAACTTGTCCATGTTGTAGATGCACTGGGTCTGGACGAAGTCCGCGCCGGCGGCGGCCTTCTTGGCCAGGCGGGTGACCCGGAAGCTGAAGGGGTCGGCGAAGGGGTTGGCGGCGGCGCCGATGAATATCTGGGGTGCGCCCTGCAGGTCCTTGTCGTTGAGGAACTTCTTCTCGTCGCGCATCTTCTTGAAGGCGGCCAAGAGCTGCAGGGAGTCCAGGTCGTAGACGTTTTTGGCCTCGGGGTGGCTGCCGAAGCGCTGATGGTCGCCGGACAGGCAGAGCACGTTCTTTATCCCTAAGGCGGTGGCGCCCAGGATGTCGCTCATCAGGGCCAGGCGGTTGCGGTCGCGGCAGACCATCTGGTAGTTGGGCTCCAGGCCCTCGTCGATGAGAATCTTGCAGGCGGCCCAGGAGGACATGCGCACCACGGCGGTCTGGTTGTCGGTGATGTTGACCGACTCCACGATGCCCTTGAGGTGGGCGGCCTTGTGGCGCACCTCCTCGGCGTCGTTACCCTGGGGCGGACCCAGCTCGCCGGTGACCGCGAAGTGGCCCGCAGACAGCACCTTCTCCAGCTTGCTACCGGCTTTCATTGCTTAAGATCCTCCCTCACTCTGGTGCGCGGCCCGCCGTCGCGGGAGGTCAGCCAATTCTTGTTGGGCCAGACCTTTTCCAGCTCCTCTAAGCGACCCATCTTTTCCATTTTTTCCACGATCTGGTGCCAGACGCAGGGCACCTCGGGGCTGATCTCGCAGTTGCCCTTGGCCGAGCCGCCGCAGGGGCCGTTCATCAGGCTCTTGGAGCAGCGGGCGATGGGGCACAGCCCGCCGAAGTTGTGCACCAGGCAGTTACCGCAGCTCTGGCAGCGCTCTTTCCACACGCCGTGCTCCAGGGCCCCGCCGATGAAGGTGGTGTTGATGCCCGGAAACACCGCTGCCTCGGGAAAGCGCTCGGCCACGAACTGGGGGCCCACGCCGCAGGCGATGGAGATGATGGCGTCATAGTTGCCGGCCACCTCGGCCAATTCTTCGATGTACTCCGGGTCGCACTGGCGCTCCAGGGTCATCTCATTCACCGTGGGCGGCTGGCCGGCCTTCTTGCGGGCGATGCGCAGGGCGGTGGCCAGGATGCCCACTTCCTTCTCGCCGCCTACGTTGCACACGGTCACGCAGCCCCGGCAGCCCAGCACCAGGACCCTGTCCCGGCCCTTGATCATCTCCAGAATCTCTTCCAGAGGCTTGCTGTCACCTACCACCATAGGATCATCCTTCCTCTACAAATCCGGCGCTGGCTCAGGCCGCCTGGGCGGTCTTGACCGGGCTGGGGCCCAGCTCTTTGATGCGCTCGGTGAACTCACGGGCCACCTGGGCGAAGCGGGGGCCCTCGGCCGAGCTCATGTTGAACATCTCGATGCGCTCGGGCTCTATGCCCAGCTGCTCCAGCACCTTCTTGACGTAATTGACTTTGCGCCGGGCCTTGAAGTTGCCGGTGAGGAAGTGGCAGTCGCCCTCCATGCAGCCGGCCACGTACACCCCGTCGGCGCCCTCCTCAAAGGCTCTGAGCAGGTGCAGGATGTCCACCCTGCCCGAGCAGGGAAGCTGGATCACCCGCACGCTGGGGGGATACTGCAGTCTCATCGAACCTGCCAGGTCCGCAGCGGAGTACGCTCAATACTGACAGCAGAAGGCCACAATCGTCGGTTCGAAGCTCGCGCTCAACTCTACTCCTCCTCTTGCCGGGGCCGCCGGGCGGCCAACTCGCTTCCTAGTTGAAGGCCGCCTTTTCCTTGGCCAGGATCTGGGCGTCGGTGAAGTGCTGCAGGGTGATGGCCTTGCCCGGGCACTCGGCGGCGCAGGCCCCGCAGCCGTAGCACTGGGCCACCTCGATGTGCGCGGCGCCGTTTTTGATCACCGGCACCCCGTAGGGGCAGGTGCGCACGCAGGTCAGGCACACCGAGCACTTGTCCGGGTTCACCGTGGCCACCACCCCGCCCACCCGGATCAGATTCTTGGCCAGCACGGTCAGGGCCCGGCCGGCGGCGGCGTTGGCTTGGGCGATGGCCTCGTCCAGGGGCTTGGGATAGTGGGCCAGGCCCGCCTGGTAGATGCCCTCGCTGGCGAAGTCCACCGGCCGCAGCTTGGCGTGGGCCTCCAGTAGGAAGCCCTCGGCGTTCAGCGGGGTCTTCATGACCTCGGCCAGCTTGTGCACGTCGTTGGGCAGGATGGCCGCGGCCAGCACCAGGCGGTCCAGGTCGAAGGCGATGGGCCGGCCCAGCACGTGGTCGGTGGCGGTGACGGTCAGCTTGCCGTCCTGCGCCTCCACCTTGGGCTTATCCTCCAGGTTGTAGCGGATGAACAGCACCCCCAGTTCGCGGGCCTTCTTGTACAGGTCCTCGCGCACGCCGTAGGTGCGGATGTCGCGGTAGAGGATGTACACCTGGGCCTCGGGGTTGGCCTCCTTGACCTTGATGGCGCTCTCCACCGAGTGGGTGCAGCACAGGCGGCTGCAGTAGGGGCGCTCGGGCTCGCGGGAGCCCACGCACTGGATGAAGCCCACCGCACCCCAGTTCTGGGGCGCCGCGGGATTGGCCTTCAGTTCCGCGTCCAGCTCCAGGGAGGTGAGCACCGCCTCGTTCTGGCCGTAGAGGTACTCGCTGGGCTTGAGCTCCTTGCCGCCGGTGGCCAAGACCACCACGCCGTGCTCGATGGTACGGCTCTGGCCGTCCTCGCCGGTGAGGTCGCTGACGAAGTTGCCCAGGAAGCCCTTGAAGGAGGTCAGCTCGGTGTTTAGGTGCAGGGTGATGTTCTTGTGTCCGCGCACCTTGGCGATGAGCTCTTCCAGGTAGGGGGCCACCAGCTCGCCCTGCCAGGTATTGAGCAGGTAGCGGGCGTTGCCGCCCAGCTCGCCGGTCTTTTCTACCAGGTGCACCGGGTAGCCGCTGTCGGCCAGGTTCAGGGCCGCGTTCATGCCCGCGGCGCCGCCGCCCACCACCACGGCGCTCTTGGTCAGGGGCAGCTCCACCTGGTGCAGGGGCTCGATCAGGGCCGCCTTGGCCACGGCCATGCGCACCAGGTCCTTGGCCTTTTCGGTGGCCTTTTCCGGCTGGCCCTGGTGCACCCAGGAGTCCTGGTCGCGGATGTTGGCCATCTCGAACAGGTACTTGTTCAGGCCGGCCTCGCGGATGGTCTCCTGGAACAGGGGCTCGTGGGTGCGCGGGCTGCAGGAGGCCACCACCACCCGGTTGAGCCTGTGCTCCTCGATCTTGGCCTTGATCTTGTTTTGGGTGTCCTGGGAGCAGGTGAACAGATTGTCGTCCACGAACTCCACATAGGGCAGGGTGGCGGCGTACTCGCGCACCGCGGGCACGTCCACGATGCCGCCGATGTTGATGCCGCAGTTGCACACGAACACGCCCACCCGGGGCTGCTCGCCGCTGATGTCTTTCTCGATGGGGTAGGTGACTTCCTTGGTCAGGGTGCCCCGGCTGGCGGACAGGTCGATGCTGGCCGCGCAGGCGGCGGCGGAGGCCTCCATCACCGACTGGGGGATGTCCTTGGGCCCGGCGAAGGCGCCGCAGGCGAAGATGCCCTCTTTGCTGGTGCCCACCGGCGCGAAGGAGCTGGTGGCCGAGAAGTTGTACTTGGTCAGGTCGATGCCCAGGCGTTGGGCGGTCTCCACGGCCGCGGCCGAGGTCTCCAGGCCCACCGACAGCACCACCATGTCGAACTCTTCACTGACGATCTCGCCGTGCTCGGTTACGTAGTCGATGCGCAGGCGGTCGCCCTCCACCGGGTCGATGGTGTGCACCCGGCTGCGGATGAAGCGCAGGCCGTGCTCGTTGCGGGCCCGGTCGTAGTACTTCTCGAAGTCCTTGCCGTAGGTGCGCATGTCCATGAAGAAGATGGCGGTGTCCAGCTCGACCTTGGAGTGCTCCTTGGCGATCACCGCCTCCTTGATGGCGTACATGCAGCACACCGCCGAGCAGTAGCCGTGGTCGCAGTGGTGGATGTCGCGGCTGCCCACGCACTGCAGCCAGGCGATCTTCTTGGGCTCGGCGCCGTCGCTGGGCCGCTGCAAATGGCCCTGGTAGGGGCCGCTGGCGCTCAAGACCCGCTCGAACTCCATGGCCGTGAGCACGTTGGGGTGCTTGGCGTAGTCGTAGGTGTCGAAACTGGAGGGGTCGAAGGGGTCGAAGCCCGGGGCCAGGATCACGCTGCCCACGTTGAGGGTCAGGTCCTGGGGCTGCTGGTCGTGGGCCGGGGCCTTGGCCTTGCAGGCGGCCACGCACTCGAAGCACTCGCAGCAGACGCCGCAGTTCAGGCAGCGCTCGCCCTCGGCCGCCACCTGCTTGGGGCTGAGCCCCGACTCGAACTCGGCGAAGTCGCCCTTGCGCTCGTCCGCGCCGCGGGCGGCCAGGTGGGGCCGGGGAGCCTGGGCGATGTCGGCCGGGATGGGGTTGTAGTTCTGCTCGTCGGCGGGCTTGGCCTCCAGCTTGCTGCGGCCCTGGGCCAGGTCCTGGCCGTCGAACAGGCGCAGCATGCTGACGGCCGCCTCGCGGCCGGCGGCCACGGCGCCGATGGCGATCCAGGGGCCGGTGACCGCGTCGCCGCCGGCAAAGACCTTGGGCAGGTTGGTGGCCATGGTCAGGGGGTCCACCTCGATGGTGCCCCGCCGGGTCAGGGTCAGGCCGTGGCCCTCGCCCAGGAAGGACAGGTCCGGCCGCTGCCCGATGGCGGTGATGATCAGGTCGGCCGGTATCTGCACCAGCTCGCAGGCGTCGTCGAAGGTGGGGCTGAAGCGCTTGTTCTCGTCGAAGACCCGGGTGCACTGCTTCAGGTACAGGCCCTGGGGCGTTATGGCGTCCACGCCCTTGCGGTGGACCAGCTCGATGCCCTCCTCCAGGGCCTCGGTGATCTCCCAGGGGCTGGCCGGGCACTCCTCGGCGCTCTCCAGCATGACCATGGTCACCTTGGCCGCGCCGCGGCGCACCGCGGTGCGGGCCGCGTCCACGGCCACGTTGCCGCCGCCCACCACCACCACTTCATTGCCGGTGGGGGCCTCCTGGCCCAGCTTGACCGCGGCCAGGTAGTCCAGGGCGGGGATCACGTTCTTCTGGTCCTCGCCGGACACACCCAGCTTGAAGCTCTGGCCGGCGCCCACGCCCAGGAACACCGCGTCGTAGTCCTTTTGCAGGTCGGCGAAGCTGATGTCCTTACCGATGGGGGTGTTGAGCTTGATCTCCACGCCCAGGCGGGCGATGTTGTCCACCTCGGCCTGCAGCACCTCAGCGGGCAGGCGGTAGGCCGGCACGCCGGTGGCCAGGGCGCCGCCGGCCACGGGGCCAGCCTCGAAGACCACCGACTTGACGCCCTTACGGGCCAGGTGGTAGGCCGCCGATAGGCCGGCGGGCCCGCCGCCCACGATGGCCACCTTCTCGGGCCGGGGCTCCACCTCGGGCTGGGGGATGTTCTCCACCCCCACCGCGTCGGCCACGAAGCGCTTGATGTCGCGGATGGCGATGGCCTCGTCCACCTCCAGGCGGCGGCAGGAGGACTCGCAGGGGTGCGGGCAGATGCGGCCGATGGTGCCGGGCAGGGGCAGGTCTTCCATGATGATGGACAGCGACTGCTGGTTCTTGCCCACCTTGGCCATCTGCACGTAGCCCTGCACGTTCAGGTTGGCCGGGCAGGCGATCTTGCAGGGGGCCCGGTCCAGCTTGGTGATGCAGTAGGCGTTGGGATAGGCCTGGGCGTAGCGCTTGAAGGTGGCCTTGCGCTGGCTCAGCCCCTGGTCGAACTCGTTGGGCAGGGAGACCGGGCACTCCTTGATGCAGTCGCCGCAGGCGGTGCAGGCGCCCATGTCGATGTAGCGCGGGGCTTGGTGCACCTGCACCGAGAAGTCGCCCGGCTGGCCGGAGATGGACTCGACCTCGGCGTTGGTGATGATCTCGATGTTCAGATGGCGGCCGCACTCCACCAGCTTGGGGGAGACGATGCACATGGCGCAGTCGTTGGTGGGGAAGGTCTTGTCCAGCTGGGCCATGCGCCCGCCGATGGCGCTGGTCTTCTCCACCAGATAGACGTAGTAGCCGGCATTGGCCAGGTCCAGGGAGGCCTGCACGCCGGCTATGCCGGCGCCCACCACCATCACCGCTCCAACTTTCTTCTGATCCTTCGCAGCCATCACTCCGTCCTTCGAACTTGGCAGGGCCTCATGCTCGCCCTGGTTGGGGATGCCCGACTTAATACCTTTTTCCAATCAGTTTCATCGGAATATAAGCCATTAAAAAGTAACCATTTTGCTGGTGATTTCAAGAATTCTTAAAACTACTCCTGGCAGACCATACAGTAAAAATAACAGAGGGGCAAGCGAAACGCCCGGGGAGCGAACCCCCCGGGCGTTTGCAGCGTCTGGCTCTGAAAAGCCCTCTTAGAACACGCCCTTAACCTTGCCGGTTTCCACGTCGACATCCACGCGGCGGTAGGCGGGGTTGGAGCCGGTGCCGGGCATCAGGCTGATGTTGCCGGCCACGGGCACCACGAAGCCGGCGCCGCCGTAGGTGAGGATGTCGCGCACGAACAGCCGCCAGTCCTTGGGCACGCCCTTGATGGATGGGTTGTCGCTCAGGGACAGGTGGGTCTTGACCATGCAGGTGCCCAGCTTGGACAGCTCGGGGTCGGCCTCGATCTTCTTGGCCTTGGCCAGGGCGTCGGCCGAGTAGTCCACGCCGTCGGCGCCGTAGACGTTCTTGGCGATCAGCTCGATGCGCTTGCGCAGGGGCACGTTCAGCTCATAGAGCAGCTTGAAGTCGTTGGGCTGCTCGCAGGCCTCGACGACCGCGTCGGCGAACTCCAGGGCGCCCTCGCCGCCCTTCTCCCAGTGGCGGCTCAGGGCCACGCGGGCGCCGGCCGCCTCGGCCAGCTCGCGCACCTTCTTGATCTCGTTGTCGGTGTCGGTATAGAAGGCGTTGATGCACACCACCGGGTTGATGCCGGCCTTCTTGACGGTGTTGATGTGGTGCACCAAGTTGGCGCAGCCCTTCTCCACCCAGCCCACGTTCTCGCCCTTGTACTCCTCGGGCATGGGCTTGCCGGGCACCGGGATGGGGGCGCCGCCGTGGCACTTCAGGGCCCGGATGGTGGCCACCACCACCGCGCAGTTGGGCTTCAGGCCGCTAAAGCGGCACTTGAGGTTCCAGAACTTCTCGAAGCCGATGTCGGCGCCGAAGCCGCTCTCGGTGACGTGGTAGTCGCTGAGCTTCAGGGCCACGCGGTCGGCGATGATGGAGCTCTGGCCGATGGCGATGTTGGCGAAGGGGCCGGCGTGCACGAACACCGGCTGGCCTTCCAGGGACTGCAGCAGGTTGGGGTTGAGCGCCTCCACCATCCAGGCGGTCATGGCGCCGTCCACCTCCAGGTCCTTGGTGGTCACGGGCTTGCCGCCCTTGTCGTAGGCCACCACGATCTTGCCCATGCGCTCGCGCATGTCCTTGAGGTCCTTGGCCACCGCCAGGATGGCCATGATCTCCGAGGACACGGCGATGCCGAACTTGGACTGCATGGTGTAGCCGTCGGCGCGGCCGCCCAGGCCCATGACGATGTTGCGGAGGCCCTGGGCGCAGAAGTCGATGATCCAGCCCATCTCGATGTTGGTGGGGTCGATGTCCAGCCGGCGCATGCCGCTCAGGCGCTTGAGCTGCTCGTCGTTGTAGTTGCGCTCGTGCTGCATACGGGCGTTCATGGCCACCATAGCCAGGTTGTGGCTGTTCATGATGGCGTTGATGTCGCCGGTGAGACCCAGGCTGAAGGGAGTCAGCGGAATGCACTGGGCCAGGCCGCCGCCGGCCGCCGAGCCCTTGATGTTCATGGTGGGGCCGCCAGAGGGCTGACGGATGGCCGCGGTCACGTTCTTGCCGCGCTTGCCCAGGCCTTCCACCAGACCCATGGTGGAGGTGGACTTGCCCTCGCCCAGGGGGGTGGGGGTGATGGCGGTCACGTCGATATACTTGCCGTCAGGGCGGTCCTTCAGGCGGGCCAGCACCTTCTTGAAGTCCACCTTGGCCACGTAATGGCCGTGGGGTAGGAGCTCTTCGTCGGTCAGGCCCAGATTGCCGGCGATCTCCTTGATGGGCTTCATGAACTCTTCGGCTGCCTCGGCGATTACGTAATCGGGATTTTTCCTGGGATCTGGCAGCTTGGACATGATTCCACTTCCTCCTTGAAGAAAAAACCACAGTGTCTCAGACCCACCTCTGCCCCGGCCCGCCCCAATGGGCGGCCGGCTGGGCGCGGTCCAGGCATGAATACCGTGTCAGTGGACGGCCGGAAACGCCACTGGCGCCCCAGGGGCAGGTGCCAGGGATTTCCATTATCTAGGGGCGAATAGCACGATTAGGCCCCGCCGTCAAGAGAATACCATCACAATCACTATCTCCGGGCCCTGCGATAAGCCGGCATGAGTGTAGGCCCGGTAAATGTCGTATAATCTTTGACTACAGCCCATGGCGATGGTAAGAGTTTCGCGTCCCCTCGGCCGGCCTCCGGCCGGGAGGTTTTTGGAGCCGGATATAAATAGCGCCGTGCTGACAGGGGGTTAGCTGCAGGCGCGGGCTCGGATTTCGCCAAAATGACTCGTGGAGAGACTTATGTTCCAGATATTGTCTAAGCAGGAGCTGGCCCAGGGCACGGTGGTGGCCAACGAGATAGAGGCCCCCCGCATCGCCGCCAAGGCCAAGCCGGGCCAGTTCATCATCCTGCGCGTCAACGAGACCGGGGAGCGCATCCCCCTGACCATGGCCGACACCAATCCCGAGCGCGGCACCGTCACCATCATCTACCAGGTGGTGGGCAAGACCACGGCCCTACTCAAGAGCCTCAACGTGATGGACAGCATCATGGACATCGCCGGGCCCCTGGGCCGGCCCACGCCCATCGAGAACAAGGGCACCGTGATCTGCGTGGGCGGCGGCACCGGCGTGGCCGTGCTGCACCCCATCACCCGGGGCATGAAGAAGGCCGGCAACAAGGTCATCGCCATCATCGGCGCGCGCACCAAGGACCTCTTAATCCTGGAAGACAAGATGCGCGCCGCCAGCCACGAGCTCTACGTCTGCACCGACGACGGCTCCTATGGCCACCACGGCTTCGTCACCGACGTGCTCCGGGAGCAGCTGACCAAGCTGGGCAAAGAGGTCAAGGAGGCGGTGTGCATCGGGCCGGTGCCCATGATGAAGTTCTGCGCCAAGGTGACCCAGGAGTTCGGCGTGCCCACCATGGTCAGTCTCAACGCCATCATGGTGGACGGCACCGGCATGTGCGGCTGTTGCCGGGTGTCGGTGGGCGGCAAGACTAAGTTCGCCTGCGTGGACGGCCCGGAGTTCGACGCCCACCAAGTGGACTTCGAGGGCCTGGCCAAGCGCCTGACCGCCTACATGCCCCAGGAGAAAGAGGCCATGCAGCTTTACCAACACAAGTGCGCCTGCGAGGCGCAGGCCAAGTAGGAGGGGGGCTAGTCATGGCCGAGCAAGCGAAGAAAGAGAAGACCCCCCGCACCCCCATGCCCGAGCAGGAGCCCCAGGTCCGCCGCCGCAACTTCAAGGAGGTGCCCCTGGGCTACACGGCCATCCTGGCCCAGACCGAGGCCGGCCGCTGCCTGCAGTGCAAGAAGCCCTCCTGCGTGACCGGCTGCCCGGTGAACGTAGACATCCCGGCCTTCATCAAGCCCATCCAAGAAGGCGACTTCGTGGGCGCCATCATGAAGCTGTGGGAGTACAACTCCCTGCCCGCGGTGTGCGGCCGGGTCTGCCCCCAGGAGAACCAGTGCGAGGGCGTGTGCATCCTGGGCAAGAAGGACAAGCCGGTGGCCATCGGCAACCTGGAGCGCTTCGCCGCCGACTGGGCCCGAGGCCAGAGCGACATCCCCCTGCCGCCCATCGCCAAGAAGACCGGCAAGCGGGTGGCGGTGGTGGGCAGCGGCCCCGGCGGCCTCACCGTGGCCGGCGACCTGATAAGAAAGGGCCACGAGGTCACCGTGTTCGAGGCCTTCCACAAGCCCGGCGGCGTCTTGGTCTACGGCATCCCCGAGTTCCGCCTGCCCAAGGAGATCGTGGCCGCGGAGGTGAACTTCCTGGAGCGCCTGGGCGTGAAGGTGGAGTGCAACGCCGTGGTGGGCGCGGCCATCACCATCGACGAGCTACTGGAAAAAGAGGGCTATGACGCGGTGTACCTGGGCGTGGGCGCCGGCCTGCCCCGCTTCGTGGGGGTGCCCGGCGAAAACCTCATCGGCGTCTACAGCGCCAACGAGTACCTGACCCGGGCCAACCTGATGAAGGCCTACCTCTTCCCGGACTACGACACCCCCCTGGTGAGCGGCAAGCACGTGTGCGTCTTCGGCGGCGGCAACGTGGCCATGGACTCCCTGCGCACCGCCATGCGCATGGGCTGCGACGACGTAAAGTGCGTCTACCGCCGCAGCGACCAGGAGCTGCCGGCCCGGGTCGAAGAGATCCACCACGCCAAGGACGAGGGCATCCAGTTCTTCTTCCTGCACGCGCCGGTGCGCTTCATCGGCAACAAGGACGACCGGCTCACGGCCGTGGAGCTGCAGGAGATGAAGCTGGGCGAGCCCGACGCCTCCGGCCGCCGCTCGCCCGAGCCCATCCCCGGCGCCACCAAGACCCTGGAGTGCGACCTGGCCATCATCGCCATCGGCTCCGGCGCCAACCCCCTGATCACCAGCACCACCCCCGGCCTGGAGATCACCAAGTGGGGCTACATCGTGGCCGACGAGGACGGCAAGACCAAGAAGCCCAAGGTCTGGGCCGGCGGCGACATCGTCACCGGCGCGGCCACGGTGATCAAGGCCGCCGGCGCCGGCCGCCTGGCCGCCAACAGCATCCACCGCTACCTGACCTGGGGCTGGTAGAGACCCGGGCGCAGGCCAAGGCACGAGACTGAAGCGGGGCGCGCGGGTTGTATCCCCCGGCGCCCCGCTTTATAATTCCCTGGCCCTCAGCCAACCGGAACAGGCGAGCATGATAGACGTACAAAACCAGCCGGACCACCGCAACATAGACATCGACAAGGTGGGAGTGAAGAACATCCGCTATCCCATCACGGTGCTGGACCGCGCCAACGGCAGCCAGCAGACGGTGGCCTCCATCAACATGTACGTCAACCTGCCCCACCTGTACAAGGGCACCCACATGAGCCGCTTCATCGAGCTGCTCTCGGAGTACTCCTCCAACATCAACCTGTCCAACCTGCCCGATATCCTGGAGGAGATGAAGCAGCGCCTGGACGCGGCCAGCGCCCACATCGAGATCGAGTTCCCCTACTTCATCAGCAAGGCCGCCCCGGTCAGCCGGGCCCAGGGCCTGATGGAGTACAACATCCGCTTCCGGGGCAGCCTGGGCAGCGAGGGCATGGACCTGGTGGTGGAGATCGCCGTGCCGGTGACCACCCTCTGCCCCTGCTCCAAGGAGATCAGCGCCAGCGGGGCCCACAACCAGCGCGGCCTGGTCCGCCTGGCCGTGCGCTTCAAGCGCTTCATCTGGATCGAGGACCTCATCGCCATGGTAGAGGAGTCGGCCTCCAGCGACGTGTTCTCCCTGCTCAAGCGCGAGGACGAGAAGTACGTGACCGAGCACGCCTACGACAACCCCATGTTCGTGGAGGACGTGGTGCGCGAGGTGAGCCGCAAGCTGGGCGAGGACCCCAACATCGTCTGGTTCGCGGTGGACAGCGAGAACTTCGAGTCCATCCACAACCACTCGGCCTATGCCTACATCGAGTGCGACAAGCGCGGCCGCGCCTGATGGCGCCCCTGCCCCCCATACCCGACCACGAGCTGCACTGGGAGTTCCTGCGCGCCTCCGGCCCCGGCGGACAGCACCGCAACAAGGTGGAGACGGCCGTGCGCCTGACCCACCTGCCCAGCGGCATCGTGGTCACGGCCAGCGAGCGCCGCTCCCAGCACCAGAACCGCGAGGTGGCCCTGCGCCGGCTGCAGGCGGCCCTGGCCGAGCGGAACCGGCCCCCGGCCGCGCCCCGCCGGCCCACCCGGCCCAGCGCCGGCGCCAAGCGCGCCCGCCTGGAGTCCAAGCGCCGCCGGGCGCGGGTCAAGGCGCTCAGGCAGAGGCCGGCGGGGGAGTAAGGGCGGGGATGGGTTTGAGTAGCCCCGTGACCCCAGACACCACGCAACCGCCCGCGCCGTAAGCCCATCTAGCATAGCCGTCATTGCGAGGAGCGGTGGCCGGGGCGGTGGTTAATGAGTGGCCGCGGTCCCGCCGCGACGTGGCAATCCTCCCTTTCATAACGGACCGCTGGCAAGGGGATTTTGAATTAGTACTTGGTGACATTACCTTTGGAATGGCGATATATTTTTAGGATGGAACTTATGCAGGTGAAGCATGCGGGGGGGCGACATGGTGAGCCTGGGTGTAATTTAGTAACTGGGAGGAGAATCTATGAGTGATAAATTACAGTTAAAGATTTCTCCTGAAGTTATGTCACTTAAAAATCTACTCGACTCATCCCGGCGGGACACTCCGGGACTTTGGGATTCAGTGGAATCCGCCCTCAATGCAGCGGACGCATCATCCATGTCGAGTGTAGTAGAAGATGAAAATCAAGTTAAACGGG
Organism: Thermodesulfobacteriota bacterium; assembly: GCA_040751985.1. Classification (GTDB taxonomy): domain Bacteria; phylum Desulfobacterota; class Desulfarculia; order Desulfarculales; family Desulfarculaceae; genus Desulfoferula. Next base: position 47,800 of record JBFMFU010000042.1, on the reverse strand, counting down.
TCACGGCAGCGACCGAGACAACAACGGCCGCCATCCGTTTGGAGAAAGAGTAATGGTTGAACATAAGGCTATCACTTGGCAATCAACCAAAGCAGAACTTAATGTTTGCCGTCAAACAAACGGTAACATTGATTACGACAAATACCGTCGATCAAAGCTGGCGGCTGTCGAAAAACATACAAACATCCCATTGGTTGCTTATGCCACCGACTTTCTAAGTGCCGAGAAATTCCGCTCCTGCCAGGGGCAGGTGGACATTGACCTTACCGATCTTCAGGGTTTCCAAGAAGTCACCCGGGACTTACCCGACGGCCCTTTGGATGTTCTTCTTCACTCCCCCGGTGGCTCTGCGGAAGCCGGTGAGTCAATTGTAAAAGTCATCCGGCAACGTTTCTCGCCTGTCCGATTTATCATCCCTGTTATTGCCAAAAGCGCCGCAACGATGCTTGCCCTGTCAGGAGACGAGATACTTATGCCGCCGAGCGCCGAGCTCGGACCAATCGATCCCCAATTTCGTTTATCTGACGGCGCAGGCGGAATAGTGATGACCCCTGCGCAAGTGCTTATCGACCAGTTTCGCCAAGCTCAAGAAGAAATAATTGCCAATCAGGCACTTGCGGCTGCATGGGCTCCTATCATGCAGCGTTATGGAGTAGGTTTATACCAAAAAAGCCTGAATGCAATCGAGTTATCAAAGGATCTTGTTAAGCAATATCTAATGTCTTACATGTTTAAAGACTTGGCCGATGCCGGGAAAGTGGCCTCCGGGATCGTAGATTTCTTGGGCAATCATAATGCATTCAAATCCCATGCTCGTCGAGTGGACCTTGAAGAACTCCAGAAACGTGGTGTTATTGCGAATGATATTAGGACCACCGATGCTGTACTTTGGCAACTTGTTGAGGAAGCATGGTACGCCATTCAGCACACATTTGAAGGTACAACCGTTTTCAAACTATTTGAGAATTCGCGGGGAAGGGGCTTCTTCCGTATGGTGATGGTGCAAGTAACTGGACAATCCCTGCCGGTGGCACCAAAAGACACTTAACGTGCAATGGCTAGCTTTTGCTTTTAACTTGATATTCCCTGGGGCTCGCCCCAGGGACCATTTGCTGGGGTTCCAAGGGGGCGCTTAGCAGCCCCTTGGTCAAGGGCGGGGTCAATACCCCGCCCGCGAAGTGGCTTCGTTTATCCACTTTACTCTCTCCTTACCATCCTCCCTTTCCCTTGACCTCCCCCCTACCCCCATATATAGTGCCTTCATGGTCCCCGCTCCCCCACCGCCGGTATGGCAGATCGCCACGCCCACGCCCCGCGCGGCCCAGGCCCTGGCCGCGGCCCTGGGTCTGCCGCCCCTGGCCGGCCAGCTCCTCTGCCGCCGCGGCCTCAGCGACCCGGAGGAGGCCCGGGCCTTCCTGGACCCCTGCCTGGAGCGCCTGCCCCCGCCCGAGAATATGCTGGGGCTCAGGCAAGCGCTCGAAGTGCTGATCCCGGCCCTGGAGCAGGGCCAGACCATCGGCGTGGCCGGCGACTACGACGCCGACGGCATCACAGCCACGGCCCTGCTGGTGGAGTTCCTGGGCCAGTGCGGGGCGCCGGTGGTCTGGGACCTGCCCCACCGCCTGATGGACGGCTACGGCTTCCGGCCGCCTCGGGCCCAGCGCCTGGCCGCGGCCGGGGCCGCGGTGGTGGTCACCGCCGACTGCGGCATCTCCGACCACGAGGGCGTGGCCGCCGCGCACGGGCTGGGCCTCAGGGTGGTGGTCACCGACCACCACCTGGTGCCGCCTGGGCCCCTGGTGCCGGCCGAGGCGGTGGTCAACCCCAAGCAGGAGGCCTGCGGCCTGACCCCGCATCTGGCCGGCGTGGGCGTGAGCTTCTACCTGGCCGCGGGGCTGCGCGCCGGCCTGCGCCGGGCCGGGTTCTTCGAGCGCCGGCCCGAACCCAACCTGCGCCGCAGCCTGGACCTGGTGGCCCTGGGCACCTGCGCGGACGTGGTGCCGCTCATCGAGGCCAACCGGGTGTTGGTCAGCGAGGGGCTCAAGGTGCTCAACGAGCGCTGGCGGCCCGGCCTGGCCGCCCTGGCCCAGGCCGCGGGCCGCAGCGGCAGCCTGGACACCATGGACCTGGGCTTTTATCTGGCCCCGCGCATCAACGCCGCCGGCCGTCTGGAGCACCCGGCCCAGGCCCTGGAGCTGCTGCTGGCGCCGGGAGCGGAGCGGGCCGCGGCCCTGGCCCAGGACCTGAACCGGCTCAACGGCCAGCGCCGGGAGCTGGAGACGGCCATATTTGAGCAAGCGCTCGAAGTTATCGCTAGCGACCCGCACCTGCGCCAGGCCCGCTGCCTGGTGCTGGGCCGCTCGGGCTGGCACCGGGGGGTGCTGGGCATCGTAGCCGGCCGCCTCCTGGAGCGCACCGGCCGGCCCACCATGCTGTTTTCCTTGGAAAACGGCCTGGCAGTGGGCTCCGGGCGCTCCCTGGAGGGCTTCCATCTGCAGCGGGCCCTGGCCGCCAACGCGGCCCTGCTGGACAGCTACGGCGGACATGCCCTGGCCGCGGGCGCCACCCTGGCCGGCAGCCGCCTGCCCGAGCTGGTCCGGGCCCTGGAGCAGGCCGCGGAGCGGGAGCTGCCCCCGCCGGACCAGGGCGCCCGCCTGGCCATCGAGGCCAGGGTGAGCCTGGCCGAGCTGGGCCCGGAGATGATGGCGCCCCTGCTGCGCCTGGCCCCGCACGGCCTGGGCAACCCGGAGCCGGTGCTGGCCGCGGCGGGCGCGGAGGTATCCTCGGTGCGCATCGTGGGGGACAACCACTTGAAAATGGAGCTGATCCAGGACGGGGCCCTGCTGCCGGCCATTGCCTTCAATCAGGCCGGACAGGCCCCGCCGGTGGGCGCGCGCCTGGAGGTGGCCTTCATCCCTCGGGTCTCCAACTACGGCCGTCCGCACATAGAGCTTGTGCTCAAAGATATGCACCCTGCGGCCTGAGCCACCCCCACATTCCCCCACACAATTAAAGCCATTGCTTTAATATTAGCGGCGGCGGTTTTGTGCGCCGGCTCCCTGGCCGGGCCTGCTGGCCGGCCCTATGCTGCGGCCATGCCCGGCCGCGACTCCCCAATCCAAATCCTGGACCTCGATCCGGTCCGCCTGGCCTGGCGGCCGCCTGGGGCTGATGCTTGGCTGCGGGCCCAGGAGGAGGCGCCCGGCCCGGCCAGCCTGTGCCTGGCGCTGTTGGGCCTGGGCGGCGCGGCGCTGGCAGAGCCCGCCGCGGGCCAGGCCCTGGAGCATCTGCCGGCCGGCCTCTTGAGCCGGCTCCTGGCCCGCCTGGCCCCGCCGGCCTGGCTCACTGAGGCCGACCGGCGCGAGCTGGCCGAGCTGGAGGCGCACCTGCGCTGCCTGGCCGACTTTCCGGGCCTGAGCTGCGCGGCCTGCGCCCAGCAGGAGCAGGCCGGCGAGGGCCCGCCTCCCTGCGCCGCCTGCCCCCTGCCGCCCCTGCCCGCGGCCAGCCGGCCGGCCCTGCGCCTGTACGCCCTGCTGCGGCGCCTGCCGCCGGGGGCGGCCGCGGCCCTGCTGCCCGCGGCCCTGGGCCCGCTGGGGGCCGGCCAGGCCCGCCTGCTCCTGGAGCGCCTGGCCCTGATCCACGGCCTGCTGGGCCCCGGCCCTGGCCTGGCCCGGCCTGGGGAGGCGTGCTAGAATACACGCGCCTGCCAGGAGGAAAGCATGCAGCCGTTGATTCTGAACCCCGGCGACGACCAGCTCCGCCGCGCCCTGCGCGAGTGCCGCCGCATCGCGGTGGTGGGCCTGTCGCCCGATCCCTCCCGCCCCAGCCACGACGTGGCCAGCTACATGCAGCGGCAGGGCTACCAGATCATCCCGGTCAACCCCAAGGGGGAACGCATCCTGGGCGAGCAGTGCTACCCGGACCTGGCTGCCATCCCCGGTCCGGTGGAGGTGGTGGACGTGTTCCGCCGCTCCGAGCACCTGGTGCCCATCGCCCAAGAGGCCGTGGCCAAGGGGGCCAAGGTGCTGTGGATGCAGCAGGGGGTGATGAACGCCCAGGCCGCCCGCCTGGCCGAGCAGGCCGGCCTCTTGGTGGTGCAGGACTCCTGCCTGAAGATCGAGCACGCCCGCCTCAAGCCATGAATGAGCCGCCCCCGGCGGGCCTGGCCGAGGTGGTGCGGGCCCTCAAGGACTTCGCGGCCACCCTGGAGCAGCCCTACAAGGTGACGCCGGTGGGCATGTGGGCCTGCTCCCGGGCCGAGGAGGTCTACGACCTCTTGCTCAAGCTGCGCCTGGAGAACTGCCGCCACTTCGCGGACCTGGGCAGCGGCGACGGCCGGGTGGTGCTCCTGGCCTCCCTGTTCACCCAGGCCACGGGCATCGAGGCCGACCCCGAGCTGTGCCAGGCCGGCGCCCGCATGGCCGAAAAGCTGGGCCTGAGCCGGGCCCGCTTCATCTGCGCCGACTGCCGCAGCGTGGACCTGAGCCCCTATGACCTCTTGTTCATCTACCCGGACAAGCCCCTGGACTGGCTGGAGGAGCGCCTGCCCGCGGACTGGCCCGGCCGCCTGCTGGTCTACGGCCCTTACTTCCGCCCCCGCCGCCTGACCCACGAAAAGACCCTTTACGCCGGCGAGACCATGTGCGGTCTCTGGCGGCGCTGACCCGCCGGGGCAGCCATAGGCCACCTCTTTGCTTGCCCCTGGTTGGGCCCTGGTCTATAATTGGATTAATTGTAATTTCGGCAGCGGATAGCCAAGGCGATAACCTGCCCCGGCAGCGGGTGTGCATGCGTTATTACGGCAAAGAAGGCGTCCAGTGCCAGTTGTCCTTGGACGACCAGCCCGGCGCCGTTTACCAGTGTAAAAAAGCGGCCCACGCCCTCTTGTTCGGGCGGGTGCCGCGGGGCATCGTGGCCTGGCTGGGCCTGGGGCTGATGCTCTTGGCCGTGTTCCTGGGCGTGTGGGGGCTGGCCTCCCTCAAGGGCGAGAAGCAACCCCCCATGGTGCGCGACCAGGGCAGCGCTCTGATCATCCGGCGCTGAGCCGAATCTAAAATCCAGCACAATTAGCGGGGCCGCGGGCCCCTTTTTTCGTGAGCCGTGGCTAGGGGGGATCAGTCCGCGGGCGGCGGGGACAGGGCGGCCGGCCCGGCGGCGAAGGAGGCCATTTCCTCGGCGTATTTCCGGGCCAGGTCATCGAAGAACACCGGCACCCGGCGGCTGAACTCGTCCAGCAGGGGCAGCATGAGCTGGCGGATCTGGGGGTGGGCCGCCTTGGAGCTGCGCAGGTCGATGACGTGGCGCCACTCGCGCAGGTTGGCGGTCATCACCACCTCGGTCTTGAGACTGTTGGGCAGCACCGCCCGGGCCTCCTGGGGCTTGGCCCCCAGGGCCAGCAGCTCCAGATAGGCGGCCTCGGCGGCCAGCATGGCCTTTTCCCACTGCCGATAGGGCTCGCTGCCCTCTGGCCAGAACATGGGCCGGACCACGGTGATCTGGTTGCCGAAGCGCTCCTGGGAGTAGTTGGCGTAGCGGGTGGACTCCTGGCTGTAGGCGGCCAGGCGGTGGCGCACCAGCTCGTGGCTCACCCCCCGGTCGCAGATGAAGCGCACCGTGGCCGAGGCGTGCTCGATGACGCTGTGGTGGCCCGAGGCCACGATGCGGCGCACGAACTCGGCCGCCGAGTCGTGGCTGATCAGGTGCTCGGACTTGTAGCAGGTGCGGCCGGCCCGCTCGATGAGAGCCAGCACCTCCGGCCCTGGGGGCAGGAAGAGAATCTCGAACCAGGGGGAGATTACACGCAAGCCGCCGCTCCTAAGCGCGGCCAGCTTAGGAGCCGCGCCGGGCCAGGTAGGTCTTGACCAGAGGCGCCTCGGCCAGGCCCTGCAGCAGCGTCTTGGTGGGCTCCCAGGCCGGCCCCACCGACTTGTCCGCCTCGTTGAGCAAGACCGCCTGCAGCTGCGGCTGGCCCTTGAGGGCCGCCACCACCGCCTGGCGCAGCTCGGCGGACAGGCGCTGGGCCTGGGGGGTCAGCGGCGGCAGGGGTTTGGGCTTTTCCTCTGCGGCCGGCTTGGGGGCCGGGGCGGCCGGGGCCGCCGCTGGCGGTTGGCCAGGGGCGGTGGCGGTGGCCTCGGGCTTGGGCGGCGGCAGGGGGTTCAGGGACGAGACCACCATGGCCAGCACCCTGGCCATGATCTCGGCCTCCACCTGGGCCCGGCCCAGGGCCGGGTCGTCGAACAGGGCCTCCACCTTCTTGGCGTCCAGGCGCTGGCTCGCGGGCAGCACGTCGCCGCCGCTCAGGCCCAGGGCGCGGGCCCGCACCTCATTGAACAGGGCGGCCCGGGCGGCTGGGGTGAGGATGGAGTCCAGGACGATCTTGATCTCCGCCGGGCTGTAGGGCAGCGGCCGCAGCAGGGCGGCAGCCCTGATGGCGCCCTGCAGGCGCTCCTCGTGCTTGGCCTGGCTCAGGACTATGGCGTCTGCCCGGGCCACGCGCTCGAACTGATCGAGATAGTGCCAGTGCGGGTCGCGGGAGATGGCCTGCACCAGCTTCTGCAGCACCTTGGCGCCTTCGTTCTTGCCCACCGTGGTGCCGAAGCCGCGCTGATTGCTCAGGTCCTGCCAGAGCCGGCGCTCGCTCACCGAGCCCAGCTCCACCTGCTCCAGGTAGAACAGGTTCATGACGGGCTTTTCCAGGCCGGGCACGTAATAGGCGGCCTGGGCGTTGATGCTGGTGGCCACCTTGGTGCTGGGCAACAGGTAGCTGCCCAGGTCCATCTGACCCTTGGTGCTCAGGTTGGCCGCCACGTAGACCGGCAGCACCAGGCCGTCGATTATGTAGGCCGGCGCCGCCCAGGGGTTGCTGCCGGACTTGTTGATGGCGAAGGCCAGCACGCTGAGCTGGAACTTGTCCTTGAGAGCGGCGGCCGCGGGCTCATCCGGCGCAGGCAGGGCCGCGAACAGGCCGCTGGCTAACAGGCCCTTCTTGGCCTCGGCGTAAACCTGCTGCGGGAAGATGCGCACGTTGGGGTTGGCCGCCCCGGCTTCGGCCGAGGGCCAGAAGCGCAGGTCCTTCACCGGTGGCATCACCGCCTTGAGCCCGGCCTTGATCTGGGGCCCAGGGGCGGGCACCGGCAGCTCCTTGGCGGTGGTGTTGCTGGTGATCAAGGCGCAACCGGCCAGCAGGCCCCAGGAGAGCAGCGCCGTCAACGTGATGATCGTGGCCGCCTTGAGCTTCACCTTCTCCTCCCAAGCGCGGGTTATCTCCTGGCCCGAGGCTATCTTCAAGCCCCCACCCTTGTCAAGCTCGGCAACGTGGACCGGGCTTAATTATACCTGGTCCTCCGCTATCTTGGCGCCCCGCGTCCTGGGTCGTCCAGGCCGATGGTGATGCGCACCTTGCCGGTGGGGGTGGTGGCGATCTCGCTGACCGGCTCTATCTCCGGCCGCACGCCGGGCAGGGCCTGAGCCACCTTAGCGAGGATCAGCGCCTGCTCGGCCGGACTCAGGGGCTGGGCCAGCACCAGGCGCAGCACCAGGTGGTCCAGGCGGTCCTGCACGATCTGGTAGCGCCGGATGGCCGGGAAGTCCTTGAGCAGGTGCGGGAAGAACAGGCCGGTGAGCCGGCCGCCGCCGGGCGTGCGGATGGCGTCCATGACCCGGCCCTCCACTCCGGCCAGGCGGGGCAGGCCGCGGCCGCAGGGGCAGTCGCCCTCCAGCCAGGAGGCCAGGTCGCCGTTGCGGTAGCGGATGAAGGGCTGGGCAAAGTTGTGCAGGTCGGTGATCAGTAACTCGCCCACCTGCCCCGGCCCCAGGGCGCGGCCGGCCTCGGCCACCTCCAACAGCAGGTTCTCGGCCGAGACGTGCAGGCCCTCGCGCTCCGGGCACTGGCTGGCGATGAGCATGAACTCGCGGCCGCCGTAGGTCTCGAACACCGGGCAGCCCAGGCCGCGCTCGATGATCTGGCGCTGGTGGGGGTAGAGCCGCTCGGCGCCGGTGAGCACGCTGATCAGCGACCGCGGCGGCCGCCAGCCTTGCTCCAGGGCCCGGCGGGCCAGGGCCTCGGCGCCCGAGGGATAGGCCACCAGGCAGTGGGGCCGGAAGCGCTGTATCTCGGCCAGGGCCTGCTCGGCCTGCTCCTTGGTGAGCATGCGGTAGTAGTCCACGAAGCGCTGGCGCAAGAGGGCCCGGTGCAGGCTGCGCTTGAGCCGGGCCTTGCCGGCCAGGGGCACGATGTCCCCGCTCCACAGGTGCAGCTGCCGCCGGCCATTGGGGCAGCCGGCCCAGCCGTAGCCCCGCCGGGTCACGGCCGTGCGCCAGTGGTCCGAGGCCGGGCTGACCAGGAAGTGCAGGGGCTGGCCGCCGGTGCCGCCGGTGGACTTGGCATAGGAGCCGGCCGGCCGCCGCCGGGCGCGGAAGCGCTCGGGCGCGGCCTGGATCAGGTCCTTGTCCACGACGGGCAAGAGGCTCAGATCGCGGCGGGCCGCCACCTCGGCCGGCCGCAGGCCGTGCTCGGCGAACCAATCTTGATAAAAGGGCACCTCCACGGCAACGAAGGCCAGGAGCTTGTCCAGCTCGGCCCACTGCCAGTCGGCCAGGGCCGCGGGCGTCCACCACTGGCTGGCCTCCAGCTGGGCCATTAGCTCCGGGGTGGCCTTGCCGCGCAGGCGCTCAAAGGCCGGCTGCAGCAGCCGGTTGTAGAGCCGGGCGTACAGGGGCCAGCGGTCCAGGGCCGCCTCTGGTGTGAGGCCTGCGGGGGCGATAACGCTCCTCCGGCGGCGGGGCGCGGGGAGGCGCCCCCCGGCGGGCTTAGAAGGGCTGGGCCAGGCGGGCCGTTTCCTCCAGCTCCTCCTCGATCCTGAGCAGGCGGTTGTACTTGCACACCCGCTCGGAGCGGCAGAGGGAGCCGGTCTTGATCTGGCCGGTACTCATGGCCACGGCCAGGTCGGCGATGAAGGTGTCCTCTGTCTCGCCGGAGCGGTGGCTGACCACCTGGGTGTAGCCGTTGCGCTTGGCCAGATCAATGCAGGCCAGGGTCTCGGTGACGCTGCCGATTTGGTTGAGCTTGATCAGGATGCTGTTGGCGCAGCCCTGCTCGATGCCCTGGGCCAGGCGCTCGGGGTTGGTCACGAACACGTCGTCGCCCACGATCTGGATGCGGTCGCCCAGCTTGTCGGTGATCAGGGCCCAGCCCTGCCAGTCGTCCTCGGCCAAGCCGTCCTCGATGCTCACCAGGGGGTACTTGTCCACCCACTGGGCGTAGAGGTCGGTGAGCCCCTCGGCGCTGAGGGTGCCGCCGCCGGACTTCTTGAACACGTACTGGCCGTTCTCGTAGAACGCGCTGGCCGCAGAGTCCAGGGCCAGGGCCACGTCCTCGCCCGGCGCGTAGCCCGCGGCCTCGATGGCCTGCAGGATGACCTGGATGGCCTCCTCATTGCCCTTGAGGTCCGGGGCAAAGCCGCCCTCGTCGCCCACGCTGGTCACCAGGCCCTTGACCGCGAGCACCTTCTTGAGGCTGTGGAACACCTCCGAGCCCATGCGCAGGGCCTCGGCAAAGGAGTCGGCGCCCACGGGCACGATCATGAACTCCTGGATGTCCACGTTGTTCGGGGCGTGGCCGCCGCCGTTGAGGATGTTCATCATGGGCATGGGCAGGATGCGCGCGTAGGCCCCGCCCAAATAGCGGTACAGGGGGATCAAGAGGGCCTCGGCCGCGGCCCGGGCCGTGGCCATGCTCACGGCCAGGATGGCGTTGGCGCCCAGCTTGGACTTGTTGGGCGTGCCGTCCAGGTCGATCATGGTGGAGTCGATGAGCACCTGGTCCAGGCCGTCCAGCCCCACCAGCTCGGGCGCGATCACCTCCTCCACGTTCAAGACCGCGTTGAGCACGCCCTTGCCGCCATAGCGGCTCTGGTCGCCGTCGCGCAGCTCCAGGGCCTCGTGCTCGCCGGTGCTGGCGCCGCTAGGCACCGCCGCGCTGCCCAGGGAGCCGTCCTCCAGCAGCACGTCGCACTCCACGGTGGGGTTGCCCCGGGAGTCCAGGATTTCACGGGCTATTATTTTCTCAATGGCTAGCATGGCTTATCCCCTGACTAGGAAATTGGCGGTTACGCTCGCGGGCTGGTCCTAAGTTAGCCCCGGCCGGGGCGGGGTGTCAAGAAAAGGGTGGGGTATCGGGGGAATGTGAGGAGGCGGGTGTGGTATAAGGGAAGGCAGGGGGCGGTGGGGGAGAATGCCGCGCAGCAAATTCATCCCCGCGCAACTGAGGGTGGCCCAGACAGCTCGGCTGTCTGGGCGCCGAAGGCGCGAGAGGTTTGGAAGGGAGTTGGCAATTTTGAAAGATCGCCTCTCAGAGCTAAGGAAAAAGGAAACCCTTACGGACAAGGAGATGCAAGAATTGGTAAACCTTAGTCCGCCAGGAACCTTTGCGAAGGGTCCAAATCTTCACGACATAGGCGTCGCTAATTTAGAACAATTCATCAAAAATTTTGAAGAAGGGGCGGAAAGAAGTCAAAAAGCGTTTGGAGTCGGGTGTTATATGGAGGTTTTTTCTCTATGTTTGCAGCACATAGAATTTTGGTTAAGGTTGTTTTGGGTAACAAAAAATAAAACTAGAGAGGTTTTCGAAACTACTGACAAACGGACTTTTGGTAAGATTCTTAATGATTGTTTAAGAACCGGATTCGACAAAAACCTTGGGGATCGTCTTAAACTTTTCAATCAAAACAGAATAGATGCAATCCACAAGTATCTCCTTGGCGGCACAAACTACGAAGCTATGAAAGGCGCATGTGAGGAATGTAAGGGGCTTGATGTCGAAGTACGTGAATGGGTGAAGCAAGAAATCGGAGTTCGATGGGAGACAGGTAAAAAGTGAGGACCCGAGTGGTCCAGACAGTGCGCTATCTGGGCACCCGTCGGTTATAAAATGGAGGGGATAATGTCACAGGATGACCAGCTTCTACGTGCATACTCAATACTAATATCGCTACGCGATAATTTACCGAACGAATACTATCTAAACGAAAAGTGGATCCGCGAGTACAACGGAATCATCGAAAGAATCGAAACTGCGGTTGGCACTGATTTGAAAGAGTTCAAGATATCAGATAGCGAACTCCAGCGTGTGATATCGTCGGCCAACTACCGCACCAAAGAAGCCACTTATCGTAACGGCCTCTGGTGTGAGCGAACAATTCTAGTTCATCGGGTAACTTCCATTCTTACCTACTTTACAGGCCTACAACATGATAGGCAGTCGCAGATCGGCTTTCGATCACCATCATAGTTTTCTAGGCAAGGCCTAATTCCCGGGTGGCCCAGTTTTGCTGTTCCATGCCATGCAGCATGCCAATCCTCACTTTCTCTCCACATACTTCACCCCCTCCATGTCCTCGAAGTCCTTATCCTGAGTCCAGATGACGGCCTCGTACCGGCGAACCTCAAGCCACGGTCTCGACAACCTCTTCGATGATCTTAGGATCCACCTTGTGCTTCTCCAGAATCACCCGGGCCTTCTGGACCGCGTCTTTGCGGCGCAGGTCGGCGCGGTCCTTGCGCAGGCCCTGACCCACGTAGAACTTAATCAAGGCCTGGTAGCCCGACATCTCTTTGAGGCGGGCCACCCGCTTGAGGTCCTCCAGCACATCGGCGGGCATGCGCAGGGAGATCATGGTCAAGGGACGTTTTTCGCTAAGCTTCATCTTCTTTTTCATAACACGCCCTTTCCTGGGCCGTGGCCTTCCTGGCGGAGATAATGCGCCATGCGTCGTCCTCTAGGTCTTGGATCACCACGGCCAACAGGCGGGGAAAGTTAGAGTAGCCCAACAGCAAATATCGTTGCTGCTGATTTCGGCTGGCATCATACATTTGGTAGAAAGGGTCAAAAAACACCTCGCAGGCCTCTGGAAAACTTACCCCGTGTTTGCTTTCGTTTGCTTTGGCCTTGTTTGCGTCCCAGACAAAGGAAAAACCCTCTAGTTGAAACTCAACCTCCAAACTTCACCCCCACTTCTAAAACAGAGCATACGCATTCGTATATACATTGTCAATATATAATTGCTTTAGCCTTTTACCGGCCTCTCGATGTACCTCACCCCCTCCATTCCCTCGAAGTCCTTGTCCTGGGTCCAGATGACGGCCTTATGCCGGCGGGCTGTGGCCAGGATCACGCTGCCGGCCAGGGGCAGCCGGTGCTCCCGACCCAGGCGGGCGGCCTCCAGGGCCAGGCTCTCGTCCAGGGCCGCCATCTTGCCCTGCTGCATGGCCGCCGCGGCCTGCAAGGCCGGGCCCTCGCCCCGCTGGGCCAGGATGCGCTTGCTCACCTCCAGGATGCAGACGGTGGGCACCAGCAGGGCGCCCAGGTCCTCCAGGGGCGGGGCGAAAAAATCCGCGTTGGGCCCGCCGGCGAAGAACTCCAGCCAGCCGCAGGAGTCCACCAAGTTCATACCCGGTCCCCCTCGCGCTCCACGGTGGTGTCCAGGCCGGGCAGGAACCCGCGCAGGTCGCTGGGCCGGCGCAGGGGCACCAGCTCCAGCCGGTCCTGATAGCGCAGCACCTGCACCCGGTCGCCGGGACGCAGGGCCATGTCCTCCCGGATTTGTTTGGGGATAACTATCTGATATTTAGGAGATATTTTTACATAGGCCATGGCCGCTCCTTTGCACTCCTTTATCATACGATAATGCGATCGATATAATATTGCAACTACTATAAATAAATTATTTTACAATTATTGTATCGATAAAAAATATTCAGCACTCGGGTGGCCCAGACAGCTCGTCTGTCTGGGCGCCGAAGGCGCAAGAGGTCTGGTAGTGAGTTACGACAATACAGGCCGAGCAATGAGCAAAATCGAGGGGCCGGAGTAAACCTCTTGTTGCTGCGCAACCCAGACAGCTCAGCTGTCTGGGCCACCCAGCGGGGCCTTTGCTTCCTTACCCGACTCTTAGCCCTTACTTTTTGCCGCTCAGCTTTTCCAGGTTCTGGCGGGCGAAGTCCAGGCTGGGGTCCAGCTCCAGGGCGTGCTGGTACATTTTGCAGGCCTCGGCGATCTGGCCCATCTCGCGCAGGTTGGAGCCGATGTTGGCGTAGTTGATGGCCTCGCCGGGGGCGATCTCAATGGCGCGGCCGAAGGCCTCGATGGACTGCTCGTGCTCCTTGAGCATGTAGTGGCAGAAGCCCAGCAGGTTGAAGACCTCGGCGTGAGGCTCGGGGAAGCCGGCCGCCTGGGCCAGGGCCTCTTTGGCCTCAGCGTAGCGGCCCAGGTCCTTGAGGGCCACGCCGCGGTGGGTGTGGATGGAGGCCTCGTCGCTGGCCGGCGGGCTCAAGGCCAGGGCCCGCTCCAGGCTGGCCAGGGCCTCCTCTGGCCGCTCCAGGGCCAACAGCGCCAGGGCCTGGAAGAAGTGCAGGTAGTAGCTCTGGCCGGCCAGGGCCAGCATCTGGTTGAGCACGGCCAGGGCCTGCAGGGGGTCCTTTAGCTGGCTGGCCAGCTTGGCGGCGTGGAACACCACGTCGGTGCCCGTGGTGCGATAGGCGAAGTGGGCGCCGGGGATGATGGTGTAGACCGAGGGCACCTCCAGCTCGGGGTGGCTCACGTTCAGGCAGTAGACCGTGTAGCCCCGCTGGTCCAGGGCCTTGACGCAGGCCCGCACCTCGTCCCGGAAGTCGTCGCGACTGACGTCGGGCAGGGCGTCCAGTTTCACCGTGCCCGCGGCGTCCATCACGTACTTGGCCTGCTCCAGGCGGCTGAACTTGGGCAGGGCGCTGACCAGGTAGTTGGTGTGGGTCTGGAAGTCGCCGGCCAACTGGGCCACCTCGGTCAGGGCCCGGATCAGGGCCTTGGCCGGGCTGGTGGCGGTGCCGGCGGCGTAGACGATCTCGCTCTTGGCCGGGAAGCTGGCCGGGTCGTAGCACAGGGCGGCTACCGAGGGGATGCCCATGTCGCAGGTGAAGTCCTTGAGATACACCTCGATGCCCGCGCGCCGGAACTTGGCGATAAGCTCGGCGGCCACGGGGTCGGCCACGCTGTCCGGGTCGATGGCCGGGGTGGGGCGCTCCTCCAAGGTGACCAGGGCCGATACGTGGCGCTCCACCACCTCGCACAGGCTCTGCAGCACCGCCTCTTCCAGGCAGTTGCCCGCGGCCGGGCCGTTGTACTCGTTGATGGCGTAGAACCAGCCCAGGGGCAGGTACTCGTCCCGGTCCTGGTTCAGGTTGCGGGCCCAGGCCCAGGTCTGGGGCAAAAGGTCATACACCGCCCGCGCCCGGTCCAGGTCCGCGGCCGGGTGGTAGACGGCCTTGGCCGCCTGGTAAGAGTCCATGGCCTGCGGGCCGGCGTCGGGGGCAGTGAGCAGGGGGAAGTCGGTTGTCTTGATGAAGGAGAAGAAGCTGAAGCGCTCGGACAGCTCCATGAGGGCGCTGGCCTCGGCCTGGACGGGGCTGGCGCCCTTGCCCATCTGCTTCTGGGTGCCGGTGAGACCCTTGGCCGCGTCCCCGCAGATGCTGATGAACACGGGCACGTCCAGGCGGCCGGTGTCTATGCGCACCACCGAGCGCAGAATCTCGCGACCCAGGGCGGCGAAGCGGCCCCGCACCCAGCGCACGGTCTCCTTGGGCGGCCGGGCCTTGTCCTGCTCGGTGTGGTAGGTCTTGGGAGCTGGCTGCAGCTCTATTCCGGATGAGTTGGGCGGGCCGGCCACCGCAAACTTCCTCCTGGGCCCCGCGGCTCCTGCACCTGGGGGCTTCTATCCAAAATAATGTATAGATGCCGCCCTAAAAGACGGCGCCCGCTTTCTCAGGTAAAGCGGGACACCGTCGAACGATCGTGGGTCGGGCGCGGGTCTAGACGCAGCCCGTGGGCTTGGCCAGGCCGGCCATCTTACAGGCGCCCTTGCCGGGGCCGCTGGGGAACAGCTCGTAGATCTGCTTCAGCTTGTAGCCGGTGACCTTGGTCATGATCCGGACCATGGGGGCGATGCCGTTCTTCTTGTAGTAGTCCTGGAGGTAGTGGATGACCTTCCAGTGCTCGTCGTTCAGCTCGGAGATGCCCTCTTGCTCCTTCACGTAGTGCGCGAAGTCAACGTCCCACTTTTCGGGGTCCTGCAGGAAGCCGTCCTCGTCGACTTCGTAATCTTTGCCCTTGTAGCTCACGGTCGGCATCTTGGGTTTCCTCCTTTAGGAATTAAAATCAGCCTTGCGGCCACTGAATTAAAAACGTAGGGGGCCAAAAGCACAATGAACTGTCTATCAATAAGCCTTAGTACTGTCAAGCACAAACTGCCTGTTAAAAAGGGGTTGCGCCCATCCGGCACCCCATGTGCGGGCCTAGCGAAAGCCCTGGATGCGCTCCAGGTTCTGGCGCAGCCGCGCCATTTTATCCTGGCCCTCGGCCACCTTGGCGCGTTCTTTTTCCACCACCTCGGCCGGGGCCTTGGCCAGGAAGCCCTGGTTGGCCAGCTTCTTGATGCTGGGAGTCAGCTCCTTGTCCAGCTTGGCCAGCTCCTTTTCCAGGCGGGCCTCCTCGGCCGCGAAGTCCACCAGGCCGCTCAAGGGCACAAACACCGTGACCCGGGCCAGGGCTGCGCTGGCCGCCTTGGCCGGGGGCGCCCCCTCCGGGGCCCAGGTCAGGGGCCCGGTCTTGGCCAGGCTCTGTATGCGCTCGGCCTGGGCGGCCAACACCTGGCGGGCGGCCTCCTCGTGCGGGGTGAGCACCAGGGGCACCTCCTGGCCTGGGCTGATGCCCATCTCCCCGCGGATGTTGCGCACGGCGCTGATCACGTTCATGACCAGCTCCAGGTCCGCCTCGGCGGCCGGGTCGTCCTCGGCCGGGTCGCCAGCCGGCCAGGGGGCGTACATGATGCTGCCCTGCACGCCGGGCAGGCGCTGCCACAGCTCCTCGCTGATGAAGGGCATGAAGGGGTGCAGCAGCCTGAGCACCCGGGAGAAGGCCTCGGCCAGCACCCGGCGGGACGCCGCCTGGCGGGCGGGGTCGCTCTGGTCGTAGAGGGGGCCCTTGCTCAGCTCCAGGTACCAGTCGCAGAACTCGTGCCACACGAACTGGTAGACCGCGCCCGCCGCGTCGTTGAAGCGGTACTCCTCGATGCCCCGGGCGGCCTCGGCCGCCACCTTGCCCAGGCGGCTGAGCACCCAGCGCTCCTCCAGTAAGGGCTCGGCCGCGGGACCGGCGGCCACCTCGCCCTCCAGGTTCATCAGGGTGAAGCGGGCCGCGTTCCAGATCTTGTTGACGAAGTTGCGGTAGCCGGCGATGCGCTCGGCGCTCAGCTTGATGTCCCGGCCCTGGGCGGCGAAGGCGGCCAGGGTGAAGCGGAAGGCGTCGGTGCCGTAGTCGTCCATCACCGTCAGGGGGTCGATGACGTTGCCCTTGGACTTGGACATCTTCTGGCCCTGGGCGTCGCGCACCAGGGCGTGGATGTACACGTCGGTGAAGGGCACCTTACCCATGAACTTGATGCCCATCATCATCATGCGGGCCACCCAGAAGAACAGGATGTCGAAGCCGGTGACCAGGCAGGAGGTGGGGTAGAATTTCTTCAGCTCCGGGGTCTCCTCCGGCCAGCCCATGGTGGAAAAGGGCCACAGGGCGCTAGAGAACCAGGTGTCGAGCACGTCGGTCTCCTGGCGCAGCTCCTGGGCCCCGCAGGCCGGGCAGGCCTGGGGCGTGGTGCGGCTGACGATGACCTCGCCGCAGGCGCAGTACCAGGCCGGGATGCGGTGGCCCCACCAGATCTGGCGGCTGACGCACCAGTCGCGGATGTTGGTCATCCACTCGAAGTAGGTTTTCTCCCACTGGGGCGGCACGATCTTGGTGCGGCCCTCCTGCACGGCCCCCAGGGCCTCGGCGGCCAGGGGGCCAACCTTGACGAACCACTGCTTGGACAGGATCGGCTCCACCATGGTCTTGCAGCGGTAGCAGTGGCCCACCGAATGCAGGTAGTCCTCCTGCCGCTCCAGCAGCCCCTGGGCCTCCAGGTCGGCCAGCATCACCTTGCGGGCCTGGAAGCGGTCCAGGCCCGCGTAGGGCCCGCCCTCGGCGTTGACCCGGCCGTCGTCGTCCAGGACCCGGATGGCGGCCAGGTGGTGCTTCTGGCCGATGAGGAAGTCGTTGGGGTCGTGGGCCGGGGTGATCTTGAGCACGCCGGTGCCGAAGTCGGTGCTGACGTAGGGGTCGCGGATGATGGGCAGCTCGCGGCCTAAGAGAGGCAGCAGCACCGTGTCGTCGGGCAGGTCAGCGTAGCGGGGGTCGTCGGGGTTGACGGCCACGGCCGTGTCGCCCAAGAGGGTCTCGGGCCGCGTGGTGGCCACCACCAGGTAGCCCTGGGCGCTCTTATAGGGATAGCGGATGTGGTACAGCCCGCCCTTGACCTCCTCGTGCTCGCTCTCCAGGTCGCTGAGGGCGGTGTGGCAGCGGGGGCACCAGTTGATGATGTAGTCGCCCTGGTAGATCAGCCCCTCCTCGTACAGGCGCACGAAGACCTCGCGCACCGCCCGGGACAGACCCTGGTCCATGGTGAAGCGCTCGCGGCTCCAGTCGCAGGAGGCGCCCAGGCGCTTGAGCTGGTTGATGATCTTGCCGCCGTATTCGGCGCGCCACTCCCAGACCCGCTCGATGAACTTGTCCCGGCCCAGGTCGTGGCGGCTACTCCCCTCGGCGGCCAGCTGCCGCTCCACCACGTTCTGGGTGGCGATGCCGGCGTGGTCGGTGCCGGGCATCCAGAGCACCTCGTAGCCGGTCATGCGCTTGTAGCGGCAGAGGATGTCCTGCATGGTGTTGTTGAGGGCGTGGCCCATGTGCAGCTGCCCGGTGACGTTGGGCGGCGGGATGACGATGGAGTAAGGCGGCTTGGGCGAGGCCGGCTCGGCCGTGAACAGGCCCTGCTCCTCCCAGTAGGCGTACCAGCGCCGCTCCACCTGGGCGGGCTCGTATGATTTAGCCAAGGTTGTAGAAGCCATGGGCACTCCCCACGACGCCGGCCCCTGCCGGCGCCGGGCAAAAGCACAAAATAAAAGGGCGGGGAGTCTGGCCTCCCGCGCCTCCAGCCGGCCGCCCGGGCCGGCCCGCTAGCGTACTACCCCGCCGCCCGGCTTGGCGCCCTGCTCCCGGATGGCCTTGAGCTCCTGGCCCAGCTGGCCGGTGAGCAGGCGCTGCACCACGTCCTGCACCGCCCGGGAGACCTCCTCGCGCACCACCCGCTCGAAGATGGCCTCAGCCCGGGCCTGGTCCAGGCCCGGCGCGGCGGGCGGGGCCGCCTTGGCCGTCGGCTCCGGCTTGGCCGGGGCCTGGGGCTCGCCGCCTTCCACCTCGCGCAGCAGCAGCTCCAGCTCCGGGTCGTCTATCTCGCCCGGCTCCGGGGGCGGCGGCTCGGGCCGGCCGTTCAGCTCGGCCAGCAGGGTGTTCAGGTCCTCGGACACGCCACGGTCCCGGCCCGCGGGCGCGGCAACCGGGCCCATCTCCTTGAGCAGGCGCTCCAGGTCGTCGTCCTGGGCTCTGGGCGGGGCGGGCTGATTGAGTTCGCTCAAGAGCCGCTCCAGCTCGCCGTTCCCGGTCAGGGAGCCGGCGCCGCCGGCAGGGGCGGCGGGCTGCACCACCTCCACCAGCTCTATGATCTGGGCGTCGCCCGGCGGCTTGCTGGAAGGGGTCAAATTCACCTGCTCCGGCTTAGTAACCTGGGCAGAAAGCTAACATATTCAGGCCCTAGGGTCAACTGCCCGCCAGGCAAGGCTTTTCAGGCCCCGGCCCTGGTGCGCCCCCCTGCCCGGCCCAGGGTTCGCAGCCGGCGCATGTAGGCCAGGTTGCGGGGATCGGCTTGGGGCGAGTCCTTGGGCGTCTCCATGACCCCGCCCGCACCAGCCAGGCGGGGCTCGGCGGCCAGGGCCGCGAAGCAGCCCCGGCCCAAAAGACCCTGGCCCAGATGGGTGTGCTGGTCCCGGCGGCTGCCCTGGGGGTGCAGGCTGTCGTTGAGGTGCCACATCTTGACCCGTTCCAGGCCCAGCACCCGCTCTACCTGGTCCAGAAAGCCGGCCACCGCCGGGGCCCCGGACAGGTCATAGCCCGCGGCCCAGGCGTGGGCCGTGTCCAGCACCGCGCCCACCGGCCGTCCCCGTAGGCGGGCCAGCAGCTCGGCCAGCTCCTCCAGGCCGGCGCCCAGGTGCCCGCCGCCGCCGGCCGTGTTCTCCAGCCAGCAGGCCGCGCCCTCCCCGGCCACGGCGAGGGCCCGCGCCACGCCCGAGGCCACCCGGTTCAGGCCCCAGCCCAGGCCGCGCTCCCCCCGGCTGCCTGGGTGCACCACCACCGCCGCTGCGCCCAGGGCCCGCGCCCGCTCTATCTGCTCGGCCAGGGCCGCGATGGAGCGCCGCCACAGGCCGCGCTCCGGGCTGGCCAGGTTGATCAGGTAGGGGGCGTGCACCACCACCGGCTCTAGGCCCAGCCTGGCCAGGCCCTCGCGGAAGGCCGCGGCCTGCTCCGGGTCCAGGGGCTTCTGCTGCCAGGTGCGGGGGTTGCCGGCGAAGATCTGCAGGCACTCCAGGCGCAGCCTCTTGGCCTGGGCCAGGGTGGCCGGCAGGCCTTGGGCCACGGACAGGTGCAGGCCGAAGCGCATGGGCGGGGAGCCTCCGGGGATGAAAGGTGCGAGACGGTCGGGAAAGCGGCCGGCCGCGTGGGTTCGTGGTTTTAAGAATGCCAGCCAAGGGGCCGGCCGTCGAGGGCTGGGGTGAAAAGAGTTGGGAAGGTCGGGGAAAAAATAATCTCGGGTGGCCGGGACAACTCGTTGTCCCGGTTGCGTAGCGCAGCGGAGCAACAAGCGGTGGGCTCGTGCGGACTCTAACGGTGTGCCTGATTAGTGGGGGGCGACGGATTAAACCGCTTGTGCCTGCGGCACCCGGACAACCACTTGTCCGGGCCGCCCATATACCCGCGCCTCTTATGACTACTGCGCATCGACAGCGGTTGGGCGGGACGGTTGGTAGCTGGCGGCAGGCCTGGGTAGTGCGGGGCGGCGGGCGCAGACCTCTTGCGCCTGCGGCACCCAGACAGCGGAGCTGTCTGGGCCACCCACGGACTCGCGTCCCTGATGCCGCCACAGTCTCGACGAAGAGGCCGGCTGGCGGTCCACAAACGGCCTGTCCCACCTCTTTCCTTAATAACCTCTTCTTTGGGCCTTTCGGCCCCGGCAGAGCGCCGCGCCACCCAAACCGCGCGACCTTATGCCTGCCCCTCTCCTACTCCAGGTCCCGGAACTGGCTGGGCACGTGCAGGCGGGGGCGGTTGGCCTTCTTGATGCCCAGGGCGTCGTCGGCGATGAGCAGGCGCATGATGTTGGCCGTGCCCTCGCCCACCTGATACAGCTTGGAGTCCCGATAGTAGCGCTCCACGGGCATCTCCAGGGAGTAGCCCATGCCGCCGTGAATTTCCATGGCCATGCCCGCGGCCTTGACCGCCGCCTCGCCGGCGAAGTACTTGGCCACCGCCACCTCCTGGGTGAAGGGCCGGTCCTGGTCGTTGAGCCAGGCCGCCCGGCGCACCAGGTAGCGGGCGGCCTCCACCTGCACCACCATCTCGGCGATGGTGCCCTTGACCAACTGAAACTCCCGGATGAGACGGCCGAACTGGACCCGCTGGTTGGCGTAGAGCACCGAGGCGTCCAGGCAGGCCTGGGCCAGGCCCAGGGCGCCGCTGGAGACGCTGATGCGCCCGCGGTCCAGGGCGGTCATGGCCACGGTGAAGCCGCCGCCCCACGAGCCCAAGAGGTTCTCCTTAGGGGCGCGGACGTCCTCCAGGGTTATCTCGGCGATGGGCGAGGACTTGTCCCCCAGCTTGGGGGTCTCGCGGGCGGACCAGCCGGGCTGGTCGGTCTCCACCACCACCGCGCAGAGGCCCTTGTGCTTCAGAGAGCGGTCGCAGGTGGCATAGACCACGGCCACCTCGGCCAGGGAGCCGTTGGAGATCCAGGTCTTGGCCCCGTTGAGCAGGTAGTGGTCGCCCTGGTCCTCTATGCGGGTCTCGATGGCCGCGATGTCCGAGCCGGCGTTGGGCTCGGAGAAGCAGGTGCAGCCCAGCTTCTGGGCGGTGACCAGGGCCTGGACGTACTTGTCCTTGGCCGCCTGGCTGCCCCACTCCATGATGGTGTAGGGCACGGTCATGGCCTGGATGTTGAACAGGGAGCGCAGGCCCGAGTCCACCCGGGATATCTCCTCGCAGACCACCGAGTGGGCCAGGAACCCGGCGCCGATGCCTCCGTAGCGGGCCGGAAAGGCGCAGCCGAAGAGCCCCAACTCGCCCATCCGGGACACCAGGTCCCGCTTGAAATGGTCTTCCTTGACCCTGGGCGCCACCTCTCGCAGGGCAAAGCGGCGGGCGGTCTCCTGCATGGCCGCGGTTTCTGCTGACAGGTCGAAATTCATATTCGCACCCCTTGGCATCCGGTCCGCAGGCTGAGCACCGGATTATTTTACTTGGTGGCCCTTGATCTCGCGGCAATGTTGGTGGTCCGAGCCTCCGGGCAAGGCGCGCGGTTGGGTCAGGGTCCCGGCCCCGAGCCCAGCCCGCGCAAACCTCATAGGCCTCACTTGCTTCTGATGGAGGCCAGCATGCGCTCCACGGCCTGGCGGTGCTCCGGGGTCTGCATGGCCGCGCGGAAGCACTGAATCTCGTAGGCCATGGTCTGCTCCAGGCTGGCGCCGGCGCCGTGCAGCAGCAAGGCCTTGGCCATCTGCACGGCCGGGGCCGGGAAGGCGGCGATCTCGCTGGCCAGCTCCAGTGCCCGGGGCAGCAGCCGCTCCGGCTCCAGCACCTCGGACACCAGGCCGATCTCCTTGGCCTCGGCCGGCGAGACCCGCCGGGCAGTGAGCACCAGCTCCAGGGCCCGGCTGAGGCCGATCAGTGCCGGCAGCAGGTGGCTGGAGCCGAACTCCGGGGTCACCCCCACCCGCACAAAACCGCAGGAGAACATGGCCTGGGTGCTGGCCAGGCGGATGTCGCACATCAGGGGCATGGTGAAGCCCCAGCCCACGGCCGGGCCGTTGACCGCCGCGATCATGGGCTTGGGAAAGTTGGCGAAGGCCCGGGGGAACTCCGGCCCGGTGAAATTGTGGGACTCCTCCTGCCCCTTGCCCTGGGCAAAGGCCTGGAAGCGGGCCAGGTCAGCGCCGGCGGAGAAGCCGCGGCCGGCGCCGGTCACCACCACCGCGCCGACGCCGTCGTCCTCGGCGGCCTGGCCCAGGGCCGCCTGCAGCTCCCGGGCCATTTGGTTGTTCAGGGCGTTGAGTCGCTGGGGCCGGTTCAGGGTCAGCAGCCGCACCGGGCCGTGGTCGTCTATCAGTACCGTCTGCTCGTTCATGCTGCGCTCTCCTCAGGCCAGGGCCTTTTGCATGCGGGCCAGGCTCTCACGGGCCTGGGCCACGGTGCGCTCCACTATCTCCGCCGCGGGCAGCACCTCAGCGATGAGGCCCACCCCCTGGCCCAGGGCCATGATGCCGTCCTCGGGGTCGCCGCGCCGGAGGGCCGCCAGGCCGCGGCCGCCGCCGATGACCCCGCGCAGCTCTTCTATGCCCGCGCCGCGGGCCTCCAGCTCCTGGCACTCCCGGGCGGCGACGTTGTTCAAGACGCGGGCGTTGTTGCGCAGCGAGCCCATGACCAGGGTGGTGGCCAGCTCGTCGGCGGCCAGCAGGCGGCGGCGAATCTCCGGGTGCAGCTCCACCTCCTGGGCCAGGAGAAAGCGGGTGCCCATGACCACGCCGTCGGCGCCCAGGGCCAGGGCCGCGGCCAGGCCCCGGCCGTCGGCCACGCCGCCGCCGGCGATCAGGGGCACGCTGAGTTGGTCGGCGCCGCGGGGGATGAGCACCAGGCTGCCCACCCCGTCCATGCCCGGATGGCCGCCGCACTCGAAGCCCACCAGGGTCACCGCGTCCACCCCGGCCCGCTGGGCCGAGAGGCCGAAGCGCACCGCGGGCACCTTGTGGATCACCTTGATGCCCGCCTCTTTTAGTGCAGGCAGGAACTCCTTGGGGCTGCGGCCGGCGGTCTCCACCACCGGCACCCGCTCGCTGATGCACACCTGCACCCACTGCTCTACCGGGTCCGGCCCAGCCAGCTCGGGCAGCATGGAGATGTTCACCGCAAAGGGCCGGTCGGTGATGGCCCGCATTGCCGCGATCTCGGCCTGCAGCTCATCAGGCCGGCTGAAGCTCTTGGCGTTGATGATGCCCAGGCCGCCGGCGGCGCTGACCGCCCCGGCCAGGGGCGCCCGGGCCAGCCACTGCAGGGCGCCCTGGATGATGGGATAGCGGATGCCCAACAACTGGGTGAGTCTGGTCTGCATGTTCGCTCCTTTCAGGGCAGGAGCCCAGGCTAGCCCAAGCCGGCTGTGGTGTCAAAAAACTTGTAACCCCGCCCACCTCCGGGCCGGGAGCGACCCGAGCCCAGCTTTTTTCTTGACAGCCGCTCTAAACTCTGCAAAATAGTTACAAAGTAGCTATATTGAAGTTACATCCTGAACCATGCCTTCCCGCCCGGCCCGGGCGGCTCCGCGGGGTGCGGCCGACAGACTGCCAAGCCTGCAGCGCCTTGAGAGGAGACACATGCGCCTCATCAACAAGAAAGCCATCGTCACCGGCTCCTCGCGCGGCGTGGGCGCCGCCGTGGCCCTGGCCTTTGCCCGCCAGGGCGCGGACGTGGTGGTGAACTACTCGGCCTCCCAGGGCCCGGCCCAGGCCCTGGTGGATCAGATCAAGGCCCTGGGGCGCCAGGCGGTGGCCATCAAGGCCGACGTGGCCCAGGCCGCGGACTGCCAGGCCCTGGTGGACGCGGCGGTGAAGGAGCTGGGTGGCCTGGACATCGTGGTCAACAACGCCGGCTTCACCCGGCCGGCCATGCTGCACAAGATGAGCGAGGACCAGTGGCAGGCGGTGCTGGACATCCACCTGAAGGCGGTGTGGCTCATGGCCAAGGCCGCCCACCCGGTCATGGCCGCCCAAAACAGCGGCAAGATCATCAACGTCACCTCGGTGGCCGGCGTGGTGGGCACCGTGGGCCAGGTGAACTACTCCGCGGCCAAGGGCGGCGTGATCAGCCTGACCAAGTCCATCGCCCGCGAGATAGCCCGCTTCAATGTTTGCTGCAACGTCATCTCCCTGGGCATCGTGGCCACGGACATGACCGAGAAGATCCGCAGCGACGAGAAGCTCAAAGAGATATACATGAACCGCATCCTGCTCAAGCGCTTCGCCGAGGCCGACGACATCACTCCGGCCTTCGTGTTCCTGGCCAGTGACGAGGCCGACTACGTCACCGGCCAGTTGTTCAACATCGACGGCGGCTACGGCATGATCTAGCGTCCCCGCCCCCCCTGGGGGGCGGGTCTTTTTTTGAGCGAACCTTTTTCAGCGGCAACCACACCGGTTTTTGGAGGCTTAAGATGGCGGCCATACCCGACAAGATTCAGACCTGGCAGATGGTCGAGGCCGGCAAGGACGGCCAGCCCGGCAAGCTGCAACGCACCAGCATCCCCGTGCCCGCCCTGGGCGCGGACGAGGCCCTGGTGCAGGTGGCCGGCTGCGGGGTCTGCCACACCGACCTGGGCTACTTCTACGACGGCGTGCCCACGGTGAACAAGCCGCCCCTGACCCTGGGCCACGAGATCAGCGGCACCGTGGTGGCCGGCCCCTCGGGCCTGGTGGGCAAGAACGTGATCGTGCCGGCGGTGATGCCCTGCGGCAAGTGCCCCATCTGCGCCGAGGGCCGCGGCAACCGCTGCCTGGCCCAGAAGATGCCCGGCAACTCCCTGGGCGTCTACGGCGGCTTTTCCAGCCACATCCCGGTGCCGGCCGGCGACCTGTGCGTGGTGGAGGAGCTGAAGTTCCCCCTGAGCCACTACGCGGTGGTGGCCGACGCGGCCACCACGCCCTACCAGGCGGCCATGCGCGCCAGCCTCAAAGAAGGCGACCTGGTGGTCATCACCGGCATCACCGGCGGGGTGGGCGTGTACATGGGCCAGGTGGCCAAGGCCCTGGGGGCCAAGGTGGTGGTGGGCATCGCCCGCAACCAGGCCAAGCTGGACCGGGCCCTGAACTTCGGCGCGGACTACGTGATCAACTCTAAGGGCAAAGAGATCAAGGAGGTCCGCGAGGAGTTCTTTGGCGTCTGCAAGAGCGCCGGCGTGCCCAAGAACGTGGGCTGGAAGATATTCGAGTGCACCGGCACCGGCGGCGGCCAGGAGATCGCCCTGGCCCTGCTCTCCTTCCTGGGCAAGCTGGTGATCGTGGGCTTCGGCATGCAGACCAACAAGTACATGCTTTCTAAGCTCATGGCCTTCGACGCCGAGATCATCGGCACCTGGGGCTGCCTCCCCGCCTACTACCCCAAGGTGCTGGCCATGGTGCAGGACGGCCGGGTGCAGATCGAGCCCTTCCTGGAGACCAAGCCCATGAGCCAGATACAGCAGGTGTTCGAGCAGCAGCACGCGGGCCTGTTCGACAAGCGCCAGGTGCTGGAGCCGGACTTTTAGGCCCCGGCGCAGACGCTGACGCCAGATATAAAGACAATCGCCGCAATCGCCTTGGAGGAAAAAGACATGTCGTTAGATTGGATGCCCAGAGAGCACGAGCTCAAGAATCACCTCCTGTTCGAGGAGGACATGGTCCGCGGCCGATATTGGGGCGAGGACCAGGACGCGCCCTGCGTGGTGTTCACCAAGAAGCCCCTGGTCAACCCCTACAACGGCCAGACGGTGCCCGACCTGTACGTGGCCGAGATACGCCTGAACAACCCCAAGCAGTACAACTCCTACACCACCACCATGGTCAAGGGCGTCATCGCCGGCTTCTTCGCGGCCAGCGGCGACCGCTCGGTGGTGGCGGCGGTGTTCACCGGCAGCGGCTACGACGCCTTCTGCACCGGCGGCAACACCAAGGAGTACAGCGAGTACTACTCCAAGCGGCCCAATGAGTACGGCGAGTACATGGACCTGTTCAACATGATGGTGGATGCCATCCTGATCTGCAAAAAGCCCACCATCTGCCGGGTCAACGGCATGCGCGTGGCCGGCGGCCAGGAGATCGGCATGGCTTGCGACCTGGCCATTTCTAGCGACCTGGCCATCTTCGGCCAGGCCGGCGCGCGCCATGGTTCCTCGCCGGACGGCGGCTCCACCGACTTCCTGCCCTGGATGCTCAACATGGAAGACGCCATGTGGAACTGCGTGTCCTGCGAGATGTGGTCGGCCTACAAGATGCGGGCCAAGAACCTCGTCTCCAAGGTGGTACCGGTCCTCAAGGACGGCGACAAGTGGGTGCGCAACCCCATGATCATCACCGACCGCTACGTGCAGGACGGCGAGATCGTCTACGGCGAGTACGTCAAGGACAAGGCGGCCCTCACCGCGGCCAAGGCCCAGATCAAGGAGCTGCCCA
Organism: Thermodesulfobacteriota bacterium; assembly: GCA_040751985.1. Lineage (GTDB taxonomy): Bacteria > Desulfobacterota > Desulfarculia > Desulfarculales > Desulfarculaceae > Desulfoferula. The sequence goes on along the minus strand of JBFMFU010000042.1, from coordinate 21,379 downwards.
AGGACCCGCAGCTGCTGGACCTGGAGGTGAACAAGATCATCTGGACCCTGGCCAACCTCTTCCCGGGCTGCGCCATGAAGGCCATCGACGGCATCCGGGCCAAGAAGAAGTACTTCTGGGACCAGGCCAAGCTGCCCAACCGGCACTGGCTGATGACCAACATGAACTACGAGGCCTTCCTGGGCTTCGGCGCCTTCAACACCAAGAAGATCACCGGCACCGACGTGATCGACTTCCTGAAGTTCCGCCAGGCCATTGCCAGGGGCGCCCAGGCCAACGACGAGACCTTCGAAGAGGTGCTGGGCAAGCCCCAGAAGTAAGGGCAGTTCGACGCCTTGACCGTGGATTCGACAGCGGGAGAGCCCGCCGTCCAGCGTGTGAGGATGGCACTCTCCCGCTGAGTTTTTTACAAAGGAGCCCCCCATGGCCTATCAACACATCAAGCTGGAGGTCGGCCCAGAGCTGGCCACCCTGACCCTGTGCCGCGAGCCCCTGAACGTCTTGAACATCGCCATGATGAAGGAGATGAACCAGGCCCTGGACTCGCTGGCCGGCCGGCCGCTCAAGGCCCTCTTAATCAAGGCCGAGGGCAAGGCCTTCAGCGCCGGGGTGGACGTGGGCGAGCACCTGGGCGACCAGGTGCGGGAGATGATCGAGGTGTTCCACGGCATCTTCCGGCGCCTGGACGCCCTGGGCCTGATCACCGTGGCCTCGGTGCAGGGCGCGGCCCTGGGCGGTGGCTGCGAGCTGGCCGCCTACTGCGACCTGGTGGTAGCCAGCGAAAAGGCCAAGCTGGGCCAGCCCGAGATACTGGTGGGCGTGTTCCCGCCCATCGCCGCCCTGAGCTTCCCCCGCCAGATGGGCTACAAGAAGGCCCTGGAGCTGATCGTCACCGGCGAGGTGATCGGCGCCCGCGAGGCCCTGGCCCTGGGCCTGGTGAACCAGGTGGTGCCGCCCGAGGAGCTGGAGCAGGCCACCCAGGCCTTGGTGGGCAAGCTGACCGCCCTGTCGGGTCTGGTGCTGCGGCTGACAAAAAAAGCGCTGGTGGGCGGATTAATGGATGACAAAAACCGGGGATTGGGGTATATCGAACAGGTCTATCTGGACGAGCTCATGCAGACCCATGACGCCGAGGAGGGGTTGCGGGCCTTTTTGGATAAGCGGAAACCTGTCTGGCGCGAGAGCTGAGCTTCCGCCGGTGATACCTGTATAACTGATCCTCAAGCCGAGCTATTGACCCCCCGGGCACCGGCCCCGGGGGGTTTTCTGTTGCCGTGCAGCCAGTTAGCGCCTCCAGCTAATTTGGCTTGGGCACGAACAGCCCGCTGACCAGGGTGAAGGCGATCAAGAGCAGGGAGGCCACTACCGAGTGGTAGATGCCCACCAACTGGAAAAAGCCGCCGAAGGAGTAGGCCCACACCAGAAAGGCCAGGGTGGAGATAACGATCTGGGCGGCCTTGGGCTCGCCCTTCTTGGCCATCTGGTTGAAGTATATGGGGGTGAACACCAAGCACAGGACCAGAAACACCAGGTAAAGCCACCACTTCAGCCTGGGCTCCGCCACGGTGCTGATAAGGCCGATGGCCGTGATGTAGGCGGCGATAATCTCGCTGGGCACGTACTTGGCCACCCTGGCCAGGTAATCGTCGCCCTTCTTCTTGTACGGCTGCTGCACCTTAGCCGGCGCGGCCTTGCCGCCCAAGGCCTGCACCTGGCCCTGCAGGCTCAGCACGTTGTCCGTGGACAGGCTGATGACGCCCGCCCCGCCCGGAGGTATTACCAGACGCGACATATACTCCCCCTTTCTCCGTAGGCCACCGCCGCGCCGCCCAGGGCGCACGGCCGCCACATCCATTCCCCCCGTACTGCGGATGCCTCTTTACTCTATGGTTTGATCTGCCCGCCGCTGCCTTGGCGGCCGGCTCAAGGGAGGGCCGCGGACCGTGCTCGGTCCGCATTTTTCTAACTATTTGCCTACCATAACCCGGCCGGGCCGCGCAAGGGCGGCGCAGGCGGCCTAGCCTGCGGGGCGCTTGTTCATCTCCTGGGCCAGCAGCTCGGTCTTCTTCTTGCTGCCGGCGCTGGAGCCGAAGTAGTACTGGCCCACCTGCCCCACCAGGGCGATGAGGGCGCCTATGAGCAGGTTCAGGGTGGGGCTGGTCTGCCAGGCGTCGGCCTGCAGGCCCACCAGGACGATGGCCACCGCGAAGATGAGCAGGATGAAGCCGGCCAGCCAGGGGGCGATGCCCGCCTGGGCCAGGGCGGCCGGCAGGGCTGGCGACGGGGGACTGGTTTGGCTGGCGGCGGGCGGCTGGTCCATGGCTACCTCCGGGGTTGGGGGTCTAAGGCAGGCTCCAGGCCCAGGATTAAGACAGGCGCGGTTGCGCGGGCAAGGGAGGCATCTCCCAAAAAACCCAGCGCCGGGGTAGCGCAGCCGCCCAGCAGGATATAACTTTAAACCCAAGGCGGGCCCCGGCCGCCAGAGATCATTACAGCCAAGGAGCCGACATGGAAAAGAAGACCGTCAGCATCCCCAAAATCTCTTGCATGCACTGCCTGGCCGCCATCAAGCGCGAGGCCGGCGAGGTCAAGGGCGTCAACTCGGTGGAAGGCGACGTGGCCAGCAAGAAGGTGACCATCACCTACGACGCGCCGGCCACCTGGGACAAGATCGAGGCCGCCCTCAAGGACGCCGGCTACCCGCCCCAGTAGGCCCCCAGCGGGCGCCGCCGCCAGGCCGCGCCCCAAACAGAGTGCATCGCAGACCAGGCAGGCCCGGAGCGCGGGCCTGCCTTTTTTTGCGCCCGCCACGGCTTGCGCCGGGCGATCCGGGCGCTTTTAACGCCTCACTTCCCGTTAGGACAGGATCTTGACAGTCTCCCCAGCCTGTTCTATCGTGGGCCAACATTGAACATGTTCGGTTAGTGAACATGTTCAATTATCTGAGAAAGAAAAGGCGTGACTTCTGAGACACCGGATAATCCCTTGGGTACCCGGCGGTCCCAACAAAAGGCGCGCACCCGCGAGTTGATCCTGGAGGCGGCCAAGGACAGGTTCGCCACCCTGGGCTTTGAGCGGGCCACCATCCGCAGCATCGCCAAATACGCCGGCGTGGGGGTGGGCACGGTGATGAGCCACTTCCCGGACAAGGCCTCCCTGCTCAGCGCCGCCCTGGTGGGCGACTGGGAGCAGGCCGAGGCCGAGGTGTGGGCCACCCTGCCCCAGGACGCCACCTACGCGGAGCAGCTCCTGCACGTGGCCCGGGTGTTCTACACCTACTACCTGGAGCGGCCGTCCCTGTCGCGCAACCTGCTCAAGGCCTTGTTGTTCTCGCCGGAGACCAACACTGACGAGCTGCGCCGCAAGGACCAGGAGATGCTGGACCACTCCTCCAGCATGCTGCGGGCGGCCCAGGAGCAGGGGCTGATCCGGCCCGAGGTGGATTGCCTGTTGGCCTCCCGGGCCTTGTTCGCCAATTACCTCTACGTGCTCTATTGGGGGCTCAACCAGCCCACGGTCACCGTGGATCAGATGGTGGCCATGCTGGCCGGCATGCTGGAGGCCCTCATGAAAGGCCTTGCGCGGCCGTCAGGGGCGTAGCCGGGCCCAAAGCGAAGATTCTTTATCTGAGAGGGCGTCATGTTGGAGTTGGCCCTGCGGGGCAGCCGAGCCTATTGGACCTGGCTGGGGACGCTGGCGGCCCTGGTGCTGGCCGGTTTGGCCGCCTATCTGTATCAGTACCACCACGGCCTGGTGGTCACCGGCATGAGCCGGGACGTGTCCTGGGGCCTGTACATCGCCCAGCTCACCTTCCTGGTGGGCGTGGCCGCCTCGGCGGTGATGCTGATGCTGCCTTACTACCTGCACCACTACAAGGATTTCGGCCGCATCACCATCCTGGGCGAGTTCCTGGCCATTGCCGCGGTCATCATGTGCATGCTGTTCGTCACCGTGGACTTGGGTAAGCCCAGCCGGGTGCTGAACATCATCCTGCACCCCACGCCCAACTCAGTGATGTTCTGGGACTTCAACGTGCTTTCCGGCTACCTGCTGCTCAATCTGGTCATCGGCTGGGTGACCCTGGAGGCCGAGCGCAAGCAGGTGGCGCCGCCGGGCTGGGTCAAGCCGCTTATTTACCTGTCCATCCCCTGGGCCGTGTCCATCCACACCGTCACCGCCTTTCTCTACGCAGGCATGGGCGGCCGGGGCTACTGGCTCACGGCCATCCTGGCTCCGCGCTTTCTGGCCTCGGCCTTTGCCGCCGGCCCGGCGGTGCTGATCCTGGTGTCCCTGGTCATCAAACGGGTGACCAGCTTCGACCCCGGTGGGCGGGCCCTGGAAACCCTGGCCAAGATCGTGACCTACGCCATCATCCTGCACCTGTTCTTCTTCTTACTGGAGGTGTTCACCGTCTTTTACAGCGACATCCCCAGCCACACCACCCACTTCAAGTACCTGTACTTCGGCCTGCACGGCCAGGGCAACCTGGTGGGCTGGATGTGGGCGGCCCTGGTCATGGGCTTCGGGGCGGTGGCGCTCTTGCTGGCGCCCGGCTGGCGGGCCCGCCCCGGCCTGCTGGCCCTGGCCTGCGGCCTGGTCTTCGGCTGCACCTGGATCGACAAGGGCCTGGGCATGATGGCCGGCGGCTTCATCCCCAACCCCCTGCACCAGGTCACCGAGTACGCCCCCACCTGGGTGGAGCTGGCCATCACCGTGGGCATCTACGCCCTGGGCGCCCTCCTGGTCACCGTGCTCTACAAGGTGGCCCTGGAGGTCAAGCAAGAGACGGCCTGAGCGCGGCCTGCGGGGCCGGCCGGCGCCACGGCTTGCGCCGGGCGCGGGTCTTTGGCACAATGACCCCGCCCGCACAGCCCCCCAACCCGACCAGGACGCCGGCCATGAACTACATCCAATCTTATTACCCGCTGGAAGACTCCACCTGCTTCGGCTGCGGCTACTCCAATCCCCTGGGCATGCACGTCAAGAGCTACTGGCAGGATCACGAGGCCGTCTGCCGCTACACGCCTGGACCCGAGCAGACGGCCTTCGGCAGCGAGGTGGTCTACGGCGGCCTGCTGGCCTGCCTGGTGGATTGCCACTCCGTGGCCACGGCCATTGCCGCGGCCTACGCGGCCGAGGGCCGGCCCCTGGGCACCCGCCCCATCATCGCCTACGTCACCGGCAACCTGAACGTGCGCTACCTGGCGCCCACGCCCCTGGGGCCGGAGCTGCTGCTGCGGGCCTGGGTCACCGAGGTGCACCCCAAGAAGGCGCTGGTGGCCTGCGAGCTCTCGGCCGAGGGCAAGGTGACAGTGAAGGGCGAGACCGTGGCCGTGCGGGCCAGGTGGGCGGCGTGAGGGAGACCATGTGCGCACACCCCTCGTAGGCCGGCATGGTTGCCCGTTGGAAGGTACTTGATAAATAGTAGGTGAAGTTTTGTTCCGAACATAGGGATCGATACAAAAGTGAGTACGCCAGAGGTAATTAAAAAGAATCAGGAGAGACTATTTGCCCAGTGGTTCCTCCAACAAATCGAGTGTGACGCCTGTGAAATATTTGATTGTGAAAGTCCTGATTTTGTCTTGAAAACTCCAGACAATAAAATTGGTCTTGAAGTTACACAACTCTACAAAGATGAAACAGAAAACGGGTCGTTAATCAAGGGCAAGGAAGCTCGTAACGAAAAATGGCTAGCTGAGGTTGCCAATCAGTATTACAGCATTTCTGCCACGCCTTTGCACGTAAAGGTTCTTGCCATGTCAGGAGAACCCGATTACAACAAACCTTTAATTTTGGCAGAGGCATTGGTGGAAAACAACGATATAAGCGTCCAGGAAGAAAAAGTGCTTCAACTAAATTTAACCAATCGTTTTAAATTAAAGGTATGGCTTAAAAGGTTGCCCGAAAACTTTAACCAATATAAAAGGTGGACCTTTATTAACAACCACGTCGGATTTTCCAGAGAAATTGACGAAGACTTAATACAAGATAAAATTAATAATAAAGCTACCAAGTTACCTGCCTACAGAAAAAAGTATAATCAAACAATTCTCCTTATAATTGTAAATAGGATTTTTAAGTCTGGTATGTTTCATAATGTTCCCGACGATTCAATATTCGATGGCTGCGGGTTTTTATATGTATATTTAGGTCTTTATCCAGATAGAGTATATAAATTGGCCCACAAAACTGATATTGGATAGCCGCGGGTGGCCCGGACAACTTGTTGTCCGGGTGCCGAAGGCACAAGCGGTCTTCTAGTTTTTCGTGCCCCGACCGCTTGTTGCTCCGCCGTGTCGCGTATCCTCGGCAACAGGTTGTCGTGGCCACCCAAAGTATCTTCTACTTTCCCAACTGATTCTTCCCGGTGAACCACCGGGACAAAGACGAAGCTAGGGCAGCTCCACCTCATCGGCCGGCCGGCCCCCGCGCAGTCCCCAGTTGTGCCGGGGCGACTCCAGCAGATGAATAAACACGTTCTCCGGGCTGAGGCCGGTGTGGCGTCGTATGGCCTGGTCCAGGGCGGCAAAGAGGCGGGCCTTGATTTCTTGGCCGCGGCCACGGAAAAAATGCACCTCGGCCAGGACGAAGCCGGGGTCGCGGCTGGGGTGCACGCTGCGCTGGACGGGCGGGGAGGCGTAGAGGATCACCTTGCCGAACTCGGGCGGCAGGTCCAGGGCCGCCACCGTGGCCTGGCGCACCTCGGCGGCCAGGGCCTGGCGCTGGCCCTGGCTCAGCTCCTGGGAGACGTGCAGGACGACTACGGGCACGGGTGATGAACTCTTTCCGCGGGAAGCGAAGAGCCCGGAGCAGCCTTGCCCCGGGCCCTTGGCGAACCAGCTTTGTCTCAGTTTTCGATGAACGAGCGCAGCTTCTTGGCCCGGCTGGGGTGGCGCAATTTGCGCAGGGCCTTGGCCTCGATCTGGCGGATGCGCTCGCGGGTCACGTCGAAGTCGCGGCCCACCTCCTCTAGGGTGTGGTCGGCCTTCTGGCCGATGCCGAAGCGCATTCGGAGCACCTTTTCCTCGCGGGGGGTCAGGGTGGCCAGCACCTTGCGGGTCTGCTCGCAGAGGTTGAGGTTGATCACCGCGTCGGCCGGGCTGACCACCTTCTTGTCCTCGATGAAGTCGCCCAGGTGGCTGTCCTCCTCCTCGCCGATGGGGGTCTCCAGGCTGATGGGCTCCTTGGCGATCTTGAGCACCTTGCGCACCTTCTCCAGGGGGAAGTCCATCTTCTCGGCGATCTCCTCGGGGGTGGGCTCGCGGCCGTACTCCTGTACCAGGTAGCGGCTGGTGCGGATGAGCTTGTTGATGGTCTCGATCATGTGCACCGGGATGCGGATGGTGCGGGCCTGGTCGGCGATGGCGCGGGTGATGGCCTGGCGGATCCACCAGGTGGCGTAGGTGCTGAACTTGTAGCCGCGCTGGTACTCGAACTTGTCCACGGCCTTCATCAGGCCGATGTTGCCCTCCTGGATCAGGTCCAAAAACTGCAGGCCGCGGTTGGTGTACTTCTTGGCGATGGACACCACCAGCCTGAGGTTGGCCTCCACCAGCTCCTTTTTGGCGGCCTTGGCCAGTATCTGGCCGTCGCGCACCTGGGTGACCAGGCGGCGCAGGCTGGCGGCGCTCATCTTGCACTCGTGCTCCACCTCGCGGGAGGCCTGGCGGGCGCCCTTGACCGCGGCCTCCAGCTCCAGCAGGCGCTCGGCGTTGCAGCGGCACTTGCCCAGGTTGCAGCGCCTGCCCTTGGCCTGGCGGGCGGTGCGGGCGGCTTTGCTGATGTCGCCCAGGGGCAGGCCGGACTCCATCATGGCCGCGGTGATGACCGTCTCGCAGCGGTCCACCAGGTGCAGGCGCTCCTCCAAGAGGTCGCAGAGTTGGTCCACCTGCTTCTTGTCCAGCTTGAGCCCGGCCAGCATCTCGGCCACCTTGCGCCGGTTCTTCTTGAGGCCCTCGCGCATCTTCTTGCGCTCGTCGGCCTTGATGCCCGCGGTGCGGCTGTTGAGCTTCAGGTAGGAGTTGGCGTTGCGCTTGTCCAGGCGTTTGACCTTGGCGATCAGGTCCAGGAACTCCTTCTTGCGCTTCTCCTCGGTGGCCAGGCCGGCCTCCTCGTCGATGTCGCTGATCACGTCGCGGATGCGCACCTCGCCGTCGGCCACGGCCTGGCCCAGGTTGAGTATCTCCTGCACGCACAGGGTGCACTCCAAGAGGGCGTCGATCACCACCCGCTCGCCAGCCTCGATGCGCTTGGCGATCTCCACCTCGCCCTCGCGGGTGAGCAGGGAGACCATGCCCATCTCGCGCAGGTACATCTTCACCGGGTCGTTGACCCGGCCCTCCTCCATGGCCTGTTCGGCCACCGCCTCCGGCTCCTCCTCCTCGATCTCCTCAACCTCCTCGGTCTCCTCCAGGGCCGACTCCTTGGCCTTAATCTTGAGCTTGTTCTCGTCGTCGATGAGCTGGATGTCCATCTCATCCAGAACCATGATCATGTCGTCCATGTGCTCGGAGGTCACCTCCGGGCTCAGGGTGTCGTTGATCTCGTCGTAGGTCAGGTAACCCTGCGCTCTGCCCTTGGCGATCAGCCGCTGAAGTTCGGCGAGATTCTTATCCTCGAGCATGATCTAGTCCTTTCCCTGAGGTAGACAAGATTTCAACTGTTCCCGCAACAGGCGCCGGCGGGCCTGCAGGACGGCGCGCTGGTCGGCGTCGCCGGCCTGGTCGGCCTGGTCCAGCTCCCGGGATATTTCCTTTAGCTGCTGGCCCAGCAGCCGGCGGCGGTGCTGGGCGGCCAGGTCCCGGGCATGGCCTGCGGCCTGGTCGGCCGGCCAGGCGGGCGCGGCTTCGGCCAGGCGGCTGACCACCTTGTGCAGCTCCGGGTCCTCCAGGTGGTTCATCACCCCGGCCGGGTCCGGCTGGCCGCCGGCCTCCAGCTGGGCGCAGATGGCCCGGCCCACCGCGGCCAGGTCTTCCTGGGGCAGCTCGGCCAACAGGCCCTCCTCGGCCAGCACCTGAGCCGCCTGGGGGTGGGCCAGGGCGGTCTGCAAGACCACCTCCTGCCACTGGCTCTCGCCGTGGGCCGGGGCGGGCCGCGGGGCGGGCCGGGGGCGCGCCGGGGCGCGCCGGCTGCCCGGGGCGGGCAGGCCTAGGCGGGCGGCCACCACCTCCGGGGCCAGGCCCAGGCCGCGGGCGAGGTGCTTCAGGTATTCGCTGGAGACCACCGGGTCCTGGATGGCCCTCAGCACCGAGCCGGCCTCGGCCACGATCTTGCTCTTGCCCTCGGGGGTGCTGCGGTCGCCCTCGGCCATGACCTGGCCCAGCACCACCTCCAAGAGGGGCCGCGCCTGGGCGAGGGCCTCTTCCATGCCCGAGGCGCCGCGCTCGCGGGCGAAGGTATCCGGGTCGTGGCCCTGGGGCAGGAGCAGCACCGCGGGCGAGACGCCCTCGGCCAGGCACAGGGGCAGGCTGCGGCGGGCGGCCCGGCGGCCGGCGTCGTCTCCGTCGAAGACCAGCACCAGGTTGGAGGCCTGCCCCTTGAGGCGGCGGACCTGCTGGCTGGTCAGGGCGGTGCCCATGGGGGCCACCGTCTCGCCCAGTCCCATGGCCGCCAGGGTGATCACGTCGAAGTAGCCCTCCACCACCAGAGCCCGGTCCTTGGCGCGCATGTGCCGGCGGGCCCGCGGAAGGTTGTACAGAGTGGCCGACTTGTTAAACAGCGGGGTCTCGGGACCGTTCAGGTACTTGGGCTCACCCCCGCCCAAGACGCGTCCCCCGAAGCTCACCAGGCGCCCCGCCGCGTCGGCGATGGGGAACATCACCCGGCCCCGGAAGCGATCGTAGCAGCCGTCGCCCTTGTCCCGGGGCACCAGCAGTCCGGTCTGCAGGGCCAGCTCCTCGGGCACCCCCTTGCCGCCCAGGTGGCGGCGCAGGGCCTCCCAGGAGTCGGGCGCGTAGCCCAGGCCGAACTCGGCCACCACCTGGGGGCTGAGGCCGCGCTGGTCGGCCAGATAGCGCCGGGCGGCGGCCCCGGCCGGGGCGGCCAGCTGCTCAGAGAAAAAAATACCGGCCAATTCCATCACGCGCAACAGGCGCTGGCGCTCTTGGTCCTGGCGCTTCTGGGCCGGGGTGAGCTGGGGCTTGGGCAGGCGCACCCCGTAGCGCCGGGCCAGCTCCTTGACCGCCTCGGGAAAGGTGAGCCCCTCGTCCTTCATCACAAAGGTGAAGACGTTGCCGCCCTCGCCGCAGCCGAAGCAGTGCCAGGTGCCCCGCTCGCGGTTGACGATCAGGCTGGGGTCGCTGTCGCCGTGGAAGGGGCAGAGGCCCTTGAGGCTCTTGCCGGCCGGCGTCAGCTTCACCCGCCGGCCCACCACCTCGGCGATGTTGGCCGCCAGGCGCACCTCGTCCACCTTGTGCTCGGGTATGCGTCCCTCGGCCACGGCTTACTCCCTCAGCGCCACCACGGTCACGCCGGCCCCGCCCTCGGCGCGCTCGCCGGGGCGCAGAGAGGCCACCGAGGGGTGACCGTGCAGATACTCGCGCACCGCCGCGCGCAGGCGGCCGCTGCCCACCCCGTGCACCACGGCCAGGCGGGGCCGGCCGGCCAGCACCGCCTGGTCCACGGCCTTGTCCAACAGGGGCAGGGCCTCGTCCACGGTCTTGCCCACCAGGTTCAGGTCCAGGCCGTCGTCGGCCGCGGCCTGCACGAACACCCCGCTGCACTGGGGGGGCGTGTGGGCCCCGGCGGGCAGGGGCGTCAATTCCTCCAGGGACACCAGCACCCGCACCCCGGCCACGCCCACCGACACCGGCACCTTGTCCTCGCCGGGCTTGGGCGCCTCCAGGAGCACGCCCTTCTGGCCCAGGCTGGCCAGCTCCACGGCGTCGCCCTCTTTTAGCTGGCGCACCGCCTCGGGGTCGCCGGGGGCGGGCTCGGGCGCGGCCGGGGCCGCGGCCTGGTCCACCTCGGCCAGGGCCTGGCGCCGAGCCTGGTACAGCTCCTGGCGCAGGGCGCCGGGCTTGGGCTCGCCGCCGGCCTCTTGCTCCTGCTGGCCGCGGGCCAGGAGCTGGTTCAGGCGCTCCTCCAGGCGGCGGGAGACCTCGCGCACCCGGCGCTTGCCCTCGGCCAGGGCGCCGGAGCGCTCCCGGCGGGCGGCCCGCTTCAGCTCCCGCACCTGCTCCAGTTCGGCGGCCGCGTTCAGGCGGTCGGCCGAGGCCGCGCCGCGCAGGGCCTCGGCCTCCTGGCGCAGGGCCTGGGCCTGCTGCAACAGGGCCACGGTCTGGCGCTCGCCCTGATCCAGGTTGGCGGCGGCCTGGGCGATCAACTCGGGCGGGAAGCCCAGGCCCTTGGCCACGGCCAGGGCGTCGGAGAAGCCCGGCGCGCCGTAGTGCAGTTGATAGGTCGGCTGGCCGGTGGCCTGGTCAAAGGCCACGGATACGTTCTCTACGCCTTCGGTGAGGGCGGCGTAGGCCTTGAGGCGGTGGAAGTGGGTGGTCACCAGCACACTGGCCCCGGCCGCCCGCAGCCGCTCCAAGACGGCCATGCCCAGGGCCGAGCCTTCGCTGGGGTCGGTGCCGTTGCCCAGCTCGTCGATGAGGTACAGGGTGCCTGGCCCGGCCTGGCCCAGCATCAAGAGCAGGCGGCGGGCGTGGGCAGTGAAGGTGGACAGGTCCTCGGCCAGGTTCTGCTCGTCGCCCACCTCGGCCAGCACCCGCTCGTATATCGCCACCCGGCTGCCCGCGTCCAGAGGCGGGTGCAGGCCGCACATGGTCATCAGGGTGATCAGGCCCACGGTCTTGAGGGTCACCGTCTTGCCGCCGGCGTTAGCCCCGCTGATCACTAGCACCCGGGCCCCCTGGCTGAGGTTCAGGTCGATGGGCACGCAGCGGCCGCGGCCGCCGGCCTCGCGCCAGGCCAAGAGCGGGTGCCGGGCCTTGAGCAGCTCCACCTGGCCCTGGGCGTTGAGGGTGGGCTGGCTGCTGTGCAGGCGGTCGCAGAAGCGGGCCTGGGCCAGCAGACAGTCCAGCTGGGCCAAGGCGGCCAGGTTCTCAGCGAGGGCCTGGGCCTGGCCGGCCAGGTTGCGGGCGGCCTGGATCAGCACCCGCACCTCTTCTTCCTTTTCCTGGCGGGCCAGGAGGGAGAGCTGGTTGTTGCCCTCCACGGCCGACAGCGGCTCCACGAAGCAGGTGGCACCGGTGCCGGAGGTGTCGTGGATGATGCCGGCCACGCGGCCCTTGGCGTCGGTACGGACCGGCACCACGAAGCGGCCGGCCCGCTGGGTGACGACCTGGTCGGAGAAGACGCCGCTGAGTCCGCTGTCGTGGACCAGTCCCATGAGCTGGGCGCGCAGGCCCTCCCGGGCCCGGCCCATGGCCCCGCGCACCCGGGCCAGCTCCGGCGAGGCGGCCGAGGCCACCGAGTGGCCGGGGCCGATGATGCGGCGCAGTTCGCGGGCCAGCTCGGGCAGGGGGGTCATCTGGTTGGCCAGGCGGGCCAGCTCGCCGAAGCGCTGCCAGGCCGGCTCCAGGAAGCCCGCCGCCCGCCCCACCGCGGACAGAAAGTCGGCCACCTGCTCCAGCTCCTGGGGCACCAGGTAGGCGCCGTCCACGGCCAGGCGCGAGATCAGGGGCCGGATGTCGGCCAGGCCGTCCAGGGCCGGCGGCTCCTGCTCGGACAAGAGAGAGCGCAGCTCGGCCAGGCGGCGCAGGCGGCGCTCCACGATGGCCGTCTCGGCGCAGGGCCGCAGGGCCAGCACCCGCTCCCGGCCCAGGTCGCTTACGGCCAGGCCGGCCACGGCCATGAGCAGCGGCTCCAGCTCCAGCACGGTCAGGGTCTGGGCGTCGGCGCAGGAGGGCCCCGGCGCCGGCGCGGCCGGCCGGCGGAAACCGCCTGGTAAGGGGCTTGCCGGGCGGTGGTTCATGGATTTAAGGCGCAATGGCCCGCAAGAATGGGACCCCCTAGGAAGATTGCAGCCGCTGGCGCACCAGCTGGTTGACCAGCTTGCCGTCGGCCTGGCCGGCCAGCTTGGCCATGGCCTCCTTCATCACCCGGCCCATGTCCTTCATGCCCGCGGGCGCCACCGAGGCGAAGACCTCGTCCAGCACCTTGGCGATGCCGGCCTCGTCCAACTGGGCGGGCAGGTAGCCCTCGATGATGGCCAGCTCGGCCTTCTCCCGGTCCACCAGGTCCTGGCGGCCGCCCTGGGCGAACTGCTCGATGGACTCGCGGCGCTGCTTGGCCAGGGAGGAGAGCACGCGGATATCCTCCTCTTCGTTCAGAGGCCGCCGCAGTTCCTTCTCTTGATTCTTGAGGGCAGCGCGAACCAGCCGCAGGCAGGAGGTGGCCAGCTCGTCTTTGGATTTCAAGGCGGTCTTGAGGTCCGCCTCCACCTTCTGGGCTAGACTCACCTGAAGCTCCTCCCAGCCCAAGGGCTCCAAAAGACTAGGTAAATTGTTGAGGCAAATCTACCAGCCCCTTGAGGGGCTGTCAACCCGCCGCCGGCCCGGCCGGCCTTGTCGGGGCCTAGGGCTGATGTTATTCTTGGGCCTGCCCAAGAGCAACCACTGGGGAAAAAATTCATGGCCCCGCCCAGCGCGCCCGCCTACCTGTACAGCCCCGAATTCCAGCGCTTCGACTACGGCCCCCAGCACCCCCTGCGCATCGTGCGCCTGGCAATGTGCCACGATCTGATCGGCCTCTGCGGCCTGCCCAACGCCAGCGAGCCCTTTGCCCCGGCCAGCCTGGAGGAGCTGAAGCTCTACCACGACCGCCACTACCTGCAGACCCTCCAGGAGCTGAGCGCCCACCCCCGCACCGGCGGCTACCTGGCCTTCGGCCTGGGTCCGGGGGACAACCCGGTCTTCCCTGGGGTGTACGAGTGGTCGGCGCTGTTGGCCGGGGCCAGCCTGGCCGCGGGCCGCCTGGTGGCCGCCCAGGGCCGGCCGGCGGCCTTCAGCATGTCCGGGGGCATGCACCACGCCCTGGCCGCCCGGGCGGCCGGCTTCTGCTACGTCAACGACGCGGTGCTGGTCATCCGCCGGCTGCTGGCCCAGGGCCAGCGGGTGCTGTACCTGGACCTGGACGTACACCACGGCGACGGCGTGCAATGGGCCTTTTACGAGACCGACCAGGTGCTGACCATCAGCCTGCACCAGCACCCAGCCACCCTGTTCCCAGGCACCGGCTACCTGGAGGAGATGGGCCGCGAAGCCGGCCGGGGGTACGCCGTGAACCTGCCCCTGTGGGTGGACACCGACGACGACATATATATTGAATGCTTCGACCAGGTGGTGCCGCCCCTGATGGTGGCCTTCGCCCCGGACTATGTGGTCACTCAACTGGGGGTGGACACCTTCCTGCTGGACCCTCTGGCCAACCTGAACCTCACCACCCGGGGCTTCGGCCACTGCCTGCGCCGGATCAGGGAGCTGGCCTGGGGCCGCTGGATCGCCCTGGGCGGCGGCGGCTACGACCTGCTCAACGTGGCCCGGGCCTGGACCCTGGCCTGGGCCATCATCTGCGGCCAGGAGGAAAATCTGCCCGCGGAGCTGCCCGCGGAGTTCTGCCGCCGCTACAACGTGCCGGCCGACCGCGGCCGCCTGCTGGACGACGACCACAAGCTGCGCGGCCGCTTCTGGGACCGGGCCCGGCGCGACGCCCAGGAGGCGGTGGAGCACATAAAACGCCTCCATTTCCCCATCTTAGGGGCCCGGGCGGCCTGATTTTGGGACCCGGCCGCGGCTTTTAACCCACCCGAAATACAGGCTAAATGACGTATCTATCGGCCGCGCTTGATTTTTTTGGCCTTTGGGGGTTGCCAGGTTCGGCAACGGACCTAATAATAAGTATTAGGGTCCGCGTTATTTCTGCTTTAGGGAGTACGAGCGATGAGACGGTTGGTCTTTGTAATTTGCCTGGCCTTGCTGCTGATTCCCTGTGCGGCTGGGGCGGATACCATAACCTATAACGGCATACAGCAGGCCGGCCTGAACATCAAGGGTTACGTAGACTACAACCGCAAGTACGCCAGCACGGGCGAGTTCGACATCTCCTGGAACGAGGAGGAGGTGTTGGCCGCCTACTGCACCAGCATACTGTCCTCAGGCGTGGGCGGCTCCTACAACGTCTACGCCCTGAGCGACTTCGACTACACCATCTACAACAACCTGTACCGCGCCGCCTGGATCATGGAGAACTACGCCCCCGGCCTGGGCTCCGGCAGCTCCTACAGCGACACGGTAGAGGCCACCGCCGTGCAGTCGGCCATTTGGGCCCTGCTGACGCCTTACTACTACAGCCCCTTCTACCTGAGCTACGTCACCTCGGGCACCACCACCGAAAAGTACCAGGCCAAGGCGCTCTACACCCAGATATTGGCCGAGTCCGCGGGCGTGGACTTCGGCTCCTACGCCTTCCAGAACATGTTCCATTTCGCCGACAGCCTGCAGAACAAGCAGGACCTGCTGTTCGCCACCGAGAGGGTTACACCGGGGGTGCCGGAGCCGGGCAGCATGCTCTTGTTCGGCAGCGCCCTGGCAGGCGCCTGGGGCTACCGCTTCCGCCTGCGCCGCAAGAAGAAGGACGAGGACAAGGCCGAGGCCGAAGCCTAGGCACGCACCGTGATCAACGCCTCAGGGGAGCCAGCCGGCTCCCCTGATTTTTGGACCCGGCCGGGCCGCCCACGGCCCTGTTTGGGGCCTCCGTGGGACCGCCAGGGGAAATTTTGAGGGCTTTCGGGCTAAAATACGTGGCATAACTATTTGATTAAATTGATTTTAAAAATTATTTTATTTTAAGGCCTTTTTTTGGTGCTATTTTCTTGCGCCGCCAATTTAGCGGCCCAATAATATTAGGCTAAGGTCCGTGAAAATTAGGCTCTACGGAGTAAGGGTAATGAGACGGGTATTCCTTGCCATTTTTCTGGTGCTGCTGCTGGTCCCCGGCGTGGCGCTGGCCGATACCATCGTGTACAACGGCTATCAGCAGGCCGGCTTGCAGGTGAAGATGAAGGTCAACTACGGCACCTACAAGACCGCCAACACCTATGAGTTCGACATCTCCTGGAACGAGGAGGATGTGCTGGCCGCCTACTGCACCAGCGTGCTGTCCTATGGCCTGGGCGGCTCCTACGACGTGTACGCCCTGAGCAGCTTCGACTACACCCTGTACAACAACCTCTACCGCGCGGCCTGGATCATGGAGACCTACGCCCCTGGCCTGGGCTCCGGCAGCTCCTACAGCGACACGGTGGAGGCCACGGCGGTGCAGGCGGCCATCTGGGCCCTGCTGACGCCCGGCAGCTACAACACCTACCTCTACTCGGTCACCTCGGGCACCACCACCCAGAAGAACCAGGTCATGTCCCTGTACACCACGATGCTGGCCGAGTCGGCGGGCATAGACTTCGGCTCCTACGCCTTCCAGAACATGTTCTATTTCGCCGACAGCCTGCAGAACAAGCAGGACCTGCTGTTCGCCACCGAGAGGGTTACCCCTGGGGTGCCGGAGCCGGGCAGCATGCTCCTGTTCGGCAGCGCCCTGGTGGGCGCCTGGGGCTACCGCTTCCGGCTGCGCCGCAAGAAGAAGGGCGAGGACAAGGCAGAGGCCGAAGCCTAAAGGCACATCGCACCCAACCCATCAGGGGAGCCGGCTGGCTCCCCTGATTTTTTTGCCCGCGGGTGGGGCTTGCATCCGGGCGGCCGCCATTGTAACCTCACGGCGTCATGAGTGAAACCAAAGCCCAGCCCCTCCGCCCGCCCTTTGAGTGCCAGCGCTGCGGCCAGTGCTGTCATGGCCGTGGCGGCATCTTTCTGCGGCCCGCGCAGGTGCCGGCCGCGGCCGCGGAGCTGGGCCTGGAGCCCCCGGAGTTCCTGGCCGACTTCTGCCGCCAAGAGGACGGCCTCTACGAGGTGCTGGTGGACGCCCAGGGCGTCTGCCGGCTGCTGGGGACCCAAGGCTGCCGCATCCACCAGGCCAAGCCGGACATCTGCCGGCGCTGGCCCTATTTCGACAACATCCTGGCCCGGCGCACCGCCTTCGAGGACGCCCGCCAGGGCTGCCCAGGCATAGACCCCGAGATCAGCTACGAACAATTCGTGGCCCACGCCCGGTCCCTGGGCTATGTGGAGTGAACCAGTTGAGCCAGCCAGAGCGCACCCCCCTGCAACTGCCCGCCGGGGCCGAACTCATCACCCTCGACCCCCAGGGGCGCCTGCAGGTGCCGGACCAGCCGGCGGTGGGCTTCATCGAAGGCGACGGCATTGGCCCGGACATCTGGCGGGCCGCCCGCCTGATCCTGGAGGCGGCGGTGGCCAAGGCCTACGGCGGCCGGCGGCGCATCCACTGGCTGGAGCTGCTGGCCGGCGAGAAGGCCTTCGCCGCCACCAACCAGCACCTGCCCCCGGCCACCCTGGAGGCCATCACCACGCTCAAGGTGGCCCTCAAGGGCCCCCTAACCACGCCGGTGGGCGGCGGCTTCCGCTCGGTGAACGTGGCCCTGCGCCAGGTTTTGGATCTCTACGCCTGCATCCGGCCGGTGCGCTACCTGGCCGGTGTGCCCAGCCCGGTCAGGCGGCCCGAGCTGGTGGACATGGTGATCTTCCGCGAGAACACCGAGGACGTGTACGCGGGCATCGAGTGGCCGGCCGGCTCGCCCCAGGCCCAGGAGGTGGTGCGCTTCCTCAACCAGGGGCTGGGCACCAGCCTGGATGAACAGGCGGCCATCGGCATCAAGGCCATGAGCAAGAAGAACTCCCAGCGCCTCATCCGCCGGGCCCTGGACTATGCCCTGGCCCAGGGGCGGCCCAGCGTGACCCTGGTGCACAAGGGCAACATCATGAAGTTCACCGAGGGTGGCTTCCGCGACTGGGGCTATGAGCTGGCCGCGGCCGAGTACGCCGGCCGGGTGGTGCGCGAGGACCAGACCCCGGCTCCGGGGCAGGTGGTGCTCAAGGACCGCATCGCCGACAACATGTTCCAGCAAGCCCTGCTGCGGCCCCAGGACTACGCGGTGCTGGCCGCGCCCAACCTCAACGGCGACTACCTCAGCGACGCCCTGGCCGCCCAGGTGGGCGGGCTGGGCATGGCGCCTGGGGCCAACATCGGCGACCGGGCGGCGGTGTTCGAGGCCACCCACGGCTCGGCCCCGCGCTACGCCGGCCAGGACAAGGTAAACCCCGGCTCCCTGGTGCTGTCGGGGGCCATGCTCCTGGAGCACCTGGGCTGGTTGGAGGCCGCGGAGCTGATACCGCCCGCCCTGTCGGCGGCCATCCAGGACGGCCAGGTGACCTATGACCTGGCCCGCCAGATACCCGGCGCCAGGGAGGTGCCTTGCAGCGTCTTCGCCCAGCGGGTGGTGGAGCACTTGTAGGAGGAGCCCTTGGCCAGCCCAGCCGCCAGCCTGTCCCTGCTGAGCCTGGCCACTGGCCTGCGCGAGCTGGTCTTCCCCAGCGCCTGCGGGGCCTGCGGGGCCCCGGTGGCGGCCGGGGCGCTGTTCTGCGGCCCCTGTGAGTCCCTGATCGAGCCCCTGCCCGCCTCCCGCTGCCCGCTCTGCGGCCGGCCCGGCCCGGCCACGGCCTGCCCCGCCTGCGCGGAGGCAAAGCCGGCCTATGACGCGGCCTGGGCCCTGGCCCGGCACAGCGGGCCCCTGGCCCAGGCGGTGCGGGCCTTCAAGTACCAACGCCGCTACTGGCTGGGGCCGGCCCTGGCCCGGCTGCTGGCGACGACGCCCCGCAATGGGGCCGCGGCGGAGCTGATCGCGCCGGTGCCCCTGCACCCCCGCCGGCTGCTGCGGCGCGGCTTCAACCAGGCGGCGGTGCTGGCCCAGGGCCTGGCTGGGCAGACCGGCATCCGCCTGGCCCCGCAGCTACTCAGGCGCCTGCGCCACACCCCGCCCCAGGTGGGCCTGGACCCGGCCGCCCGGCGGGCCAACGTGGCCGGGGCCTTCGGCCTGGGCCGGGGCTGGGCCGGACGCCTGGACGGGGCCTCGGTGCTATTGATCGACGACGTGTTCACCACCGGCGCCACCGTGGCCGAGTGCGCCCAGGTGCTCAAGCAGGCCGGCGCGGCCTGGGTCGAGGTGCTGACCCTGGTGCGGGCCGGCGGAGGCAATCATGAAGCGGGTTAAGACGCCAAAGAAGACAGCCATGGCCCAGCCCAGAACGGAACCGGAGTCTGGCGCGCGGCGCTTCCTGCGCGGTTGGGGAGGGACTTTGCTCTGGGCCCTGGTGCTCAGCGCGGTGCTGCGGGCCGCGGTGGTGCAGGCCTCCTGGGTGCCCAGCGGTTCCATGGAGCCGGCCCTGCTGCCCGGCGACCACCTGCTGGTCAACAAGCTCTGCTACGACCTGAAGCTGCCCTTCACTGACCTGGCGCTGCTGCCCCTGGGCCAGCCGAGGCGGGGCGACGTGGTGGTCTTCAAGAACCCCCTGGGCTCGGGCCCGGACTTCGTCAAGCGCATCGTGGGCCTGCCCGGCGAGACCGTGGCGCTGAGGGACAAGCGGGTGTACATCAACGGCCGGCCCCTGCCTGGAGACTGGGGGCGCTACACCCTGCGGGCCACGGCGGGCGACAACTTCGGCCCCATCCGGGTGCCGGCGGATCAATACTTCATGATGGGCGACAACCGGGACAACTCCTTTGACTCGCGCTACTGGAACCAGGGGCGGGGCGGGTTCGTGCCCCGGCAGGACATCGTGGGCCGGGCCGAGGTGGTGCTCTGGTCCTGGAAGCAGTTTCCGGTGAGCCTGCGCTGGAGCCGCTCGGGGCATCTAATACGTTGAAGCGGGGCCATACCATGCCTGAGAGCAAGCGCAAGATCATGGACGCCGCCCAGGCCGCGGAGCGGGCCCGGAACGTGCAGGCCGGCGGCGGCAAGGTGGTGTTCACCAACGGCTGCTTCGATCTCTTGCACGCCGGGCACGTGGACCTCTTGGAGCGGGCCCGGGCCCTGGGCGACTTCCTGGTGCTGGGGCTCAACAGCGACCAGTCGGTGCAGTCCCTGAACAAGGGGCCCGGCCGGCCGGCGGTGCCCCAGGACCAGCGGGCGCGGGTGGTGGCCGGCCTGGCCGCGGTGGACGCGGTGGTGATCTTTGGCGAGCCCGACCCGGCCCGGCTCATCGGGATCATAGCCCCGGACGTGCTGGTCAAGGGCGGCGACTGGCCCACGGACAAGATCGTAGGCGCCGAGTTGGTGCGGGCCCGCGGCGGCCAGGTGCACTCCCTGCCCCTGGTGCCGGGCCTGTCCACCACCGAGCTGATCGCCCGCCTAAAAGGGCCGGCGTCTTGACAAAGCCCGATCCCCCGCCAGAATTGGAAGCAAACCCTGTCTAAACAGCGGGTGCGAGGGAATGCTGGTCATTCATCACAAGCCAAAAGCCGCGCGGTCCACGGACCAGCCCCGGCCCAGGCCCTGAGGCCCCGCGCAAGGCCATGGACAAGCTGCGCTGCCCAGACTGCCTGTTCTGCGAGGAGATGGAGAAGGACAAGGGCCTGATCCGCTGCTCCAATGCCGACGTGGCCCAGGAGGCGGGCTGGGAGGAGCTGTACTTCAGCCAAGGATTTTTGGACCTGCCCCTGCCCGCGCCGGAAGACCGGCCCTGCTTCTGGTACGTGCCCAAGCGCTAGCGCCAGCCGGCTAAATCATACAATAGTGAGCTAACGGGCCCGGTTGGTGCTGTCGCTTTTGGCCTTGCTTGAGGATGTTCTCCGGCCGATGGGGTGCTGGACGAAAAAGTAAAGTCGTGCCGATCCGTATAACATGACATACGAAAACGCTAATGCGGAGGCAACCCATTAAAATTCTTTGGGTTAACAAGATAATGGAACTATTTACAGGGGCGTCTTATACGGACAGAAACAAACAACACCGCACTTTATGCGGATACATCTAATTATTGTTATCTGCTCAAAGGAGGAATAAAATGGGGCTTCACGTCCATTCTTTAACAAACATTCCCAAAAGTGAAAATCGAGACTATTTAATTTATCTTCTTGAATATGGTTGGCATGAACCCCTTTGCGAAGCTCTGAATGAAAATTTCGACAAAATGGCTGCTCTTGCTGCAAACAGGAGGTCCGTTGTTATAAAAGGTACAGAGATTGCCCATTTTGAAAATGAAGTATTTTCCTGGCACCATATCAACAATGAACAAGGTGAAGATATTCTTCCAGCTATTTTAATAACGAATGCTCACCCATCTTATTTCTTTGAAAATACTTTTGGTTTTAGACAAAAACGAGGGTTATATAGAGAATCTGAAGAGAGGCCGATGCGCGGTGCTTGTGCGCTAATATAGCTTTAACTATCTGATATATTTTACTATAATACCTTCAGCCGATCATTCTGGAGGTATGAATTGCCCAATCGGTTTGAAAAACCCGGTAT
>JBFMFU010000041.1:0-4216 GCA_040751985.1 Thermodesulfobacteriota bacterium | reverse complement strand
TCATGAAGGACCCGGCCTTGAACATGAAGGTCAGAGAGGCGCGGGGGAAGGTGTAGTAAGTGGTGGTGGTGCCGCCCCAGAGGTTGCTATTCTGGCGAGGCTCCTCCAGCGCGAACTGCACGCCCCAATTGGCGACGCTGTAGGTGAACTGCACCTGCGGCACGCGGTGGGGCCACAGGAGGCCCCAGCCGAACAGCAGCAAGTGGCTGTTCAGGTTCAAGCCCACGTACTGGCGCGGATGGTAGGCCAGGGAGCCGAACCAGTTGTCGGTGTGGCCGGCCAGCAAGCGGCAGTTGCCCACGCGCCACCAGCCGTACAAATACCGCATGTCCACAGCCTGGGCGCCGTTGTACGACTTGATGCCGAACTCCACGCGGCCGCCCACGGTCTTGTCGGCGTTGTAGAAGCGCGCGACCAAGTAGCTGTGGCCAGGCATGTTGATGAACCAGGTACCGGTGTCATCGGTGCCGGTCAGCTCTTTGCTCCGCTGCCACCAACCAATGTCGGTCAGCATGCGGGCGCCCAGCGTAAAGCTAGGGCCAGGAGCCGCCGCCAGCACCGGCACGGCCGTGGCCACGATGGCCAGGACCGCTACGCCGATCAGAAAGAGCTTCTTCATTTACCCTTTTCTCCTTTCCAAGAGGACCAGCTTTGCGCACGGACCAGAACCCTACGGTCCCGGCCCTTCGCGCTACCAGCTGTCTCCCGCCTGC
Source organism: Thermodesulfobacteriota bacterium (assembly GCA_040751985.1). Taxonomy (GTDB): domain Bacteria; phylum Desulfobacterota; class Desulfarculia; order Desulfarculales; family Desulfarculaceae; genus Desulfoferula. The sequence continues at coordinate 3,503 of JBFMFU010000041.1, read as the reverse complement.
GGAGGCTCACCCCGGGCCTGCTACGGGCAGGGAGCCACAGCCTTCGTCATGGAATGGATGCAGCACACCTTCAACGCATCCCAGAAGGAACCCGCTTCCTGATGTGCCACCCCATCTGACAGCCCTAAACTAGCAAGGTTGTCAGAGACAAGTCAACGCATAATCTTTACGCATCCTGTCACCTTAGCTGCCCTAGCCACCCTCCGGAGGGGGCCCCAGAAGCCGCCCCCGCTCATCTGGGTCCAGGCCCCGGGCCAAGGCCAGGGTCTGGCGGAAAAAGGGCAGGCGGCGCTTCAGGCGCGAGACCACCACCCGGGCCAGGATGTACAAGGGCACCAGGCCCACCAGGAAGTTGAAGTCCCAGGGCAGCAGGGGCAGGTGGAAGCGCACATGGCCGAAGTGGGCCTGCAGCCAGGCCGCGGCGAAGAACACCGGCCACAGCGAGGCCATGCCCATGGCTATTTGCAGGAAAAAGGCCCGGCCAAAAGCCTCGCTGGCTAACTTATTTATTTTATTGTACGATTCCTTGTCGCCCGCCTTCAGGGCATTGATGGACTGCCGCTGGCGGTCGATCACCTCCTGGCCCACCTCCCGGATGTGGCGCCGGTTCACCCGGAACACCACCGCCAGGGTCAGCTCGCCCAGGAAGGCGCACCACAGCGACAGGCAGAAGGTGCCCACCAGCCAGGCCCAGAGGGGCGGCAGGGGCAGCAGGTACGGCGCTGCCAGCACCCGGTGGCCCCAGGACCAAAACCAGATCAGGATGTCCTCGCCCACGACCTGCTTCCTTCAGTCCCGGCGCGCAAAGGCGTGGCCCGGCTGGTGACGAGCCGGGCCACGCAAAGGAGCCTACCTCTCGGCCTAGGCTAGGGCAGGCCCAGGCCGGCGTAGAACTCGGGGTAGAAGCCCTTGAGAGTGTAGCGGAAGCCAACCAGAACCGCCAAGATAATGAACAGAATGTTCAGCCACTTATCCGACAGGTACTTGGAGGTGCGGGGCCCGATCATGGAGCCGATGAAGATGCCCACCAGCTCTGCGCCGATGAAGCCCCACTGCACGGGCACGTCCTTGGCGATCATGTAGGTGGAGATGCTCACGATCATACCCACCAACACCGCCAGGGCGCTGGTGCCGGCCACCAGGAACATGGGCAGGCCGGCCACCGCGGTCAGGAAGGGCACGAACAGGAAGCCGCCGCCCACGCCCAGGAACGAGGCCAGGGCCGCGATGAACAGGCCGCCCAGGATGGGGATGAAGCCGCGGAAGCTGAACTTCACGCCGTAGAAGGTGAAGCTGATCTTGGTGCTGATGGTCATGATCAGGCCGATGATCACGCCGATGGCCACCACGATCAGGGCGTACCAGGCCATGGACGGCATGGCATTGCCCCAGATGGCGCCCAGCACGGTGATGACCAGGGCCAGGATCATGCCGCCGTAGCTGCCCTCCACCACCTTGACGCCCTGATCCTTGCTGGCGCCCTTTTCCTTTTCAAACGCCGCCGCCGCCTCCTTGGCCGCCTTCTTGCTGGCCCGGGCCCGCGGGGTCATCTGATAGACCAGGAAGCAGCCCAACAAGAGCACGCACAGGCCGAAGTAGCCCATGTAGGCCGTGAAGCGGATCTTGCCGGCGGTGAGCACCGGGATCAGGTAGCTGGAGGCCACCGAGCCGATGCCCAGGCACACGCCCAGGGGCAGCACCAGGCGGCCCATCTTGTAGTAGTTGAAGCTGGAGATGATGGCCGACAGGCCCACCAGCCACTGGTTGGACACGCGGGTGGAGTCGGTGATCAGCTTGTTGATGGCCGTGCCCTTGCCGAAGCTCTTGGCATAGTCGCCCAGGCCGAAGATGGTGATGTGCCCCACCCCGGCCATGATGCCGCCGAAGGCCCCCACCGTGGAGAAGATCCAGCCCACCCAGATCGCCCACAGGAAGCCCCAGAGATAGAACCACTCGGACTGCAACGGCCCGCCCAGCAGGCCCAGGAAGCCGGGCTTGCCCGCCGGGGTCTGCAGCTTCTTGAGGGCCGCGGCCAGGCCGGCCTTTTCCTTTTCCAGCTTTTTCTTCTGGTCCGGGGCCAGCTTGGGGTCGGCCAGCTTCTTATCCAGCTGCTGTATCTCCACCGGAATCTTCTGGATGTCCTGGGCCACCTTTTTCTTGACCACCGGCGGGGCCTGGGGGGAGGCGATGTCCGCCGCCCCGGCCTGGCCGGCGAGGGCCAGGGCCGTAAAAAGCCCCAGGATCATTAGAGTGGTGGGAAGTACCCTAATTCTCCTCATATCCGCCTCCCTGGGCCCTTGGCCCGAAAAGAAAATTAATAGCCGGCACAAGGTACCACCCGGTGGTGCTTGTGGGGGCTGGATGCCTCTCCATCATTACCACATGTGCTGATATGAATTCAACTGAGCTTCACAAAAAGGCATATTGATATTATAGCTGTGATTACATCTACTTATATCCTGAAGCCGTCATCGGGGCCGCCTGGGGGGAAAGCCCCTGGCAGAGGGCCAGGTATAGCTGATCAAAGACCTTTTTCATCTCCAGCCGCCGGCCCAGCTCCTGGGCCAGGCTGGTGGCCTGGGCCTCCAGGCCGCAGGCCCGGATGCAGCCGAAGTCGCTGAGGTCCGTGTTGACGTTCAGGGCCAGGCCGTGCATGGTCACCCGCCGGGACACGGCCAGGCCGATGGACGCCAGCTTGCGGCCGGCCACCCAGACCCCGGGCCGCTGGGGGTCGCCCTGGGCTTGGATGCCGTAGAGCGCCGCCACCCGGCCGGCCGCCTGCTCCAGGGCCTGCACCAGGCCCCGCACGCCCAGGCCCAGGCCGCTAAGATCGATGATGGGATAGACCACGGCCTGACCCGGCCCGTGGAAGGTGACGTCGCCGCCCCGCTCCACCCGGTGCACCGCCAATCCCCGGCCGGCCAGCTCGGCCTCGCTGAGCAGGATGTTCTCGCGCCGGCCGTGCTTGCCCAGGGTGTAGACCCGGAGGTGTTCCACGCAGATGAGGGCGTCGGCCACCCGGCCGGCCGCCCGCAGGGCGTGGCGGCGGCGCATGCGCTGCCAGGCCTCGCCGTAGTCAATGAGGCCCCAGTCAAGTCTCTCCAGCCAACCCATAGTCAGGTTATGCTACTCCGGCCCCCCCGGAGCCTGCAAGGGTGCAGCCACTAGCGGCCGCTGCCGCGCCGGGTTAAACTGCCGCCCATGACCATCCAGGCCCTCATCTTCGACTTCGACGGCACCCTGGCCGAGCTGAACATCGACTTCATGCTCATGGGCCAGCGGGTGCAGGCGCTGGCCCGGAGCATGGGCTTCACTGGCCCCTGGCCCGGCGGCTACACCCTGGAGCAGGTGCAGGCCGCGGCCGCCGTGCTGGGCGACGGCTTCCGGGAGCGGGCCCAGGCCCTGATCCGGGACATGGAGCTGGAGGCGGCCGACCACGGCCGGCTGTTCGACTTCAGCCGCCCGCTGCTGACCCAGGCCGGCCGACAGGGCCTGGGCCTGGC
>JBFMFU010000040.1:0-31446 GCA_040751985.1 Thermodesulfobacteriota bacterium | reverse complement strand
CATATCCAACAATCCCCTGCTCCTGTTCATCTCCGATTCCATCACCCAGACCTTCTCCAGCGTGATCATCGAGATGACCCAGGATGAGTTCAGCCGCGAGACGGTTCTGGGCCTGATCCGCGAACACCGGGAGATATTGGACGCCATCCGCCGGGGACAGGGGGAGGAGGCCTTTGCCAAGACCAGAGCCCACTTGCTAAGGACCTCCGATATGTACTCGGAGGTCATCCCCTTGCAAGACGAGGTCAGCTAGGCCCCTGGTGGCGCCGAATCCGCCCTGGGGGGCGATTCGGCCGCCGCGAGCGGGTACAGCGATAAGACGTGGTGCGGTTAAGGATTCAATAAGCAAAAGGACAAGGATCGCTTCCTTGTGACCGTGTAGGTCCAGAACGTATCCACGGCATGATGTAAAGGGTACGTTACATGTAATAAAAATTGACACATTTCCTGAAAACAGGCGTTTCTATAATACCCGGAAAAATAAGGGAAAAACAAAAATGAAAATTTGGCACGATACTTTCATATCTAGCTGCCAATGCCCTCCTAGTAATCAACGGATTTTTGCCAACAGCGGCGATTGCCCGAGACCGGAATTAAACCCGGCAAGCCGGCCGAGCGAGAGACTGATTTGGATAAAAAGCAAGAACAGCCACTTAAGGGGGTGCGCGTCCTGGACCTTACCTCCTCCTACTCCGGTCCTTTTTGCACCATGTTCCTGGCGGACATGGGGGCGGAGGTCATAAAAGTGGAGGAGCCGCAGCGGGGCGATGACAGCCGCTACTGGGGTCCTCCCTTCGCTCCCAGCGGGGCCAGCCCCTGGTTTATGAGCGCCAACCGCAGCAAGAAGAGCATCGGCCTGAACGTGCAGGACCAGCGGGGCCTGGAGCTGCTCAAGAAGCTGATAACCAAGGCCGATGTCTTTGTGGTCAGCCTGGGGATCAAGGCCCTGGATAAGCTGGGCCTGACCTACGACAAGATGTCCGCCTTGAATCCGGGGTTAATCTACTGCTCCATCACCGGCTTTGGGCATGACGGCCCCTATAAGAACCGGCCGGCTTACGACCTGATCGCAGAAGGGGTCGGCGGCGTAATGGCGGTGACAGGAGACAACGACCACCCCGAGAAGGTGGGCACCGCAGCGGGGGACATCCTGGCCGCGCACCAGGCCTGCTACACCATCGCCTGCTGCCTCTACCGCCGCACCCTCACCGGGCGGGGCGACTTCATCGACATCTGCCTGGTGGACAGCATCATCTCCTTCGTGGCCCCCCGGGTGGTCACCTACCTGGCCACCGGCGACCTGCCCCGCCCCGACGCCAACCGCAGCAGCCCCATCGCAGTCTATCAGCCCCTGGCCACCAGGGACGGGCAGCTGAACGTGGGCATCGGCAACGACCGCATCTGGACCCGAGCCTGCAAGCTGCTGGGCCTGGAGGACATGCTGAGCAACGAAAACTACCGGACCAACGAGAGCCGCAAGCTGCACCGCCACGAGATCGTACCCCGCCTGGAAGAGGTGCTGCGCACCAACGACACCCAGTACTGGTTTAAGTACCTGTCCGAGGGCGGGGTGCCCTGCGGGCCCATCTATTACGTGGACCAGGTGGTAGAGGACCCCCAGGTGCAGGCCCGCGGCATGATCTTCGACCTGGAGGACCCTGAGCAGGGCCGGGTGCCCCAGGTGGGGCCGCCCTGGAAGCTGGGCCAGACCGTGGAGCCGGAGCACCGGGTCCCGCCCAGCGTCGGCGCCGACGGCCCAGAGGTCTACGGCAACCTGTTGGGCCTGGACGCCGCCACTCTGGAGGAGCTGCGCCAAAACAACGTCATTAAGTGATTCCGCAAATAGACAGCCCGCCAACTTGGCTGAAGAGGGGGTAGTGATGAGCTTCGAGGACATCATTTACGAAAAGAAGGCGCCGGCGGCCAGGATCACCATCAATCGTCCCCAGGCCGCCAACATGTTCCGGGCCACCACCCTGCGCGAGATGAAAGAGGCCCTGGAGGACGCCCGCCTGGATGAGCAGGTGCGGGCGGTGGTCATCAGCGGGGCCGGGGGCAAGTTCTTCTGCATAGGCGGCGACAAGGCCGAGCTGGCCAAGACCGCCTCCTACCAGGGCGTGCTGCCGGTCCTGGACATCTACGACCTCATCGACAAGCTGCCCAAGCCGGTGATCGCCATGGTGGACGGCTTTGCGGTGGGCGGGGGCAACGTGCTGCACGTGGTGTGCGACCTGACCATAGCCAGCGACCGCTCGGTGTTCCGCCAGGTGGGCCCCATGATGGGCAGCTTCGACGCCGGCTACGGTACCTGGTACCTGGAGGACCTGATCGGCAAGAAAAAGGCCAAGGAGATGTGGATGTTGGGGCGCAAGTACAGCGCCCAGGAGGCCCTGGCCATGGGCCTGGTGAACGTGGTGGTGCCCGCGGACCAGTTGGAGGCCGAGGTGGACAAGTGGTGCCAGGAGCTGGCCGCCCGCGGCCCCCAGGCGCTGTACGCCATCAAGGCTTCCTTCGCGGCCCGGCACGGCGGGGTGGGCGGCTTCTCGCGGGTGGCTCACGACCTGCTGCTCACCTACTACCTGGACTCGCAGGAGTCGCAGGAGCTGCGCGAGGCCTTCAACAACCGCCGGCCGCCGAACCCGGACAGCTTCTACAAATAAAAACACCTCTGCGCGGCCCGGAGCAGAACATGGGCAACGATAATTTCGCGGTGGAGCGCAAGGGGGCGGTGGAGGTCCTGACCTTCACCCGGCCCCCGGTGCTCAACGCCCTCAACTTCCAACTGCTGGGGCAACTGCGGGACCACCTGCTGGCCTGCCAGGCCGACCCCGAGGTCAGGGTGCTCATCTTCACCGGCCAGGGCCCCAAGGCCTTCTGCGCCGGGGCCGACATCCCGGAGCTGCGCGGCCGCCACGTGATGGCCGAGCGCCAGGGCCTGCGCCTGGGCCAGGAGGTGTTCAGCCTGCTGGAGTCGCTGGGCAAGCCCAGCATCGCGGCCATCAACGGCTTCGCCCTGGGCGGTGGCCTGGAGCTGGCCCTGGCCTGCACCTTCCGCCTGGCCACCCCCAACGCCCGCCTGGGCCTGCCGGAGCTGAACCTGGGCCTGCTGCCCGGCTACGGCGGCACCCAGCGCCTGCCGCGCCTGGTGGGGCAGGCCCGGGCACTGGAGATGATCCTGCTGGGGACCATGGTGCCGGCGGACCAGGCGGCGGAGATGGGCCTGGTGCAGCGGGTGGTAGAGCCGGAGGAGCTTTTGCCCCAGAGCCTGGCCCTGGCCGAAAAGCTAATGGCCAAGAGCCCCCTGACCATCGGCCTGGCCCTGGAGGCCGTGCACCGGGGCCTGGATATGACCCTGGCCGAGGGCCTGGCCCTGGAGGCGGACCTGGCCACCATCGCCTACCGCACCGAGGACGCCCTGGAGGGCCTGGCCGCCTTCGTGGAAAAGCGCCCCCCCAACTTCCGGGGCAAGTGAGGGGTCATGGAGCTGACCGGACTGGCCGATAAAACCGCCCTGGTCACCGGCGCCAGCCGGGGCATAGGCCGGGCCATCGCCGTGGTGCTGGCCCAGGCCGGGGCGCGGGTGGTCTGCTGCGCCCGCAGCCAGGAGCAACTGCAGGAGCTTTGCGCCCAGATCCGGGCCCAGGGCGGCCAGGCCCTGGCCGCGCCCGCCGACGTGGCCCAGCCCCAGGACCGCCGGCGGGTGATCGAGCAAGCCGCGGGCGCCTGGGGCTCGCTGGACATCCTGGTCAACAACGCCGGCATCCACGCCGAGAAGCCGGCCCTGGAGCTGAGCGACCAGGAGCTGAGCCGGGTGATGGAGGTGAACTTCTTCTCCATGTTCGCCCTGGCCCGGGACGCGGCCCCGCACATGATCAAGGCCGGCGGCGGCCGGATCGTCAACATGGGCTCCTTCTGGGGACAGAAGGGAGTGAGCCGGCAGTTGCCCTACTGCGTGTCCAAGACGGCGGTGGAGGCCATGACCCGCTGCCTGGCCGTGGAGTGGGCCCGCTACAACATCCAGGTCAACACCGTGGCCCCAGGCCACATCCTCACCGAAATCTCCAAGCCCGCCCTGGAGGACGAAAAGATAGGCAAGGACATCCTGCGCCGCATACCCGCCCGGCGGGTGGGGGAGGCGGAGGAGGTGGCCTACCTGACCGCCTTCCTCTGCTCCGACCAGGCCAGGTACCTCACCGGCCACCTGTACTACATCGACGGCGGCCAGGCCATCGCCTGGTGAAAGGGATTTGACGATATATGCAGGGCTTTTTTAACAAAGGGCTGCGGCTGAGCCCGGACGAGGAGCTGATCCTGCGCACGGTGGAGGAGCTGTGCCGCAAGGAGATCGCCCTCCGGGCCGCCGAGGTGGACCGCGAGGAGCGCTTCCCCTGGGAGAACGTGGAGAAGATAAACGAGCTGGGCCTCAACGGCCTGTTCATCCCCGAGGAGTACGGCGGCAGCCCGGTGTCGCGGCTGGCCTGGCTGATGATCCTCAAGGAGATATCCAAGGCCTGCCCCTCCACCGGCGTCATCTTCGCCACCACCTCCCACTGCGCCCACCCCATCACGGCCTACGGCACCCATGAGCAGAAGCAGAAGTTCCTGGCCCCCATCCTGGGCGGCGCCCTGGGGGCCATCTCCATCACCGAGAGCAACGCCGGCTCCGACGCTCGCGCCATCCGCACCGTGGCTCAGCAGACCAAGGACGGCTACCTGCTTAACGGCAGCAAGACCTTCGTCACCACCGGGGACAAGGCCGACATATTCACCCTGTTCGCCCAGGTGAAGATCGGCGGCGAGATGGTGGGGCTGAGCCCCTTCGTGGTCACCAAGGACCTCAAGGGATTCAGCGTGGGCAAGGTGGAGCAGAAGATGGGCATCCGGGCCTCCAGCACCGCCGAGATCGTGCTGGAGGACTGCCTGGTGCCGGCGGAGAACCTGCTGGGCCAGCCGGGCCAGGGCCTGCGCATCCTGCTCAGCGCCCTGAACACCTCCCGGCCCAACATCGCCGCCCAGGCGGTGGGCCTGGCCGAGGCGGCCTTCGAGACCGCGGCGGCCTACGCCAACCAGCGCTTCCAGTTCGGCAAGCCCATCATCGAGCACCAGGGCGTCACCTTCATGATCGCCGAGATGGCCACCAAGGTGCAGGCGGCCTGGCAGCTGGTGCAGCACGTAGCCCGGCTCATGGACCAGGGGGTCAAGGACTTCTCGGCCGAGGCCTCCATGGCCAAGCTCTTCGCCTCCGAGGTGGCCGAGCGGGTGGCCTCCGACGCCCTGCAGATACACGGCGGCTACGGCTACTGCCGGGAGTACCCCCTGGAGAGGATGTTCCGGGACTCCAAGATCACCCAGATATATGAAGGCACCAGTCAGATTCAGAAGATCGTCATCGGCCGGCACTTCATGACGGCCAAGCGCTAGAGGGGACGCGAGCATGGCAGAGAAAAAACCGGTGATGGCGGTGCTAGGGGCCGGGACCATGGGTTCGGGCATAGCCATCGTCTGCGCGCGGGCGGGGTTCAAGACCTTCCTGGTGGACAACCAGGCCGCCTGCCTGGAAAAGGGCGCGGACCTGATCGGGCGCTTCTTTGACAAGAGCGTGCAGAAAGGCAAGCTCAGCGCCGAGGAGCGCAACCAGATAATGCACCAGCGCCTGGTGCCCACCCAAAACCTGGCCGACCTGGCCGAGTGCGGCCTGGTCATCGAGGCGGTCTTCGAGGACCTGGAGATCAAGAAGAAGCTCTTGGCCCAGGTCAACCAGATTTGCCCGCCCGAGACCATCCTGGCCAGCAACACCTCCACCCTGTCCATCACCTCCCTGGCCGCCGGCTCCGGCCGGCCGGACCGGGTGATCGGCATGCACTTCTGCCTGCCGGCCCAGGTCATGAAGCTGGTGGAGGTGACTCGGGGCTTGCAGACCTCGGAGGAGACCTACGCCCGGGCCATGGAGCTGGGCAAGGCCCTGGGCCAGAAGCTGGTGACCACCAAAGACACCCCTGGCTTCATCCTCAACTACTTCGTGGTGGCCTTCAACAACGCCTGCATCCGGGCCTACGAGCAGGGCCTGGCCTCGGTGGAGGACATCGACAAGGCGGTGAAGCTGGGCCTGGGCTATCCCATGGGACCCTTCGAGCTGCTGGACTACATCGGCATGGACACCCACCTGCGGGTCTCCCTGGCCCTGTACAACCAGGTTCAGGACGAGCGCTTCTGGCCGCCGGCGTTGGTGCAGCGCATGGTGGACGCGGGCTACCTGGGGCGCAAGACCGGCCGGGGGTTCCATCAATACAAAGAAGCCGGCATGTTCGGGGCTTAAGAGAGCCGGGGAGAGATGAAGATGGCAAAGATCGGCATAGTCGGCTTCAGCGGGTTGGGCCAGCACATCGCCGCCGAGGCGGTGGCGGCGGGCCTGGAGGTGGCGGTCTGGGACGAGGACCAGGGCGCCCTGGCCCCGTGGCAGGCGGCAGTGAGCCAGATCAAGAAGGCCGCCGGCCTGGCCGGGCTGGTGGACTGCGGGCTGGTCCTGGAGACCTTGCCCGACCAGCTGGAGGCCAAGAAGGGCTTCCTGGCCCAGGCCTCCCAGGCCCTGAAACAGGTGCCTCTCTTGGCCACCACCACCGCCGGGCACTGCGTGAGCGAGATCGCCGCCACGGCCGCGGACCCGGCCCGGGTGGTGGGGCTGCACTTTCTGCCGCCCCCCCAGGGCAACCGGCTGATCGAGGTGGTGCGCGGGGTCGACACCGCCCCGGCCGCCCTGAACCGGGCCGCGGAGTTCTGCCGGGGCCTGGGCAAGGAGCCGGTGGTGGTCAAAGACTCGCCGGGCTTCATCGTCAACTACCTGTTCGCGCCCTACCTCAACCAGGCCCTGGAGGCCTTTGACCAGGGGCTGGCCAGCAAGGAGGACCTGGACACCGCCCTGCGCCTGGGCCTGGGCTACCCCCAGGGCCCCCTGGAGCTAGTCAACCAGCTCGGCCTGGAGGAGCACCTGCAGCTGACCCAGGCCCTGCACCGGCGCCTGGGCGACCAGCGCTTCGCGCCGCCGGCCATCCTGCAGCGCATGGTGGGCGCCGGCAAGCTGGGCGCCAAGCGCGGCGGCGGCTTCTAGACGGCCCGCGGCGGGGACGGCAGAGGATCGAGGAGAACTCAAGCACCTTTAGCATTGGAGTGGGTTGGAGAGACGACAGCAGGTGAAGCCGGCCTAGGCCCGCCGCAAGGGGCGCCGGCTGCCGGGGAATAGCGCAGCTAGATGAAACCCACTGACGTGGAGTATCACACCCATAAACAGGAGGAGATTCTATGGGAGGGCTTAGGAAATTTTCGGTGATGGCCTTAGCTGCGGCGTTCCTCGTCTCCCTGGCGGGGTCGGCGATCTCGGCGGAAAAGGTCATCCGGTGGGGCGTGGCGGCTCCCCTGCAGAAAGAGGCAGGCATCGGGAGCAAAAACGCCACCATCATGGCCGCCCGGGAGATCAACGCCAAGGGCGGCATCCTGGGGCACAAGGTGGAGGTGTTCTTCGCCGACGACGAGGCCCGGCCCGAGGCCGGCATCCAGGCGGTGAAGAAGCTTATCTTCCAGGACAAGGTGGACTTCATCTCCGGCGGCTGGCTCAGCGGCGTGGGCCTGGCCCAGGCGGATCACATCTTCAACGCCAAGAAGCTGTGGCTGAGCGTGGGGCCCGCCACCCCCAAGCTGGCCCAGATGGTCAAGTCCAACTACGACCGGGCCAAGTACTTCTTCCGCGTGGGCTGCGTGAACTCGGACTACTTCGCCTATGACATGGCCGTGTTCGCCGAGGAGTTCTACAAGAAGAAGCTGGGGCTGACCAAGATCGCCCTGATGGCCGAGAGCTCGGTGTGGGCCCGCGAGATGGCCACCTACCTGAAGACGGCCTTCAACAAGAAGGGCATGCAGATCGTCTACATGGACGTCTTCGATCCCAAGCGCACCGACTTCTCCCCCCAGTTCGCCAAGATCCGCCGTTCCGGGGCCCAGGTGCTGTTCACCGTGCAGGCCGCCTCTCCGGGCGTGCCCCTGACCAAGCAGTGGGCCGAGACCCAACTGCCGGTGCACCAGGCCGGCTACTCCTTGTCCTCGCAGGTGTTCAACTTCTGGGACAAGACCGGCGGCAAGTGCTACACCGAGGTGACCCAGCTCATCAACGGCGGCCGGGCGCCGCTTTCGCCCGGGACCATCCCCTTCTACGACAACTACGTCAAAGAGTTCGACCAGTGTCCGCCCTACACCGCCTTCGGCAGCTATGACGCGCTCTACCTGCTCAAGTATGTGGCCGAGCAGATCAAGTCCCTGGACACCGACAAGCTGATCAAGGCCTTGGAAAAGGTCGACTACCAGGGCGTGGCCGGCCGCATCCGCTTCACCAAGGACCACGAAGAGGTCTACGGCGAGGAGGGCAAGCTGCCGGTGTGGATCCAGTGGCAGGGCGCCCGCAAGATGGAGGTTATCTTCCCCTTCAAGTACGCCACCGGCAAATACATCACTCCACCCTGGATCAAGAAAAAGTAGGCTAACCAACTGAACGGGGGCGCTCCCGCAGGGGCGCCCCCGTGAGAGGGCGGCTGTGAACGTTTTACTGGAAATATTAGTTTACGGAGCCGTGCAAAGCGCCGTCTACGCCATGTTGGCCTTGGGCTTCTGCCTGATCTTCGGCGTGGCCGGCGTGGTCAACCTGGCCCACACCACGTTCTTTATGATTGGAGCTTATCTAATTTACACCCTTACCAGCCTGGCCAACATACCGCTGCCCCTGGGCCTGGTCTGCGCCATATTCGGCACCGGCCTCCTCGGCATCGCGGTGCAACATTTCGCCATCAAACCGCTCATCAAGTCCGAATATTCCGTGATGATGATCACCATCGCCCTCGCCTTTTTCTGCCAGGAGCTGGTGCTGTCCGTATTCGGGCCGGTGGACCGCAACGTCAAAGGCTTCATCGATGAAAAGCTGACCGTGTTCGGGCTGGTGGACATCGACGCCCAGCGCATCCTGACCCTGGTGGTGGCGGTGTTGTTGATCGTGCTGCTCTGGTGGTTCATCAACCGGACCAAGATGGGCAACGCCATCATGGCCGTGGCTCAGAACCGGGAAGGGGCCACCTTCGTGGGCATCAACGCTACGCGCATCTTTTTGGTGGTGATGTTCATATCGGCCTGCCTGGCCGCGGTGGCCGGGGCCTTCATCGCCCCCACGGTGGGCGCGCGCCCGCACATGTGGGAGAACCCCCTGGTGAGATGCTTCGCGGTGGTGGTGTTGGGCGGCCTGGGCTCCCTGGAGGGCACCATCCTGGCCGCCTTGATCATCGGCTACACCGAGGTCATCGTCTCCTTCACTCTGTCCAGCTACCTGAGCGAGCTGGTTATCCTGGGCATTTTCATGACCGTGTTGATAGTCAGGCCTTCGGGTCTTTTGGGAAGGAGACAAGAAGCATGAGCAACCCAATGGTCGCAGCCGGCTTCTGGTCCCAGACCAAAGGCCTCGGCCCCTACGCCTGCTTCCTGGGCCCCTTGCTGCTGGTGCCGCTTTTCATCCAGTCCCCTTACGTCATCGACCTGCTGATCCTGTGCAACATATACGCGGTCTTCCTGGCCTCCTGGGACCTGCTGACCGGCTACACCGGCCAGATCAGCTTCGGCCACTCCCTGTTCATCGGGGCCGGGGCCTACACCGCAGGCGTCCTCAACTTCTACTTCAAGGTGCCGCCGACCGTCACCATCCCCCTGGGGGGCCTGGTGGCGGCGCTGCTGGGGCTGGCCCTGGGCATACCCGCCCTGCGCCTCAAGGGGCCCTACCTGGCCCTGGTCACCTTCATCGCCTCGGCCATTCCCGCCGCCCTCACGGCCATCTTCTGGGAGTACTCCGGCGGCGAGGACGGCCTGTACGGCATCGCGCCCCTGACCCAGAGCCCCCTGCTCAAGTACTACCTGTCCGTGGCGCTGTTGGTGGTTTGCTGCGGGGCCATGCTGGCCATCGTCAAGAGCCAGTTCGGCCTCATCCTGCTCTCCATCCGGGAGGACGAGACGGCCTCGGCGGCCAGCGGCATCAACACCAGCCTGTTCAAGGTGGTCACCTTCACCACCAGCGGGTTCTTCGCCGGCATCGCCGGCGCCTTCTACGCGCACAACCAGCTGCACGTCGGCACCGAGGAGCTGTCGCTCTCCCTGTCCATCCTGATCGTCCTGATGAGCGTGGCCGGAGGCATGGGGACCATCACCGGCCCCATCTTCGCCGGCTTCTTGCTCATCCTGCTCAACGAGTGGCTGCGCTTCATCGAGGAGTTCCGGCTGCTGATCTACACCGGGGCGGTGGTGCTCATACTGCTGTTCATCCCCAAGGGGCTGCTGCCCACGGCCAAGGCGCTGTTTAAGGCCCTGCTGGCCCGCATCCGGCGCAGCCCCCAGCCGGAGGCCGCCGGCGAGGGCGCGCGGAGCCTGAACCGGGCGGCTTCCAAACAGTGAAGCAAATGAGCCTGCCCCGGCCCCCCAAGGCGCCGGGGCGGGAACCCTGAAAGGTTGCCCCATGGACCCAATTTTAGAGGTAGCGGATCTGAGCAAAAACTTCGGCGGCCTGCAGGCCGTCAACTCCGTGAGCTTCTCGGTGAACCAGGGCGAGGTGTTGGGCATCATCGGCCCCAACGGAGCCGGCAAGACCACCTTGTTCAACCTGCTCACCGGATTCATCAAGCCCAGCACGGGCAAGGTCCTGTTTAAGGGCAAGAGCCTGGTGAACAAGAAGCCCTACCGCATAGTGCTGGGCGGGCTGAGCCGGACCTTCCAGTTGGTGCGCCCCTTCCAGCAGCTCACGGTCCTGGAAAACGTGACCATCCCCGCCTTGGCCCACTTCAAGCCGGGCAAGAGCTCCCGGCAGGCCAACCAGGAGCGGGCGGCGGCCATCCTGGAGGACATCGGCCTGGGCAGCAAGCTCAACTTTCTGGCCGCGGACCTGTCCTACGGCGATCTGCGCCGGCTGGAGCTGGCCCGCGCCCTGGCCGCCAAACCGTCCCTGCTCCTGTTGGACGAGCCGTTCTCCGGCCTGTCGGTCAACGAGATCAACACCCTGATCCCCCTCATATCCCGGCAGGTGGACAAGGGCCTGACCCTGATCATCATCGAGCACAAGCTGCGCGAGATGATGAAGCTGGTCAACCGGGTGCTGGTGCTGAACTTCGGCGTCAAGATAGCCGACGGCCTGCCTGCGGATGTCGCCCGGGACGAGCAGGTGATCGAGGCCTACTTGGGGAAGGGAGGCGGCGGCTTTGGCCTTGCTTGAGCTTAATAAGGTAAGGGTCTCCTACGGCAAGGCCCTCATTCTGGACGGCATCGATATGCGGGTCGAACAGGGCGAGCTGGTGGCGGTGATCGGCTCCAACGGGGCCGGCAAGACCACCCTGCTGCGGGCCATCTCGCGGGTGGCCCCGGTGGAGGGCTCCATCCAGTTCCAGGGAAGGGCCATCCAGTCCCTGAACCCGGTGAAGGTGGTGGGCCTGGGCATCGCCCAGTGCCCCGAGGGGCGCTGCCTGTTCCCGGACCTGTCGGTGCGGGAGAACCTGGACCTGGGGGCCTATCTGCGCAAGGACCGCGAGGAGATCGCCCAGGACCGGGACATGGTCTTCGGGATGTTCCCGGTGCTGGCCGAGCGCCAGCGCCAGATGGCCGGCACCATGAGCGGCGGCGAGCAGCAGATGCTGGCCATCGGCCGCGCCCTCATGGCCCGGCCCGCCCTGCTGCTCCTGGACGAGCCCTCCACGGGCCTGGCGGTGCTGGTCAAGCGGGACATCTCGGAGAAGATCAAGGAGATTCAGAAGCGCGGGGTCACGGTGATCCTGGTGGAGCAGGACACCCAGATGGCCTTTGAGCTGGCCGAGCGCACCTACGTCCTGGAGCAGGGGCGCGTAGCTCTGGAGGGGCCCACGGCCGAGGTGGCCAACAACCCCCACGTCAAGGAAATCTACCTGGGCATGGCCTGAGGAAGCAGCCATGGGTTCGCCGCTGGGCCACATCACGGTGTTGGATCTGTCCTCGCTGTTGCCGGGGCCTTTTTGCTCCATGATCCTGGCCGACTTCGGGGCGCGGGTGATCAAGATCGAGCGGCCGGGCGAGGGGGACATCATGCGCGACTACCTGCCGCGCTATCCCCTGTACAGCGGCAACTTCTCGGTGCTCAACCGCAACAAGGAGAGCCTGACCCTCAACCTCAAGAGCCCCCAGGGCCTGGACATCATGCGCCGGCTGGTCCGAAGAAGCGACATCCTGCTGGAAGGCTTCCGGCCCGGCGTCATGGAGCGCCTGGGCCTGGGGTATGAGGCCCTGAGCCAGCTCAACCCGGGCCTGATCTACTGCGCCATCTCCGGCTTCGGCCACCACAGCCCCTACCGGGACGTGGCCGCCCACGACATCAACTACATCGGGCTCAACGGCATCCTGGACCTCAACGGCGTCAAGGACGGCCCGCCGGTGCTGCCGGGCGTCTTGGTGGCCGACCTGGGCGGCGGCGCCTATCCGGCGGTGGTGGGCATGCTGCTGGCCCTGCTGGAGCGGGAGAAGAGCCGGCGGGGGCAGTTCATCGACATCGCCATGATGGACGGCGCCTTCTTCTGGCTGTACCACGCGGCCGGCACCTACTTCACCTCCGGCGAGACGCCCACCCGGGGCCGGGAACTGACCAACGGCGGCTCGCCCCGCTATCAGGTCTACGCCACCCAGGACGGCCACTACCTGGCGGTGGGCGCCCTGGAGGACCACTTCTGGAACAACCTGTGCGACCTGCTGGAGATAGACGACCCGGCGGTGCGGCTGCACGACCGGGATAACCCCCAACTGGCCATAGACACCCTGGCCGCCAGGTTCCGGCAAAAGACCGCGGCGCAGTGGGCCCAGGCCTTTGCGGGCAAGGAGGTGTGCTCCAATCTGGTGCGTGACTTCGGGCAGGCGGCGGCCGACCCGCATTTCCAGGTGCGCGGTATGCTGCAGCGGCTGCAGGGCCCGGACGGGGTGGAGCAGACCGTGCTGGGCAACCCCATCCGCCTGAGCGAGACCCCGGCCGACATCCGGCACCCGGCCCCCACCCTGGGGGCGGACAACCGCAAGATTCTGGCGGAACTGGGCTACACGGACCGCGACTGCGAGGCCCTGAGCCGGGCCGGGGTCCTGTGACGGCCGGCGGCCGGACCGCCCATAGGTGAAGCGATGCCTTACCCCACCCTGTTCAGCCCCTTTCAGCTAAAGGGGCTGGTCATGCCCAACCGCATCCTCATGGCGGCCATGGGCAACAACCTCTCCGACGCCCAGGGGCTCCTCACCCGGCGCAGCCTGGAATACTACCTGGCCCGGGCCCGGGGCGGGGTGGGCATGATCATCACCGAGGCGGTGCCGGTCAGCCTGACCGCGCGCCACCGGGCCAGCGGCCTGTGCCTCTTCCTGCCCGAGCACGAAGAGGGCATGGGCCGGCTGGCCGAGGCCGTGCACCGCGAGGGCGGCAAGATCTGCATCCAGCTCAACCACGCCGGGCGCCTGGCCGACCCCGCGGTTTGCGGAGGCCAGGCGGTCTGCGCCTCGGCCCTGCCGGCCCGGCCCGGCGCCGCAATGCCGCGGGCCATGTCCCTGCCCGAGATTCAGCAGACCATCGCCGACTTCGGGCGGGCAGCCCAGCGGGCGGTGGAGCTGGGCTTTGACGCCATCGAGATTCACGGCGCCCACGGCTACCTGCTGCACCAGTTCTTTTCCCCCCGCGCCAACCAGCGCCAGGACCACTTCGGCCGCGACCTGGAGGGGCGCATGCACCTGCCCCTGGAGGTGGCCCGGGAGGTGCTGGCCCAGGTGAACGGGCGCCTGCCGGTGATCTACCGCCTGAGCGCCGAGGAGTACGCCCACGGGGGCTACGGCCTGGCCGACTCCCTGGAGCTGGGCAGGAGGCTGCGCCAGAGCGGGGTGGAGCTGCTGCACGTCTCGGCCGGCACCGGCGACAGCGCGGCCTCCTCCACCTACGTGATCCAGCCCCGGGCCCTGCCCGAGGCCTGCCTGATCCCCTTTGCCGAGGCCTTCCGCCGCGAGCTGGGCCCGCCGGTGATCGGGGTGGGGCGCATAGCCCGGCCGGAGCTGGCCGAGCGCCTGCTGGCCGAGGGCAAGATAGACCTGGTGGCCATGGGCCGGGCCCTGCTGGCCGACCCAGAGTGGCCCCGCAAGGTGCAGGGCCTGGCCCAGGGCCCCCTGCGCCAGTGCATCGGCTGCAACCGCTGCATCGAGGCCGTTACCAGCCAGAAGCCCATCACCTGCACGGTCAACCCCCTGGCGGCCCGGGAGGCCGAGGCGGCCCTGGGGCCGGCCGCGCCCCGGCGCAGGGTGGCCGTGGTGGGGGGCGGGCCGGCCGGCCTGGAGGCGGCCTGCACCGCCGCCGAGCTGGGCCACCGCGTGGTGCTCCTGGAGCGGGAGGACCGGCTGGGCGGCCAACTGCAGGAGGCCAGCGTGCCGCCCCACAAGGACGGGCTGGCCGATATCGTGGCCTACTATCAGGCCAGGCTGGCCAAGGACGGCGTGGAGCTATTCCTGGGCCAGGCCGTGGAGCCCCAGACCCTGGCCGGGCTGGGGGTGGAGGTGGTGTTCCTGGCCACCGGGGCCCAGCCCCTGCGCCTGCAGTTCCCCGGCTCGGACCAGGCCAACGTGGTGGGCGCCCGAGAGGCGCTGCTGGGCCGCTGTAGCCTGGGCCAGCGGGTGCTGGTGGTGGGCGGCGGGCTGGTGGGCTGCGAGACGGCCGAGCTCTTGGCCGGGCAGGGCCGCCAGGTGCAGGTGGTGGAGATGCTGCCCGAGCTGGCCGGCGAGGTGGAGGTGCGCACCCGGGGGCTGCTCCTGGACCGCCTGTACCAGGCGGGGGTGACCACCTTCACCGAGACCACCATCATCTCCCTGCAGGCCGACGAGGCCACGGTGAAGGTGCGGGGCCAGGAGCGCCGGCTCAAGGCCGACACGGTGGTCCTGGCCGTGGGGGCCCGCGCGGAGCGCGGTTTGTGGGAGTCCTTGTCCGCCGGCGAGCGGCCTTGCCATCTCATCGGCGACTGCCTGGAGCCGCGCAACATCCTGCACGCGGTGCACGAGGGCTGCTGGGTGGTGCGCCGGGAGCTGGGCGGCCTGGCCGGTCAGGAGCGAAAGGCGTGAGGCAGGCGTGGGCGCCGGGGGCGGGCAGCGAGCCCCGCCCCGCGGCCAGGAGGCAGGCATGAGCCAGGTGAAACTGACCCAGAGCTACTTTTACACCCCCGGCGAGATTCCGCCCGGCGTCACCCTGGGCGAATACCTCGAGGCCACAATGGCCCGCCACCCCCAGCGGCCCGCCTTCACCCTGCGCGAGAAGAGCCTGACCTGGGCCGAGCTGGGCCGCCTGGTGGACCGGCTGGTGCTGGCCCTGATCGACCTGGGCATCGGCCGCGGCGACCGGGTGGCGGTGCTGTTCCCCAACCGCTTGGAGTTCATCTACAGCGCCCTGGCCATCGCCAAGCTGGGGGCGGTGCTGGTGCCCATCTCCGAGCGGCTGCGCGAGCGGGAGATTCGCTACATCCTGCAGCGCACCGAGGCCGCGGCCATCATCATGGTCCCCGAGTTCTGGAACTTCTCCTTCTCCGACCTGCTGGCCGGGCTCAAGGCGGACCTGCCCCAGCTAAAGCACGTCATCGTCGCGGACCAGAAGCGCCACGACCACGAGATACTGCTGGAGGAGCTGATCGCCCGTCCCTGGGAGGACAAGTACCCGGAGGACTACTACCACCGGGTCTACCTGGCCCAGAGCCCGGTGGAGGCCGACGACCTGCTGGAGGTGGTGTTCACCTCCGGCACCACCGGCGACCCCAAGGGGGTGATGCACACCCACAACACCCGCTGCCGCTCGGCCCTGGGCACCATCAACGGCACCCGCCTGACGCCAGAGGACGTGTGGCTGATCATGGTGCCCCTGTCCCACACCACGGCCCTGGTCAACGCCTTCTACGCCTCGGTGATCTGCGGCTCGCACGGGGTGCTGTTGGAGACCTGGGACGTGGAGGAGGCCTTCCGGGAGATCGAACGCAGGCGGGTGACGGTGCCCATCGGGGTGCCCACCATGCCCATCATGATGCTGCAGCACCCCCGCCTGGCCGAGTTCGACCTCAGCTCCCTGCGCACCATGCTCCTGGCCGGGGCGCCGCTGCCGGTGGAGGTGGCCAACCAGATCATCAAGCGCATGGGCTGCTACCTCACCAGCGCCTACGGCATGACCGAGACCGCCGTCAGCAACATCACCCTGCCCGAGGACGACATCGAGACCGTCTGCAAGACGGTGGGCCGGCCCCAGCCGGGCATGGAGCACAAGGTCATCGACAAACAGGGGCGCATCGTGCCCATCGGCGCGGAGGGGGAGGCCTGCGCCCGGGGGCAGAACGTGTGCATCGGCTACTTCAAGGACCCCCAGCGCACGGCGGAGGTCATTGACGACCGGGGCTGGATTCACAGCGGCGACCTGTCGCGCATGGACGAGGCGGGCAACCTGATCATCGTGGGCCGCATCAAGGACGTGATCGTGCGCGGTGGCGAGAACATCTCGCCCACCGAGGTGGAGGACATCCTCTACGGCTTCCCCAAGATCAAGCAGGTCTCGGTGGTGGGGGTGCCCGACCAGCGGCTGGGCGAGGGCACCTGCGCCTGCATCGTGCCCAAGGACGGCTGCTCCATTGAGTACGCCGAGCTAAAGGCCTTCTTCCTGAACAAGGTGGCGCGGTTCAAGATACCTGACCGCATAGAGCTGATGGAGTCGTTCCCCACCACCCCCAGCGGCAAGATCCGCAAGGTGGAGCTGCGCGAGATGATGGCCGCCAAGGTGCGCGCCGAGCAGAAAAAACCCTAAGCCGATGAATAGACAGGTGGGTCTATGAAGCCTTTGACCATGAGCTACTGCCACCGGCCCGGGCCGGGGGTGTACAAGGGCCTCACCTTCGGCCAGATGCTAGAGCGAAGTGCGGAGCGCTTCCCCCAGCGGCCGGCCCTGATCTTCGGGGAGAGAAGCTACACCTACGCCCAGCTGCAACAGACGGTGGACACCCTGGCCGTGTCCCTGCTGGAGCTGGGCCTGCGCCGGGGCGACCGGGTGGGCCTGTTGATGCCCGACTGGCCCGAGTACACCATCGCCCTGTACGCCTGCGCCCGCCTCGGGGTGGTGGTCTCGCCCATGAACCCGCTCTACCGCCGCCTGGAGGTGACCACCCTGCTGAACCACCTGGAGGCCAAGGCGTTCTTCATGCCCGACCAGTGGCGGGACTTCTCCTTTGTGGAGCTGATGGACCAGATTCGGGGCGAGATTCCCAGCCTGAGGCACATCATCGTGGCCGGCCAGGCGGAGCGTGACTGGGCCCTGAGCTTCGCCTCCCTGGTCCAGGGCAACGGGGCCGCCGGGTCCGCGGCCGAGCGGCTGGCGCAGCACCTGGCCGCCGAGCCGGTGGAGGCCGACGACCTGCTGGAGATAGCCTACACCTCCGGCACCACCGGCACGCCCAAGGGCGTGGTGCACACCCACAACACCCGCCTGCTGCACTCGGTAGGCCTGGGCCAGCGCATGGGCGCCGACGAGAACGACGTCTGGCTGTGCATGACTCCCCTGTTCCACACCACGGGCAATTGCGTGGTGCAGCACACCTGCCTGCTCACCGGCGGGGCCCTGGTGATCATGGGCCGCTACTCGGTGACCACCTCCCTGCACGAGTTAGAGCGCTGTGGAGCCACCATCTCCATCGGCGTGCCCACCATGTACATCGACCTGATGAACCACCCCGAGTTCGGCCAGACCGACGTGTCCTCCCTGCGCCACGCCATCTTCACCGGCGCGCCCATGCCGCCGGAGGTGGCCCTGCGCATCGTGGATCGCTTCGGCTGCGGCATCCTGCAGGGCGACGGCACCACCGAGTGCGGCTCCAACGTGCTCAGCCTGCCCACCTCGCCCATCGCGGTGATCTCCGAGAGTCCGGGCCCGCCCCTGGACGTAGGCAACGAGGTGAAGATCGTGGACCCCCAGAGCGGCCGCATCCAGCCGGTGAACGAGCTGGGCGAGATCTGCCACCGGGGCCCCACCAACTTCCTGGGCTACTACAAGAACCCCGAGCAGACCGCGGCGGCGGTGGACGGCACCCGCTGGTTCCACTCCGGGGACCTGGGCACCATGGACCAGGAGGGCAATATCCGCCTCAAGGGCCGCATCAAGGACATGATCGTGCGGGGCGGCGAGAACATCTACGCCACGGACATGGAGAAGTTGCTCTACTCCTACGCCAGGGTCAAGGAGTGCCAGGTGGTGGGCGTGCCGGACCAGCGCCTGGGCGAAAAGACCGCCGCCTGCCTGATAGCCCAGGAGCCGGGCCAGGAGATCAGCCACCAGGAGATCGTAGAGTTCCTGGCGGACCGCACCGTCAAATACCTGATCCCCGACTTCGTGCTGACCCTGCCCGACTTCCCCCGCACTGCCAGCGGCAAGGTGCAGAAGTTCAAGCTCAAGGAGATCGTCAACCAGAAGCTGGGCGGCTAGGGCCGCGGGAGCGCCAGGTGTCAACCTACGTCATCCACCCCATCACCCTCTGCCGGGCCCAGGCCGAGAAGAGCCTGATGACCTACATGGCCCACCAGGGCGAGAAGATCTGGCGGCCCTACATCTTCTTCCTGGTGGAGGGCCAGGGCGGCCG
Source organism: Thermodesulfobacteriota bacterium (assembly GCA_040751985.1). GTDB lineage: Bacteria > Desulfobacterota > Desulfarculia > Desulfarculales > Desulfarculaceae > Desulfoferula. Next base: position 12,751 of record JBFMFU010000040.1, on the reverse strand, counting down.
CTTCCTGGTGGACACCGCCATCGAGGCCGCCCAGTACCAGAGCTATCTGCCCTTCTTCCAGAAGGTGGAGTTCCAGCCGCTGCTATCTTTTGACCAGGCCCTGGCCAGACGCGGCCTGACCCCCGCGGACATCGAGCTGGTGATCCAGACCCATCTGCACTTCGACCACTGCTACAACACCGCCCGCTGCGGCCGGGCCAAGGTGGTGGTGCAGGCTCGGGAGCTGGCCTTCGCCCGCGACCCTCACCCGGTGCAGGCCAGCATGTATCGCCGGGAGCTGTTCGAGGACCTGGACCTGCAGGTGGTGGACGGCCCCCAGGAGATTCTGCCTGGGGTCTGCGTGCAGCCCTCGCCGGGCCACACCCCGGGCGGCCAGTCGGTGCTGGTGGACACCGCGGCCGGCCGCGCGGCCATCTGCGGCTTCTGCTGCATCCAGGAGAATTTCTCGCCGCCCGCGGACCTGACCGAGCGGCTGGCGCCCTTCGCCAGCCAGCCGGTGCTGGCGCCGGGCATCCACGTGGACCCCATCGCCGGCTTCGAGAGCGTGGCGGCCCTCAAGCAGATGAGCGAGCTGATCCTGCCCCTGCACGAGCCCGCCGTGATGGAGGTGGAGAGGGTTCCTTGAGCGGCCCGCCAGCCGGCCACCGGCCAGGGGCCGAATCAGTCTGGGGAGTGAAATGGCGAAGCTGAAGATACACGTCTTGTCCAGCGGCCGCTTCATGAGCGCCGAGAAGTCCAACTTCACCTATCAGATGGACCAAGGGGTGAAGATCGTCTCGCCGATCCTGATGTATTTCATCGAGGGGGCCGGCAGCAAGATTCTGGTGGACACCGGGGTCAGCGACCCGGAGTGGGCGGCCAAGTACCACCACCCCATCAAACGCCGGCCCGAGGAGGAGCCCCTGACCGCCCTGCGCGGCCTGGGGGTGGAGCCCCAGGACCTGGACCTGATCATCAACACCCATCTGCACTGGGATCATTGCTTCAACAACCATCTCTTCTCGCGGGCGCGCATCCTGGTGCAGGAGGCGGAGCTGCGCTACGCCATCGCGCCGCTGGCCTGCCAGGCCCTGTTCTATGAATCCGCGGCCGTGGGGCTGACCCCCTCCTGGCTCAAGTCCCTGGAGCGCATCCAGCCGGTGCGCGGCGAGTACAAGGTGGAGGAGGGCATCAGCCTGGTGCCCCTGCCCGGCCACACCCTGGGCTGCCAGGGGGTGCTGGTGCAGCTGGCCAGCGGCCCCTGCCTGCTGGCCGGGGACAACTGCCCCCTGTTGGAGAACTGGGAGGGCAACCAGCTCCAGAAGCACATCCCGCCGGGCATCCACGTGAACCTGACGGATTGCTACGACTCCTTCGCGCGCATGGAGCAGATCACCGATCGCATACTGCCGGGGCACGACCTCAAGGCCCTGGCCATGAAGCAGGTTTCCTAGAGAAACGTGCCGGAGCCCGCGCCGGCCGCGCCCGCGGCCCCGGCAAAGGCCGAGTCAGGACCGACCAAAGCAAAGGGGAAGCAGGTCATGTTGGAGATACGCAAGATTGTCAGCGTGGTGGAAGAGATTCTGGTGGAAGGCTTCAAGGAGGTGCCGTTCAAGATGCGCATGGCGGCCAGCATGGCCGTGATACGCAATCCCTATGCCGGCCGCTACCAGCAGGACCTGAAACCCCTCATCCAGCAGTGCTCCACTCGCCTGGCCCAGGAGCTGGTGCCGCGGGCCTATAGGCTGCTGGACTCGCCGGTGGAAGGCTACGGCAAGGGGGCCCTGGTGGGCCTGGACGGCGAGGTGGAGCACGGCTCGGCCCTGATCCACTCCCTGGACTGGGGCAAGCCCTTCCGCGAGGCCATCGGCGGGGGCAAGTCCCTGCTGCCGTCGGCCGAAAAGCGCGGCGCCGCCGGGGCCAGCCTGGACGTGCCCATCAAGCACTGGCTCGACGACCACATCCGTTCCCATCACCAGACCATGGAGGTGCGGGTGCCCGATGCCCCCCGCCCGGACGAGATACTAGTGGTGGCGGCCCTGGCCAACTCCGGCCGGGCCCACCCGCGCATCGGCGACCTGAAGGCCGAGATGAAGGCCCGGGGCATGGAGGACTTCACCAAGTAGGTCTGGCCGGGGGATTCCCCAGGGGGAGATTGAGGCGACATGTCTGAACGGATAGGCTTCATCGGACTGGGCAGGATGGGAGGCCCCATGTCTAGGCGGCTGTTGCAGGCCGGCTACGACCTGGTGGCCTTTGACGTGGACCAGCAGGCCCTAGAGAGGGCCCAGGACCTGGGGGCGCAGGCCGCCGGCTCCCCCCAGGAGGTGGCCCGGCAGTGCCGCACGGTGATCACCATCGTGCCCAATTCCAACATCGTGGAGCAGGTGGTGCTGGGCGCGGAGGGCCTCTTGCAGGGCGCCCAAGAGGGCGACGTGCTCATGGAGATGACCACCGCTTACCCCATGAGCACCCTCAAGGTGGCCGAGCGGCTGCGGCAGCGGGGCGTGAACATGATCGACGCCCCGGTCAGCGGCGGGGTGGTGGGGGCCGAGGCCGGCACCCTCAGCATCATGGTGGGCGGCGAGGCCCAGCTGGTGGAGAGGGTGCGGCCCCTGCTGGAGGCGATGGGCAAGAACATCTTCCACATGGGCCCGGTGGGCGCGGGCCACGCCATGAAGGCGGTGAACAACGTCCTGTCCGCCTGCTCCATGGCCGCCACCAGCGAGGCGGTGGCCCTGGCGGTCAAGGTGGGCCTGGACGCCAAGAAGGTGGTGGACGTGCTCCAGGTGAGCACCGGCCGCAGCTACGCCACCGAGTGGAAGTTCCCCCGTTTCGTCCTGCCGCGCAGGTTCGACGACGGATTCACCATCGAGCTGTTCAACAAGGACCTGGACATCTGCACCCGCATGGCCCGTGAGCTGGGGGTGCCCATGTTCATGGCCCACACGGTGCAGCAGTTGTTCAGCTTCGCCCAGGCCAAGGGCATGGGCCCCGAGGGCCACACCGCCATCGCCAAGCTGATCGAGGAATGGGCCGGGGTGACCATCGCGGCCCCGGAGCAGCCCTAGCCGCCGGCCGCCGTAGGGGCCGGGCCGGCGGCGCCCCTCCGCCGGCCCGCAGCCGCCCAGGGCGGGCCTGGGGCTTCTCCACAACACGCCCGTGACCAGACGCCCCGGCCGCCGGCCGGGAAGGGAAGGTGTCGCGCAATGAAAGATGTAGTCATCGTCAGCGGAGTCCGCACCCCCATCGGCGCCTACGGCGGCGCCCTGCGCGAGGTGCCCGCGGCCCAGCTGGCCGCCCTGGTGCTCAACGAGGTGGTGCGCCGGGCCGGGGTGGAGCCGGGCGAGGTGGATGACGTGATCGCCGGCCAGGCCTACCAGAACGGCGAGTCCGCCAACGGGGCCCGCCTGGCCCTGCTGCAGGCCGGCTGGCCCGACAGCGTGCCGGGCATGACCCTGGACCGTCGCTGCTGCTCGGGCCTGGACGCCATCTTCATCGGGGCCATGAAGATACAGACCGACAACGCCCAGATCGTGGTGGCCGGCGGCATGGAGAGCATGAGCCAGGCCGAGCTTTACCTGCCCGGCAGCATCAAGTGGGGCCTGGGCGGGCAAAAAGACCCCAAGTGGGGCTTCATGCCCCGGGGGCATGGGGCCCTGTCCATGTGGGGCATTCCCCTGTTCGACCGCATCCAGCGGGCCAGGGTCATGTCCCAGCCCATAGACCGCTACGGCGAGCTGAACTCCATGATGACCTGGGCCGAGACCGCGGCCAAGCGGGAGAGGATCACCCGCCAGGAGGCGGATCAGTGGGCCCTGCGCAGCCAAGAGAAGGCCATCGCCGCCCTGGACGCCGGCAAGCTGGCCCAGGAGATCGTGCCGGTGCCCCTGCCGGCCCAAAGGGGCCAGGACCAGGCCTTGAGCCAGGACGAGACCCCCCGGCGGGGCACCACCCTGGAGAAGCTGGCCAAGCTGCCGCCGGTCTACCCGGACGGCATATGCACCGCGGGCAACTCCTCCACCGAAAATGACGGCGCTGCCATGGTGGTGCTCATGGCCGCCGACCTGGCCCAGGCGCGGGGACTCAAGCCCATGGCCTACCTGCGCGGCTGCGCGGTGGCCGGCACCGACCCCACCCTGACCTACCCCGCGGTGCCCATGTCGGTAGAGAAGGCCCTGGCCAAGACCGGCATCGGCCTGGCCGAGGTGGGCCTGTTCGAGATACAGGAGGCCTTCGCGGTGCAGGCCCTGGCCGACGCCCGGCTCATAGGTCTCGGGCCCCAGGACATGGAGAGCAAGGTCAACCTGAACGGCTCGGGCATCTCCCTGGGCCACCCCATCGCCGCCACCGGCGCCATGCGCATGGTCACCCTGCTGCACGAGATGCAGAGAACCGGGGCGCGCTACGGCCTGGAGACCATCTGCGGCGGCGGCGGCCAGGGCATCTGCGCGGTGGTGGAGGCGTTCTGAGGAGGCCGGCCCCGGCCGGGCGAGAGCGGGCGTGACCAGAGAGCAACGGGGAGCTGTGGCCCTGGCCTCCTGCGTGGGGGCGGTGTTCATGCCGGGAGCCCTGATCCTGGGCTACCCCGGCGTGATGGCCCCCTACTGGCAGCAGGCCTTCGGGGTGGGCAAGGGCGCGGTGGGCACCGTGGTGTTCATCATGTTCGCCGTGGTGGGGGTGATCGGGTTCATCGCCGGCCGGCTCTACGGCCGCTACGGGGTGCGGCCCACGATTATGACCGGCGGCATCCTCTGCGGCCTGAACCTCCTGGTCTGCGCCTGGGCCAGCAACATCTACTGGGTCTATGTCTGGGGCCTGTTCAACGGGGCGGCCGCGGGCATGACCTGGAACGCCACCATGACCTCGGTGCAGCACTGGTTCCCGGAGCGCCGGGGCATGGCCTCGGGGGTGGTGAACCTGTCCTTCGGGGGCTCGGCGGTGCTGCTGGTGCCCCTGGTGGCCTACCTGCTGCACCGCCTGGGCTACTTCCAGCTGCACATCTACCTGGGCTGCTTCGCCCTGCTCCTGGGCGTGGCCTCGGCGCTGTTCACCGAGATACCGCAGCGGGTGCGGGGCCTGCCCGCCCGGCCCGCTTCCAAGCCGGCCGCGGGCGGCGGCGGCGCGATGATCTCCTTCACCGTCTACGAGAGCCTGCGCACCCGCAACTTCTGGCTCATCTGGCTCACCTACGCCCTGCAGGGGGCGGCCGGGGTCTCCATGCTCACCTTCGCCACCGGCTACGGCCTGGCCCAGGGCTACTCCCTGCAGTCGGCGGTGCTCATCCTGTTCTGCTTCAGCCTGACCAACGCCCTGAGCCGGATCGTGACCGGGTACGCCTCCGACCGCCTGGGCCGCGGCCTGGTGATGAGCCTGAGCTTTTGGGCGGCCGGCGCGGCCTACCTGCTGCTGCCCTGGCTGAACTTTTTGACCGCGGCCCTGGTCTGCGCGGCGGTGGTGGGCTTCGCCTTCGGCACCCTGCTCACCGTCTCGGTGCCCCTGGCCAGCGACTGCTTCGGGCTGGAGCACTTCGGGGCCATCTTCGGGTTGATCTTCACCGCCTTCGGGTTCGTGTCCGGGGCCCTGGGGCCGTCCCTGGGCGGGTACATCCTGGACCGCACCCAGGGCAACTTCAGCGCGGTGTTCATCTACCTGGGCGTCCTGTGCCTGCTGTCGGGGGTGTTCATCAGGTTGGTGGCCCCGGACCAGCGGGCCCGGACGGCCCGTAGGCCCTGAGGAGGCGGGCCGGGGCTGTGCGGACGGTGCGATTTTGGCGGATCAGGCGCCGGGCAGGGACCGGTGCGGGGCTCTGCGGCGCAACATATTGATAATTTAGCTAAAATTTAATAAAAACCGGCTTGACTCTCAAGGCGAGGCGTGCTAAGAAATTGCATACCGTATTTTTGTATGACGGTATGTAATAAATTGAAAAATCGGGGATAGCCAGGGAAGATGTTACAGTTTAAGATAATATAATTATCTTAATATTAAAGTAATTTTAAATAAAGTCGTAATTTTTGAAATTGTATGCAATTTTAGTTGATCTCGGGGCGGTGGTTTCTGCCGGGGCCCGGCGGCTGCGCGGGGGGATTGGCGGCCACGGGGCGGCCGGCAACCGGCAAAAAACAGGATGGGCCGTGCCGAGACGGACGCAAATTGGGCCAACCCAAGCAGGAGGTTAGCCTTGCCCAACCGAGCCAGACAAGCCGTGGTGGGAATGGATATCTTGCCCCAGGGCGACGTGTATGCCCTCACGGACACGCCCACCCTGGTGGATCAGCTCGTGAATAAATTGTCGGTGGCCATCATCGAGGGGCACTTCAAGAGCGGCGAGAGACTGATCGAGGCCGACATACAGAAAAAGTTCAAGGTCAGCCGCACCCCCATCCGCGAGGCCATGCGGGCCTTGGAGCAGATCGGGCTGGTCACCAGGATTCCGCGCAAGGGCTGCATCGTAAGGCACATCACGCGCCGCTACATCGAAGAGTCGTTCCCCATCCGCGCCGCCCTGGAGGAGCTGGCCGCCCGCCTGGCCGCCAAGCACATCACGCCCGAGGACATAAAAAAGTTCGCGGAGATCCTGGCGGAGATGGAGGACGCCGCCCTGCTGGACGACAAGAGCAGGTACATCAAGGCGCACGTCAGGTTCCACGACCTCTTGATCAGCCGCAGCGAAAACAGCAGCCTGATCTTCATCCTGGACAACCTCAGGAAGAGCGCCATCTGGTACCGCCTGTCCAATATCTGGCACTCCAACAACCTGATGAAAGCGGTGTTGGTGCACAAAGAAATACTGAGCTTACTGGTGAAAAACGACGAAGACGCGTTAGCCGCCTTGGTGAAAGACCACATCATGGAAGGCTTGCAGGGCGCCATAGCCACATTTTTAGCCACCAGCCATGGCGTCGCCAGCGAAAAAGATTGATAGGCACAAGGAGCGCCATCATGGAGATACAGGAGCTGATCAGGTGCACCATCATGCGGGGGGGGACCAGCAAGGCCATATTCTTCCACCGCTCTGATCTGCCGCGCGACCCGGCGCTGCGGGACAAGGTGATTATGCGGGTCTTCGGCGCCCCGGACCGCCGCGAGATCGACGGCCTGGGCGGGGCGGACACCCTCACCAGCAAGGTGGCGGTCATCGGGCCCTCCACCCGGCCGGACTGCCAGGTGGACTACCTCTTCGGCCAGGTGAACATGGTGGAGCCGATGATCGACTGGAAGTCCAACTGCGGCAACATATCCTCGGCGGTGGGGCCGTTCGCCATCGACGAAGGCTACGTGGACGCGGTGGAGCCCATGACCAGGATCAACATCCACCAGGTCAACACCGGCCGGGTCATCGGCGCGGAGGTGCCCGTGCAGGGCAACAAGGCCCAGGTGGAGGGCGAGCACAAGATCGCCGGCGTGCCCGGCACCGGCGCCAAGCTGATCCTGGACTGGGCCGACAGCGCCGGGGCCATCACCGGCAAGCTGCTGCCCACGGGCCAGGTGGCCGACCTGCTCCAGGTGGAGGGCGAGGGCCAGTTCGAGGTCTCCATCGTGGACGCCGCCATCCCGGTGGTCTTCATCCGGGCCGCCGACCTGGGCATGAGCGGAATCGAGACCCCGCAGGAGATCGACTCCAACCAGGCCCTGCTGGAGCGGATCGAGAAGATCCGCAGCGTGGCCGCGGCCAAGATCGGCCTCTGCGACGACTGGCGGCAGGCCACCAAGCAGGTGCCCTACACGCCCTTCTTCGCCATCGTCTCTCCGCCCCAGGACTACCAGAGCTGGACCACCGGCGAGAAGGTGCCGGCCGGCTCCATCGACATGGTATCCCGGCTCTTGTTCATGCAGCAGATGCACAAGACCTACCCAGTCACCGGCACCACCTGCACCGTGGCCGCGGCCATGATTCCGGGCACCATCGCCAACCAGGTCTCGCGCCCGGAGATCATCTCCCGGGGCGAGCTGCGCATCGGCCACCCGGCCGGGGTGATCACCCCCGAGGGCAGGGTGGACCAGACCCCCGAGGGCTTCGTGCTCAAGCGAGCCACCGTGGACCGCACGGCGCGCTGCCTGATGAAGGGCTACGCCTTCATCCCCAAACAGACCCTGGCCGGTTAAGGGGCATGGCTCAATTGCCGGCGCTGGAGACCAGGCCGGACCTACGGCAGGGAGATTAAGATGGGACCCACGCGGCAGATCGCAGAGCTCATACAGCAGACCGAGTACAAAGACATATTGCCGGAGGTGGCGCACCAGGCCAAGCTGCTCATGCTGGACACCCTGGGCTGCGCCCTGGCCGGCTACACCCTGGCCGAAGAGGAGGTGGGCTGGGCCCTGCAGTACGTGCGCGGCCAAAAAGCCGCCGGGCCGGCCACCGTCTTCTGCGACGGCGCCCGCACCAGCGCGGCCAACGCGGCCCTGGCCAACGGGGTGATGGTGCACACCATCGACTTCGACGACACCCACATGGGCTCCATCGCCCACCTGGGCGCCGCCCTGCTGGCCACCACCCTGGCCGTGGGCGAAGAGCGCCGGGCCAGCGGCCAGGAGGTGATCGCCGCCTTCATCCTGGGCTTCGATCTGGGCGCCCGCCTGGGCCGCAGCGTCATGCCCTCGCACTACAAGTACTGGCACCCCACCGCCACCCTGGGCGGCATCGCCGCGGCCGCGGCGGCGGCCAAGCTCATGGGCCAGGACGCCGACCAGATAGAGCAGGTGATCGGCCTGGCCGCGGACGCGGCCTCGGGCATGCGTTACGGCATCGAGCACGGCGACTTCTCCAAGACCCTGCACCCAGGCTTCGCGGCTATGAAGGCGGTGGTCTTCAGCGAGCTGGTGGGCCTGGGCGCCAGCGGGCCCAAGGCGTTTCTGGAGTACCCCTCCGGCTTCTGCCACGCCTTCTCCAGCCAGCCCAACCTGGAGGCGCTGGTAAAGAACCTGGGCGGGCACTACGAGATCATGGAGGACAGCATCAAGTCCTTTCCCAGCATCCAGTGCAGCCACACCTCGGTGACGGCGGCCTTGCAGCTGGCGCGGCGATACCAGATCAAGCCTGAGGACGTGAAAGAGATCGACATCGTGCAGACCGCCACGGTGCCGGGCCAGGGCTGCAACTACGCCCCCTGCACGCCCCTGGCCGCCCGCCTGAGCACGCCGTTCTGCGTGGCCCTGGCCGTCTCCGACGGCGAGGTGTCTCTGCAGAAGTTCACGCCGCAGCGGATACAGGACGCCAAGCTCAAGGAGCTGATGAACAAGATCAAGATCCGGGGCAGCGAAGAGATGAAGCAGCAATACCCCGAGACCATAGCCGCGGTGGTAAAGCTGAGCACCTTGGACGGCAACACCTACACCGCCACCCAGATATACCCCAAGGGCGACCCGCGCAACCGGCTGAGCGACCAGGAGATCAAAGACAAGTTCACCTCCCTGGCCCGCCTAACCCTGGGCCAGGACCGCGTGGCCCGGCTGATCGACCAGGTGCTGCGCCTGGAGGGCCTGACGGACCTGCAGGCCCTGACCGGCTTGACCAAAAAGGCGTGAACCCATGGCTGCCCTGACCGAAAAAACCGCCCGCTTCATCTTTGAGACCACCCTGGCTCAGATGCCCCCGGAGTGCCTGGCCAAGGCCAAGTATCACCTGATCGACTACATGGCCGTGACTCTGGCCGGCTCGGCCGAGGAGCCCAGCCGGATCATCCGGGACTACACCCAGGCGGCGGGGACCCAGGGCCACAGCCTGATACTGGGCACCGCGGTCCGGGTGCGCGCCGAGGAGGCGGCCCTGGTCAACGGCGTGCAGGCCCACGTCCTGGACTACGACGACGTGAACCAGTCCATGTGCGGCCATCCCTCGGCGGCGGTGCTGCCGGCGGCCCTGGCCGTGGCCGAGGAGGCCGGGTGCAGCGGCCGCCAATTGCTGGAGGCCTACATCCTGGGCGTGGAGATCGCCGGCAAGCTGGGCCGGGTCTTCAACCCCCGCCACTACGAGCTGGGCTGGCACGCCACCTGCACCCTGGGCAGCCTGGGCGCCGCGGCGGCCGCGGCCAAGATCCTGGACCTGGAGCCGGCCAAGATAAGGATGGCCCTGGGCCTGGCCGCCTCCCTGGCCGGCGGCCTCAAGGTCAACTTCGGCACCATGACCAAGTCCTACCACGCTGGCCGGGCGGCCGAGAACGGCCTGCGGGCCGTGCGCCTGGTGCAGCGGGGCTGGGACGCCTGCGACTACATCCTGGACGACCCGGCCTGGTTCGCGCGGCCCTTCCTGGGCGACAGCGCCTGCGACCTGGCCAGCGTCGGCGACATGCTGGGCCGGCCCTACGACATCCTGAGCCCAGGCATAATCGTGAAGAAATATCCCTCCTGCGCCTTCACCCATCCGGCCATCGACGCCCTGCAGCAGCTCATGGCCGAGCAGGCCGTGGCCGTGGAGGTGGTGGAGGAGATCGTGGTCACCCTGCACCAGATGGCCGATCAGGTGCTGATCCACCGGCGGGCGGCCACCGGCCTGGAAGGCAAGTTCTGCATCGAATACTGCCTGGCCTCCACCCTGGTGCTGGGCGGCTGCGGGCTCAAGAACTTCAGCGCGCCCAACGTGGCGCGGCCCGAGGTGCAGGCGCTGTCGGCGCGGGTGCAAAGGAAAGTGGCCCGGCTGTCCAGCCAGGCCGGCAACGTATTCGGGCCCTCGCAGGTGGAGATACGCCTCCGGGACGGCGGCTCGCGGCAGGCCACGGTGGAGGTGGCCAAGGGCGACCCCAGCAATCCCCTGCCCGACCAGGAGATGCGCCAGAAGTACCTGGAGTGCGCCGCCGTGGTCTACAGCCAGGACCAGGCGGAGCAGATATTCGAGGCGCTGCAGAAGATAGACCAAGTGCAGAGCGTAAAGCAGTTGATGGATAGCTTGCTGCCGGGCTGAGAGCCGACCCGGGAAGTTAGGCCCAATATTCAGCTTTGCTGGACGGCAAAAGGAGAGGCTGCCGGCGGCGGCGCGATCGGACCAAGCTCAAGGAACCAAACCCCAGGGCGAGAGCCTGGGTTGCACGGCTCAGGAATAGTTTCGCTGCGGGCATGCCGACAGCTGGGAGGATAGACCATGGAGCTTAAGCTCAACGCGAAGCGGCAAAATCTGCGCAAGCTGTTTGCCGACAAGGGAGACCGCATCATCGTGGCCATCGGGGTGTCCAATGGCATGGAGGCCAAGCTCCTTTATGAGATCGTAAGCGGCCTGAGGGCAGGGAACAAGGTGCCCGACTACATCGGCGGCTTCGTCACCTTCGTCTCGGGATACCTGGCCGCGGCCAACTATGGTCTGCCCGACCTGGGGTTCGTGCTCAGAGAGCAGATCGCCCGGCAGACCGCCGTCATCGAGCAGGCCACCTGGATGTCGGCCCTAGAGGGCAGCCTGCCCGCCTTCCCCATCGGCGTGGACATCGACACCGGCTACGGCAACGAGCCCTACTCGGTGATCCTGACCTGCCGCAACATGTACAAGGCGGGCGGCCAGTACGTGCAGATAGAGGACCAGGCCGGGGTCAACAAGAGCTGCGGACACATGGCCGGCGGCCACGGGGCCGGCAAAGAGATCATCAGCCAGGAGGAGATGATCAACATCCGGATCAAGCCGGCGGTGGACTTCGCCCGCACCGTGGACGACTTCATGGTCATGGCCCGCACCGACGCCATCGCCGTGGAGGGGCTGGACCGGGCCCTGCAGCGCGGGCACGCCTACATCGAAAGCGGGGCGGAGATGATCTTCATCGAGGCGCCCTCCAACGAGGAGCAACTGCGCACCATCGCCGCCGACTTTAAAAACGCGCCCGGCATCTGCCTGGCCAATATGATCGAGCAGAGCCCGCACACGCCCTACAAGAGCCCCCTGGAGCTGCAGAAGATGGGCTTCGACATCGGCCTGTACTGCATCGGCGGCATCATGTCCGGCAAGCGGGTGCAGGAGAAGTACTACGAGGCCCTGGCCAAGGGCGACGACGCCCTGGCGGTGTTGGGGGGCAGCAGCCAGGAGTGGTTCAAGGGCTTCAGCAGCTTCATCGGCCGCGAGCACTGCGAGAGCATCAACACCCACTACCACCTGCTGATGGGCTGAGCGGGCCGGGTTGGTTTGATCCAGGGAGGCGGGGCCGCCCCGCGGCTCGGCCTTCGTGGCGTAGGGGCGGGGTTTGTCCCCGCCCTTTCTTTTGCGCCGTAAAAAGCAGGGGAAGGCTATATCCGCTCCCCTACCTCCTGATAAAGCATAGTAGTCCTTGCGAGGCGCGGCGGCCGGGTGGTTCGTAACGGTACCGCCGCCTTCCCGGCTGCGCCGTGGCAATCCTCCCTTTCCGGCGATGGGTGGTTGAAAAGGGGATAAAGGAATTGTTGGGTTTTGGGGCTGGCGCCCCTCTACCCAACCTACGCGATCGCTATTCAGGGTGGCCCAGACAGCTCGCCTGTCTGGGTCGGGGAGCGAAGCGCAGCGACAAGAGGTTTGGTAAGGGGGCTGGTTTTAACAGGCGGTCTGGGTAATGCGGGGCAGCCGGACTGAACCTCTTGTGCCTGGGGCACCCAGACAGCGGAGCTGTCTGGGCCACCCCCCATAAGACCGCTTGCGCCTGCGGCGCCCGGATAACCAGTTGTCCAGGCCACCCAAGAAGTCTTTCTCTTTGTGTAGCAACCGTGTTGTCAATCATGTGATTTGAGGGTTGTGCTGCCATGGGGATTTGTTTTTCATCATGGCATTGAGGGTGACGATCATTTTTCTCATGACGGCGATGAGGGCCAGTTTGTAAGGTTT
>JBFMFU010000004.1:7500-19630 GCA_040751985.1 Thermodesulfobacteriota bacterium | reverse complement strand
CTTGTTTAGAAGGCTCAAGGGATTTCGACGAATATTCTCCCGCTTTGAAAAGCTCGATATCATGTTTATCGCCTTCATAAACTTTGCCTTGATCGCCGAGGGACTACGTTTGTGTTAACACGCCCTAATCCAACAACGCCCCAATCTCCATCAAATCCCAAACATAGTCACTGATACCTGCTTCAATCGCGGTGGTAACTCCAGGCGTCCGGTGAATACGGGCGAAGTTGCAATATATGAAATATAAGCTCTCGGCGGCTGCGAGATTTCCACTCTTCTGCCGGCGGGCCGGGGCTCAGCGCCCCGACACCTCCCGGTCGGCCTGGGCCACCTTGGCCGCCATGTCCCGGCGCCGCTGGGCCAGGCGCTCGGCCAGGCCGGGGTCGCCCAGGGCCAATATCTGCGCGGCCAAGACCCCGGCGTTGTAGGCCCCGCCGCCGCCGATGGCCACCGTGGCCACCGGCACCCCCGGCGGCATCTGCACCGAGGACAGGAGCGAATCCAGGCCGTTCAGCGGCGAGGAGCCCAGGGGCACCGCGATCACCGGCAGGTCGGTCTGGGCGGCCAGGGCCCCGGCCAGGTGCGCGGCCCAGCCCGCCCCGGCGATGAGCACCTTGAGGCCCCGGCCGGCGGCCTGGCGGGCGTAGCGGGCGGCCTCGTCCGGGGTGCGGTGGGCGCTGAGGACCCGCACCTCGTAGGGCACGCCCAGGGCCTCCAAGGCCTGGCCGGCCTGCACCATGGCCGGCTGGTCGCTGGCCGAGCCCATCACCACCCCCACCAGGGGTCCGGCCGGCCGCTGCCGGGCCAGGGCCCGGTGACCGATGTCCCGGCGCATATACATGCCCTCCCAGGAGATGTAGTCGCAGGCCTCGTAGGCCCGGGCAATGGCCTGGGCCACGTCGTGGCCCAGGGCGGTGACGCCCAGCACCCGGCCGCCAGCGGTGACCAGGGTCCCGTCCTTGAGCTTGGTGCCGGCGTGGAAGATCACCACGTCGCCGCAGGTGGCCGCGCTCTCCAGGCCCTTGATGGGCTTGCCCGTGGCGTACTTGCCCGGATAGCCGCCCGAGGCCAAGACCACGCACACGCTGGGCCGCGGCGACCAGCGCACCTCGGCCTGGTCCAGGCGGCCCTGGGCCAGCTTGTAGAGGATGTCGGCCAGGTCGCTCTCCAGGCGCACCAGCAGGGGCTGGGCCTCGGGGTCGCCGAAGCGCACGTTGAACTCCAACACCCCGATCTCGCCGTCTTCGCCGATCATCAGCCCGGCGTAGAGGATGCCCTTGAAGGGGTGGCCCTCGGCGGCCATGCCCTCTATCATGGGCCGGATCACCTGCTCCATGACCCTGGCCTCGATGGCAGGTGTCACCACCGGGGCCGGCGAGTAGGCACCCATGCCGCCGGTGTTGGGGCCGGTGTCGCCCTCGCCGATGGCCTTGTGGTCCTGGGAGGAGGGCATGGCGATGATGGTCCGACCGTCGCTGAAGACCAGGAAGCTGGCCTCCTCGCCCCGCAGCCACTCCTCCACCACCACCTTGCAGCCGGCCTGGCCGAATGCCATGGCCTCCATGATCTGGCTGCAGGCGGCCTCGGCCTGGTCCGGCCCTTCGCAGAGCAAGACGCCCTTGCCCCCGCAGAGGCCGTCGGCCTTGACCACCAGGGGCCGGCCCGCGGCGCGCACGTAGGCCTTGGCCTTCTCGGCGTCCTCGAAGACCCGGTAGCCGGCGGTGGGCACCCCGAAGCGGGTCATGGCGTCCTTGGCGAAGCTCTTGGAGCCCTCCAACTGGGCCGCATAGGCACTGGGCCCGGCCACCAAGAGGCCGGCGGCCTGGAACTGGTCAACGATGCCGTCCACCAAGGGGGCCTCGGGCCCCACCACGGTCAGGTCTATGCCCTTGTCCAGGGCAAAGGCCTGGAGCGCGGCGATGTCGCCGGAGCTGATGTCCACGCACACCGCCTCGCCCACCATGCCTGGGTTGCCCGGCGCGCAGTAGAGCTCCTCCACCAGCTCGCTCTGGGCCAGCTTCCACACCAGGGCGTGCTCGCGGCCGCCGCTGCCGATGACCAGTACCTTCATAGAGCCTCTGCCTTCCTCGCGGCGCGCCCCGGCCCCCATGGCCAAGGCGCGCCTCTAGCCTACTTTACCCTGCCCGGCGGATATTGCGTCACTACTTCCTTGTGCCACTGGTAGGGCCGGTCCGCGTCCATGTGCAGGGTCACATAGCCGCCCACCAGGGTGAACTCCGCGGGCAGGCGCACCCCCACCTGCCAGCCGCCGCCCGACAGCCAGAAGTACAGTCCCCGGCCGGGGTCGAAATAAATCTGGTTGCTGGGCCAGTAGCGGTATTGGTGCTTGGCCCGGTAGCCGTGGGCCGGGGCCCAGGGCGGCGGACCGCCGCCTTGCTCCATCTTCTTGGCCTGGCCCGGAGGCATGCCGCCGGGCGGCTTGGCCAGGGCCGGCCAGGACAGGGCCAGGGCCGCGGCCGTGATGACCACCACCAGCAAGGACTTGGGAAGCGCCATGTTCAACCTTTCCGGACCCGGCAAAACCGCCTTTGCGGCAGGGCTTAGGACTGCTTCTCCAGGTAGTCGGCGATGGCGCCGTCGTAGCGGTTGGTTAGCCGGAAGGCCTTGGCCCCCAGGCGGCGGCGGGTGGCCAGGCTCACCGACCCGCCGTTGGCGCGCATCTCGGCCAGCACCTTGTCGTAGTCAACGGGGTCCGTGACCACAGTCACGTCGTCCTGGTTCTTGGCCGCAGCGCGGATCAGGCAGGGCCCGCCGATGTCTATGTTCTCGATGGCCTCGGCCAGGGTGCAGCCCGGTTTGGCCACGGCGGCCTCGAAGGCGTAGAGGTTCACGCATACCAGGTCGATGGGCGCGATGTGCTGCTGGGCCAGTTGGGCGCGGTGCTCGGGGTCGTCGCGGCGGGCCAGGATGCCGCCGTGCACGCGCGGGTGCAGGGTCTTGACCCGGCCGTCGAGCATCTCCGGGAAGCCGGTGATCTCGCTGATGCCGGTGACCGGCACCCCGCCGGCCTGGATGGCCTTGGCGGTGCCGCCGGTGGAGATGATGGTCACGCCCATGTCGGCCAGGGCCCGGGCGAAATTCACCACGCCGGACTTGTCGGTGACGCTGATGAGCGCGCGCATGATCTTGCGGTGCATGGGGTGCCTCCGGTTGGGTATGCATCTTTTCTAACAAACCCGCGGCAGGCGGGCAAGGGGTGGGTCCCCGCGCCGGCGGCGGCTGGTGGCTCACTGTTCGATATTTCTAGAAAAGTAGTTGACTCGTCGGCCGCCTCGCCTTAAAGTGCGCCTATACCAGGGCGGAGGAGGATCATGGCCCAGACTTGGCAGCCGGCCAACCCGGACTTCGCCGCGCGCGTGCGCCGCAGCTTCGCCCGCCAGGGCTTCATGGCCCTCTTAGGCGCGGAGCTGACCAGGGTGGAGCCGGGCCTGGTGGAGATACAGGTGGCCTACCGGCCCGAGCTGACCCAGCAGCACGGCTATTTCCACGCCGGGGTGGCCGGCACCCTGGCCGACAACTGCGGGGACTACGCCGCCTTCAGCCTGATGCCCGCCGAGGCCTCGGTGCTCACCGTGGAGTACAAGCTGAACATGCTGGCTCCGGGCAAGGGCCAGCGGCTCATCGCCCAGGGCCAGGTGCTGAGGCCCGGCCGCAGCCTGACCGTGTGCCGCACCGAGGTCTGGGCCCTGGACCAGGGGCAGCAGACCCTGTGCGCGGCCGGGCAGATGACCCTCATGACCCTGGCCGGCCGCTCCGACCGGCCGCCGGCCTAACCCCCCCATCACTCACCACCCGCGGGCCCGGCCACGCCGGCCATGGACCCGACTCCATCCCCCCACCTCCTCGGCCCGGCCACGCCAGCCAAGGGCTCAATTCGATCCCCCACCTTAGGCCCGTCCACACCGGCCATGGGCCCTGGCTTCTTCGGGCCCGGCACCCCCCTACTCTTTAGCCCCTCGTATCAAGCCCCTCCCCGCCCCAGCCCCCGCCGGCACCACAACGCCCGCCCTCCCCACGCCGCCCTCTACGGCCCACCGCGGATCAAGCCCACCCCCCGCCAGGGCTCCTGGCCAGCCGCGGCCGGGCCACCCACCACCGCACCGCCGCGCCTTTCTTGACCGCCATGGGTCCATGGCATATTCTGAACCCTAGTTCGCCTCGGGTCCGCCCGCACAACCAACCTCTGGGAGAGATGGAGCCATGACCGTCCGGCGCGCCTCTGTGGTTCTGGTCTGCCTGCTGGCCGCGGCCCTGCTTCTGGCCCTGGGCGGCTGCGGCACCAGCTTCGACCAGAAGACCTACGATAAGATCAAGGTGAACATGACCCTCAAGGAGGTCATCGCCATCCTGGGCGAGCCCACCAAGAGCGACGGGGTCAGCCTGGGCGGCATCTCGGGCACCTCGGCCACCTGGAAGGATCGCCACGGCGCCATCAGCATTCAGTTCATCAACGGGAAGGTCAAGATGAAGTCCTTCACCAAGCCGGAATAGGCCCATGATTCCAGTGATCGGCATCTGCGGCGCCTCGGGCAGCGGCAAGACCACCCTGCTCACGGGCGTCATCGCCGCGCTCAGGGACCGCGGCCTCAAGGTGGGGGCGGTCAAGCACCACGGCCATGCCGGGCCGGTGACCGAGCCGGCGGCGGCCCAGGACAAGGACACCGCCCGCCTGGCCGCGGCCGGCGCGGCGCGGGTGGCCCTGGCCCACGCCGGCGGGGTGTCGGTGGACGCGCCGGGCCTGGCCGGGGCCGGGCCCCGAGCCCTGACCGCCCGCCTCATGTCCGGCCTGGACCTGGTGGTGGTGGAGGGCTTCAAGGGCGCGGGCATACCCAAGATCGAGGTGGTGGCGCCGGGGGCCCAGCCCCTGCTGCCCAGCGGCGGCCAGCTGCTGGCCCTGGCCCGGCGGGGCGGGGCGGGCAGCGAGGCCGGCCTGCCGGTGCTCGACGCCGACGACCCCGCGGCGGTAGCCGAGTTCATCCTGCAAAACCTGGAGATGGCCGCCCCGCCCCAGGGGGCGGTGCAGGTGCTCATCGATGGCCAGGAGCTGCCGGTCAACGCCTTCGTGGCCAACATGCTGGCCGGAACCCTGCGCGGCTTCGTCTCGGCCCTCAAGGGCGGCAGCCGCAGCGGGCGCATCGAGGTGCGCCTTGACTGAGCCGGCGGTCTTCAGTCCCGGCACTCCCCTGCCCGACCGGGCGGAGATAGACCGTCTCTGGAACCGCTACGGCATGCTGGACAACATCCGCGAGCACTCGCGGGTGGTCACCGCCGTGGCCCTGCTGGTGACCGACTGGCTGGCCCAGGCCGGGGTCCAGCTCAACCGCCGGGCGGTGGAGGCCGGGGCGCTCTTGCACGACATCGCCAAGACCCCCTGCCTGGGCACCGAGACCCGCCACGACCGCCAGGGCGAGACCATCCTGACCAAGTTGGGCTACCCGGAGCTGGGCTACCTGGTGCGCAGCCACGTGGTGCTGCCCGAAGGCGAGCCCCTGGACGAGACCATGGTGGTCAACTACGCGGACAAGCGCGTGAACCATGACCAACTGGTGAACCTGGAGGAGCGCTTCGCCTACATCGCCGGCCGCTACGGCCGGGGCATGCCCCACCTGGAAGAGCGCATCGCCCAGGGCCTGCAGCGGGCCCAGGAAGTGGAGCGGATGCTGTTTAACCGCATAAACCACGGCCGCACCCCGGCGGACATCGCCCGGGTCTTGCAGGAGGGCGCATGAAGCGGGCGCTGAAGGTGGCCCTGATCATGGGCGGCACCTCCAGCGAGCGGGAGGTCAGCCTGGCCTCGGGCCGCACGGTGCTGGCGGCCATGGCCGAGCTGCCCCACCAGGTGGAGGTCTTGGACCCGGCCACGGACCTGGTGGAGCTGGTGCGCCGGGCCCGGGAGTTCGACGTGGCCCTGGTCATGCTGCACGGACCAGGCGGCGAGGACGGCCGCCTGCAGGGGCTACTGGACCTGCTGGGCCTGCCCTACCAGTGCGCCGGGGTGCTGGGCTGCGCCCTGGCCATGAACAAGCCCCTGGCCAAGGACCGCTACCGGCTCTTCGGCCTGCCGGTGGCCAAGGACCTGGTGCTCACCCGCGGCGAGCCGGACCCGGCCGGCCGGGTGCTGGCCGAGCTGGGCCTGCCCTGCGTGGTCAAGCCGGCCCAGGAGGGCAGCTCCTTCGGCATCAGCATCGTGCGTGCGGCCACGGAGTTGGACCCGGCCCTGGCCAAGGCCTTCGCCCTGGACAAGGTGGTGCTGGTGGAGGAGTACCTGGCGGGCCGGGAGCTGACCGCGGCGGTCATCGGCAACGCCCAGCCCGAGGCCCTGCCCCTGGTGGAGATCATCCCCGGCCAGGGCCACCAGTTCTTCAACTTCGAGGCCAAGTACACCCCCGGCGCCAGCCGGGAGATCTGCCCCGCGCCCCTGGACCCGGAGACCACCCGCCGGGTGCAGGACCTGGGCCTGGCCGCCCACCGGGCCCTGGGGCTCAAGGGCTATTCGCGCAGCGACCTTATTCTCACGGAAAAAGGGCCGGTGCTCTTAGAGACCAACACCATACCCGGCATGACCCAGACCAGCCTGCTGCCCCAGGCCGCGGCCGCAGCCGGGCTGAGCTTCGCGGCCTTGCTGGACTGGCTGTTGGAGCTGGCCCTGGAGGAGTGAAATGACCACGCCTACCACGTCCACGCCCAGTTGCGCGGCCTGCGCCCTGCGGCGCTACGCCGAGAGAAAGCCGGACTCCATCTGGGCCCGCCTCTGGCGCTGGCACACGGGCTGGTGCCCTGGCTGGAAGCGCTACCAGGCCTGGCTGGCCCAGCAGGAAAAATAGATTACTGGTCCGCCCCCCGCAGCCAGGCCGCGGCGAACCATCCCCAGATGGCGTTGAACAGCAGCACGAAGGCCGGGGTCAGGGTGCCCAGGGCCAGGCCGTAGAGTCCCTGGCCGGCGTTGGGGAATATCACGAAAAGCTGCAGCGCCGTGGGCGCCAGGCTGAAGATCAGGCCCCGCCAGAAGATGGAGCGCCGGAACAGGGGCAGGAACATCAGCAGGCCGAAGATGCCGCCCCAGACCATGCGGTGGTAGATCAAGGCCGGCGTGAGCGCCGGGGCCAGGCTCACCTTCAGGGCCGCCGTCAGGCCCGAGACCCCGGCCAGCCATATCGCCACCGCGTTGGCCAGCCCGCCCAGGGCGCCGGCGGCAAAGCAATTGCCCAGATGACCCGAGCTCGTGCTCATATCCGCTCCTCCCGCGGGAGCCGGGCGCCGGCCGCCTCCCCCCGCCGCCAATGGTTTCCGCTACCAGGTCTTCAGCTGGTCCAGGCGGCCCATCCAGCCGCAGCTCAGGCAGTGAATCAGGGAAAAGTCCAGCAGGGACAGGTCCCGCCCCGGCTCTTTGGCCGCCACGGGCTGGCCTTGGCTGGTGACCCTGAAGACCACCTGGTGGCCCAACTCGTCCTCGATCCAGAAATCGGTGGCCCCGCACTGGGGGCACCGGCGATAGTGCTCGGGCATGGTGCGCCGCCCCTTCCCCGGCAGCTAGGTCGGTGGCCACCGGGGACCGGCGGCCTCGTACAGTGTATGACAAGCGCCTGGCCCGGCGCCAGGGGCTCAGACTCGGTAGTAGTGCCGGTGCAGGCGCCCGCTCCGCGGGCCGGGGCGGCTGCGCCCCACCCACCAGGCCAGTAGTATGAAGGTGAGGCCGGTGAATCCGACCAGCAGGGAAAGGACCAGGTACTCCGCGGTGAGGCCGCCCAGGAAGTGGTCCGCCGCCCAGATGAACAGCCCCATGGCCCCCATGATGAGGGCCACGCCTATGCTGAACAATAGGG
Source organism: Thermodesulfobacteriota bacterium (assembly GCA_040751985.1). Classification (GTDB taxonomy): domain Bacteria; phylum Desulfobacterota; class Desulfarculia; order Desulfarculales; family Desulfarculaceae; genus Desulfoferula. The sequence goes on along the minus strand of JBFMFU010000004.1, from coordinate 11,786 downwards.
TGGCGAAAAACAGTTCCATGGACAGGCGTCCCCTCCCGGCACAAGGGCGCTGCTCACCTCGGGCGGCAAACGCCCTTTAACCCTAGTAAAACTTGGCCGGGCCTCTGAGTCAAGAGACAATTGCCGCCCCCCGGCCCACCCTCTGTCCCCTTTATTGCGCGGGCCGGGACGGCTTAGACCCCGCAAACCCGGCCTTTTTCCGTCTAGCCCAAGTAAAAATCCTCGGATTTAGGCTTGCGCCCCCGCAGGTTTTCCAGCCAGCCGAAGACGATGCTCACCAGGCAGGATATGACCGCGGCCAGGATGATCAGGGCCGCCATGAACAGGATTTTAGATGTAAAGTCCGACAGGTTTAGCGGGTAGGCCTGGAGGTAGTTGAGGAAGAAAACCGCGGTGCACAGCAGCCAGGCGAAGCCGCCCAGGACCAAGCTGACCAGCCGGGTCAGGCGGGCGCGGTAGCGCTCCATCTCCGAGGGGGGCCGCCCGGCGGAATCAGAGCTGGCCAGGGCCCGCCGCTGGACCGATCCGCCGCCGGTCAGCACGCGCAAGCCTTCGAGTTGCTTGCAATATTCTTCCTTGGCCCGGGCCGGGATGAAGCTGGAGCCCATGATCTCCTTGGTCAACTCCTCGGCGATCTCCGCCGGGCTGTACAGGTCGCTGGGGTCCACCAGGTAGCGGCGGCTGGTGGCGTTTATCAGGGCCGCGAACACCTCCGGGCCGGGGATGAAATTTTCGGATATGCCGGGCTTGACGGACAGGATCAGATCGTTATTGGCCGCCGCGATCTTGCGAAAGTACAGGCGGCCTTGCCGCCGCCCCAGACAATAGCCCGAGATGATGGTCACCGCCGCACCGCTCAACAGACCGCCGATAACGCCGATGAGCCAAGAGTCGTTCAGCCAATCCATCCCAGACCTCGGGATAACATTTTGGTTTGATTTATCATACTAATACAGGCCTTGATGCCGTGTAAATAACAAAACCCAGGGCATAGGATTGTATTGCCAAGCCAAATGGGCATCAGGCACAATGGGGCCAGTTGGTCCTCTTGGCCGGCGGAGAGACGCGTTTCAGTCGGTGCTCGCGCTGGCCTTGGGCCAGGAAGCCGGGTCCCGCTCCAAAACTTTAAAAAAGTAACGTGCGCAATCACGGGGAGGAGAGAACCATGGCTAAGGTCCGCAGATGCATGCTCCTGACACTTTTGGGCTGGGTGGCCGCCGCGCTGCTGCTGGCCCCGGCGGCGGGCGCCGTGTCCACGCACGGCCCTTACACCCACGGCCCCTACACCCACGGGCCCTACACCCATGGCCCCTACACCCACGGCCCCTACACCCACGGCGTGTACAGCAACAACCGCTGCGCCAAGGGCTACTTCCTGACCAGCTACCGGAATCGGCGGGTGTGCCTCAAGTGCGCCCCCGGCTACCGCTACACCAGCTACCGCAACAATCAGGTCTGCCTCAAGTGCGCCCAGGGCTACCGCTACACCCGCTACCGCAACAATCAGGTCTGCCTCAAGTGCGCCCCAGGCTACGGCTACACCAGCTACCGCAACAATCAGGTCTGTCTCAAGTGCGCCCCAGGCTACCGCTACACCCGCTACCGCAACAATCAGGTCTGCCTCAAGTGCGCCCCAGGCTACCGCTACGGCACCTACCGGGGCAATCAGGTCTGCATCAAGTAAGGACGCGGCGGGGGTGGGGACCCCCGCCGTTGTTAACTACAGGGGAGGAGGATTTTCATGGTCAAGGTCCGCAGAGTCACGCTCCTGACGTTTCTAGCCGTGTCTGCCGCGTCCCTGTTGCTGGCGCCCATGGCCGGCGCCGTATCCCTGCACACGCCCGCCCTGCACACGCCGGCCCTGCATACGCCGGCCCTGCATACGCCGGCCCTGCATACGCCGGCCCTGCACACCCCCAGCCAGAATCGTTGCAGCCCGGGCTACTCCCTCACCAGCTACCAGGGCCGGCGGGTCTGCCTCAAGTGCTCGCCCAACTACCGCTACACCAGCTACCAGGGCCGCCAGGTCTGTCTGCGCTGCTCGCCCAATTACGGCTACACCAATTATCAGGGCCGGCAGGTGTGCCTCAGGTGCTCGCCCGGCTACCGCTACACCAGCTATCAGAATCGCCAGGTCTGCCTCAAGTGCTCGCCCGGCTACGGCTACACTAGCTATCAGGGCCGGCAGGTGTGCCTCAAGTGCTCGCCCGGCTACCGCTACGGCACCTACCAAGGCCGGCAGGTGTGCATTAAGTAGGGAAGCGGCGGGGGAGCCGGGTCCCTGCCCTTTTTCACACAGGTGAGGAGTATCGTCATGGCTAAGGCCCGCAGAGTTACGCTCCTGATGTTTTTAACCATGGTGGGCGCGGCGCTGTTGCTGGCGCCAACGGCCGGCGCCGTATCCACGCACACGCCGTCCACCCACACCCCGTCCACCCACACCCCGTCCACGCACACCCCGTCCACGCACACCCCGTCCACCCACACGGTGGGCGCCAACAACCGCTGCGCGCAGGGCTTCTCCGTCACCAGCTACCAGGGCCGGCGGGTCTGCCTGAAGTGCGCGCCCGGCTTCCGTTACACCAGGTACAACAACCAGCAGGTCTGCCTCAAGTGCGCCCAAGGCTTCGGCTACACCAACTACAACCGGCAGCAGGTCTGCCTCAAGTGCGCGCCCGGCTTCCGCTACACCAGGTACAACAACCAGCAGGTCTGCCTCAAGTGCGCCCAGGGCTTTGGCTACACCAACTACAACCGGCAGCAGGTCTGCCTCAAGTGCGCGCCCGGCTTCCGCTACGGCACCTACCAGGGCCGGCAGGTGTGCATTAAGTGAGGAAGCGGCGGGGGGCCGCGGGAGGCTCCCCGCCACTTGTTGTTGGGGAGGAGGTAGCCATGGTCAAGGTCCGCAGATGCATGGCCCTGACGCTTTTGAGCTTACTTGCCGCGGCGCTTATGTTGGCCCCGGCGGCGGGCGCCGCATCCACCCAAACGCCCGACACCCAGACGCCCGAAACCCAAACACCCAGCATCCAAACCGTCAACGCCAACAACCGCTGCGACCAGGGCTACGCCCTGACCAGTTTCCAGGGCCGCCGGGTGTGTCTCAAGTGCCCCCCGAGCTACCGCTACACCCGGTACGAGAACCGGGAGGTGTGTCTCCGTTGCCCCTCGCGCTACCAATACACCAGCTTCCAGAACCGGGAGGTCTGCCTCAGTTGCCCCCCGGGCTACCGCTACGGCACCTACCAGGGCCGGCAGACCTGTATTAGGTGAGTTTGTAGTCGAATCGGAAACGGCTACCGGGACAAGACAAAGCCCCCGCTGGCGAACCAGCGGGGGCTTAAAAATTAATCCGGCGGCGTCCTACTCTCCCACACCTGACGAGATGCAGTACCATCGGCGCAGAGGGGCTTAACTTCCGTGTTCGGGATGGGAACGGGTGTGACCCCCTCGCTATTGCCACCGGAAACTGTATTTCCGGCAATAGAGTAGAGCGACAAGCTTATGTCCAATGCTTTGGCCAATCCCGTTGGGGATTCCGATGCGAAGATGATTAAAAGTGACCAAGCCTCACGGGCGATTAGTACCGGTCAGCTAAACACATCACTGTGCTTACACCTCCGGCCTATCAACCTCGTAGTCTTCGAGGGCCCTTTAGCCTCATAAGAGGGGGAGATCTTATCTTGGAGGGGGCTTCCCGCTTAGATGCTTTCAGCGGTTATCCCGTCCGAACATAGCTACCCTGCGGTGCCGCTGGCGCGACAACAGGAACACCAGAGGTTCGTCCACTCCGGTCCTCTCGTACTAGGAGCAGCTCTCCTCAAATCTCCTACGCCCACAGCAGATAGGGACCGAACTGTCTCACGACGTTCTAAACCCAGCTCACGTACCGCTTTAATCGGCGAACAGCCGAACCCTTGGGACCGGCTCCAGCCCCAGGATGCGATGAGCCGACATCGAGGTGCCAAACCTCCCCGTCGATGTGAACTCTTGGGGGAGATAAGCCTGTTATCCCCGGCGTACCTTTTATCCGTTGAGCGATGGCCCTTCCACTCGGAACCACCGGATCACTAAGACCTAGTTTCCTACCTGCTCGACCTGTCGGTCTCGCAGTCAAGCTCCCTTATGCCTTTACACTCTACGGCTGGTTTCCAATCAGCCTGAGGGAACCTTCGCGCGCCTCCGTTACTCTTTGGGAGGCGACCGCCCCAGTCAAACTACCCACCAGACACTGTCCCCGACCCGGATCACGGGCCCAGGTTAGATTCCTAGGATAACAAGGGTGG
>JBFMFU010000004.1:0-2500 GCA_040751985.1 Thermodesulfobacteriota bacterium | reverse complement strand
CCCCATTTCCGGCCTGACGGGGGCCGAAATATCCGCCGGCAAACAATTATTTTCTTGGGCCCTGGCCCATTTTTACTTTGACAAGTAGTTATAATATAGCTACGATGTAACTACCTGCTCGGCGAGCCGGGCGCAAATATCCCTCGGGAGGAGTAAGAGCCATGGCCATAAACCCGGATTTCGTGGCGCCCTGCGGCCTGTACTGCGGGGTCTGCGCCATCCACATCGCCGGCCGCGACCACAACACCAAGTTCAAAGAGCGGCTGGTGGGGCTGTACCAAGGCGGCGTGGCCGGCAAGGGCACCCTGCCCAACAGCCAGGGCCTCACCGTGGAGGACATCCACTGCAACGGCTGCCTGTCCGGCGACACCTTCATGCACTGCCAGCATTGCCAGATCCGGCGCTGCACCCAGGAAAAGGGCTACATTGGCTGCCACCAGTGCGTTGACTTCCCCTGCGCCTACATCGATGATTTCCCCATGGCCGTGGGCAAAAAGGTGATCCTGCGCGCCATCCCCTACTGGCGCGAGCACGGCACCGAGAAGTGGATCGCCGACGAGGAGGCCCGCTACGTCTGCCCCCAGTGCGGCAACCAGCTCTTCCGCGGCGCGGCCCGCTGCAACCAGTGCAAGGCCAGCGTGGATTTGGACTAGCTTTTGGTAAGCAAGGTTGGTTTATTCATAACCGTATCTTAATAATATGCTATTACTACGTAGCAACTATGTACGCTCTAGCAACTACTCGTTATCTTCCCCGAAGACAGATTCCAGCCCTTCTCTTGAATTCTATCCCAGGCCACCTTGACATGTTCAGGTTTGAAAAGACGCCTCTTTCTGTCATTCCATATTCCCATTTGCTCTATAGCAGACCTTGAATCGTAAACTACTTGCTCATGAGCCGCCAGCCAATGTACAGAAGATAATAGTTCCATCCCATAAGGAGTTTCAAACCCATCCACCAGCGAGGCCACCTCTTCGAGTCGTTCTTTATCTTCGTTTCGCAGCTTCAAGAACTCGTCAGCTTGTTCCACAGCGCCTGGAAGTAATTTGATTTCGATATCTGGTTTCGGACTGTCTCCGTAACCACTAATGTAGTGTCCTTCCATATGCTCCAAAGCTTTATTTAGATTATGCGCAAAAGGGCCGTACAAATGTTTGACGTAATGGAGACGCATGTTTTGTCCGGCTTCCTGTAAAAAGTAGGCAAGCTTTTGAATCTCTAGTAAAGTTAGCCGGTACTCTAGTTCCAAATATTGCTGAATAAGCTTAATGAATAAGGCCCTCCCTTCAGTCATGTTTGGCTTGCTGGTCCGGTTTGGCATTTCTTCAGGTTTTGGTGCTCCCTTAGGCTCGAACAAATAGATTTGTACCTTCGGAAGCCCTTCTAAGGCAGCCTCTATCATCGATCGGACCCGATTCCAGTTAAGACCTCCTAGCCCGCTGCCGAGGGGAGGTATCGCGATAGAAGCGATTCGTCTGCGTATTATTTGTTTTTTAAGATCTTCTAAACCAGCCTCTATATATTCGTACTTTGATTTGCCCTTCCAATGAATCTTGGTGGGAAAGTTAATAATATACTTTGGATTATACATTTCCCCTGTTTTAAAAATAAACATCTTTCCTGGTTTAACTTTATTGCCCTTGCAAGCCTTCTCATACGCTTTATAGTTGTCAGGGAATGCCTTTTTGAACTGCAACGCTATTCCCTTGCCCATAACGCCAACACAGTTGACGGTATTTACTAAGGCTTCGGCATTGGACTTCAGGATGTTCCCTTTAGCCAAATGGATCATGCCTTCACCTCCCTAATAATAATACCACTGACTACGAATGCTGACGGGTATAGCTTTATCATGGTGACTAAGAATTCTTTCCGCTTCGGATTTTATTTTTTGATTCAATACTCCTATTTCTTCAATAACCTCCCATGGGCAGAACTTATGAACAAGAAATTCTGCTTGCTTGCGCCGCTGCTTGTCCGGATCATCTATTGTGTCTGCCCAATATCTTTCCCCGACTACGGTCCAATCAACTTTGTCCAAATCCTTTTCATCAAAATACCAGTTGGTGAACGTGGCTAACCCGTGCCCATCTGAGAACACAAAACTACGCTGGGCATTCTGGACAGTTTGTAAGGATGAAACCAAATAAATTATAGGCTCCTGGCCCTCAGAGTAGCCTTCTACTTTCCCAGTTTTCAACCTCAACAGCATGGGGGATAGTGGGCCGAAATAGAAAGGAACATAATCATGTATCGTGCCTCCCGGACCACAGGGTATGGACCTCTTTCGTCTTTCTGTCTGGACGTCTACATCATGGATAGTTTTGTATGGGCGCCCATCGTCCGGACAATTGTTGGCGGCATGCAGTCCACCGCCTCTTCGTCGTTACGAGTGGAATTGGTGTAGTTGTGATGCCATGATTGGCCGATCCATTTGAGCCTGTTGCGGGAGTTGATCATCATGGATGCCGGCGATCTTTTGGCCCTGGGCCTCGGCTTG
>JBFMFU010000039.1:0-3226 GCA_040751985.1 Thermodesulfobacteriota bacterium | reverse complement strand
CGCCGGCCCCAACCGCTGGAATGGCTAGCCTAATGCATTGCCGAAGATGGCCACGGCGCTCACCTGCGGTGGGCCGCCGAAGGTGTGGGACAGGCCCAGGCGGGGGTTTTTAAGCTGCCTCTCCGGCAGTTGGGCCTTGCCCTGCAACTGCTTGTAGACCTCGTAGGTCATGCGGATGCCGCTGGCGCCCACGGGGTGACCGAAGCATTTCAGGCCGCCATCGATGTTCACCGGCAGCGCGCCGTCGCGCAGAAAGGTTCCGTTTTCCACGTCGTGGCGCGCCTTGCCCCGGGGGCTGAAGCCGAAGTCTTCGTAGATCAGCAGCTCGGTGATGGAGAAGCAGTCGTGCACCTCGGCCAGGTCCAGCTCCTGGCGGGGGTCTTTGATGCCGGCCATCTCGTAGGCGCGGCGGGAGGAGATGACCAGGGAGGGAAAGCTGGCCCAGCTAAAGCCAGGCCGCGTGTGGGGCATGCCCGCGTCAGTGGCCATGCCGAAACCCTTAAGATAGATGGGGTCGCCGCGCAGCTCCCTGGCCCGCTCCGGGGTGGTCACGATGGCGCAGGCAGCGCCGTCGCTGTTGCCGCAGCAGTCGAACAGGCCCAGGGGCCAGGCGATGATGGGCGCCTTGATCGCCTGCTCCACGCTGATCTTGTTGTGGAAGTGGGCCTTAGGGCTCAGGCTGCCGTTGTCGTGGTTCTTAACCGCGATCTTGGCCAGTATCTCCTTGCCCTCTTTGTAGTCGATGCCGTAGTCCTTGAAGTAGCGCTGGGCGATCAAGGCGAAGGAGCCGGGGGAGGTGCGGCGGGCTTCGTAGACCGGGTGCATGCCCCGGCCGGTGCCCAGGCCGGGATAGCCGGTGTCCTTGAGCTTTTCCGCCCCCAGGGCCATCACCACCTCGTAGGCTCCGCTGGCCACGGCGATGCAGGCCTGGATGAGAGCCACGTGGCCGGAGGTGCACCAGTTCTCCACCCGGATGATGGGAATGTGGTCCAGCTTGAGGTAATCTGAGGCGATGGTGCCGGAAACCCCCACGGGCGGGGCGGTGACGGTGGAGAGGTAGCAGGCCTGAATGGCCGACTTGTCCAGCCCCGAGTCCTCGAAGGCCTCGTAGGCCGCCTCCACGGCCAGGTCCTCCAGGCCCTTGTCCCAGAGCTCGCCGAACTTGCTGCACCCCATCCCAACGATGGCCACTTTATCTTTCAAACTGTTCATGAACTTACTTCTGCCTTTCCAGCAGGCCCATGACCGGCTTTAATTTCCAGAAATAGTTGTGCATGCCCGCGCCGTCGTAAAAGCGGCGGAAGGTCAGCTCCACCGGCATGCCCACCGTGACCTGGGCTGGGATGCAGTCGGTCATCAGACCGTAGAAGCGGATCTTGTCCTGGCCCAGTTCGGCCACGGTCTGCACCACCACCGGGTCATCGCTGCGGCCGGCCAGGTTGTCCAGGGTGAAGGTGAAGACCTCGCCCTGCAGGTGGCCCAGGGGCTGGTGCTGGAAGGCGTCCTTGCTGCCACAGGAGGGGCAGATCCGCTGCACCGGGAAGGCCACCACGCCGCAGTCGGTGCAGCGGCTGCCGTGGCAGCGGAAGATGCTGTCCCGGTCGCGCCAGGTGACAGAGGCCGAAGGCATGAGCCGGAAGGGCTCTCCGGGCACCGCCTCGAACACGCCCTTGTAGCTCAGGAACTTGCCATAGGAATGGAAGGGAATCTTGTGAGCCAGGTAGTCGGCCACCGAGGTCCCGGCCTGCGGCGCACCTGCCCGTTCCGTGGCCTCGAAGAGCATGGCCTCGGCCCCGTCGCCGTGGGCCGCCAGCAGGATCAGGTCGCCGGGCGAGGCCTTCTCCAGGGCCGCCACCAGCAGGATCAGCGGGTGGGCCGCCCCGCAATCGCCCACCTGGGCCAGCAGGTGGTCCTCCAGCTTGTCCGCCGGCAGCCCCAGGCTGCTGGTCAAGGCCTTAAGGGCTCGGGGGTCCGGGGCGGTCAAGACGAACTTGGCGATGGCATTGGCCTCCAAGCCCTGCTGAGTCAGTAGCCCGCTCACCGCCCGTTGCATATGTTCTACGTAGCCCTTCTGGGTGATGAAGCGCCCCTCCCAGGTGTGCACAAACTCGTCTTCCTCGCGTCGCCACACGTCCATCATTTCGCTGCTGACGCTGCAGCCGCCGCGATAGGCCGCCACCAAGTCCTGGCTGTCCACCAGCACCGCCGCGGCTCCGTCGCCGAACATCTGCTCCTGATCGGACTTGGGATAACCCATGCGGCAATCGGCCGCCGCCACCAGGATATTGGGGGCCGCCCCGCTGTCCACCGTGGCCAAGGCGGCGCGCAGGGCCGTGACGACGCCGCGCAGGGAATTGGCGCAGTCCATGGTCATCAGGTCAATGCCCAGGTTGGTGGCCGCGGCCACCAGGCTGGAGTTGAGTTTTTCCAGATAGGGGGCGGTGGTGGTGGCCAGGAAAAGCCCGCCCACCGCGGGGGTGGCCTGCCCGCTCAGGCAGTTGCGCGCCGCCGCCACGGCCATGGTGATGGCGTCCTCGTCATGGTTGGCCACGCTTCTCTCGCCGGCCTCGGCCCTGCCCCCCCATATCTCGGAAAACACCTTCCGAGGCATCCGCAGGACAGGAATGTAGGCCCCATGCAGCTTTATTCCGACCATCGGTAAGCTTCCTCCTGTTCTCTGTCCCCAACCCTGTGCGGGATGGCATTATTGTTTGATATATTTAACTAATATCCCCGGTTTTTCTTCGGGCGGGCGATGAAACCTCAAGGCGAACCCCAACGAGTGGCACATTAAATTATAAGTTTAATTAAATTACAAGGGTTTTTTACTGCGCTCGGGCACGGGTCCTGACTCTGGCACCACGCCAAGGCAGTCGGGTCAAGGAGCAGGGGCGGAAAAGAGAAAATTTGCGGCCGCCCCAGATGTTGTGGGGGCGGTTGGCATAGCCGCCACCCTGAACAGTGGCGGACTTCCACAGAATCAGGCGCGCCTAAGGATAAGTAACTACGCCTGTTTTTGTCTGGTACTCACCCGGCCTATACAAGCGACGAAAACTATCTCAATTCCCAGTATTAAAATGTGCGATTCATAGAGATCGTTTGATCTTCCCCCGATTTTGTGGACACGCAGTTAAGCGGCCATCTTCATCCTCTCAAAATCCGCCGGGGTGATGAGGCCCAGGGCGGAGTGTCTCCGATTGCGGTTGTAGAAGACTTCGATGTACTC
>JBFMFU010000038.1:0-7789 GCA_040751985.1 Thermodesulfobacteriota bacterium | reverse complement strand
CAGCAGCCAGGCCCAGGTGCGCCAGCCCCACCAGAAGCCGGTCCGGCCGCCCCGCCAGAACAGGGCAGCCAGCACCTGGGCCAGCAGGGCCAGCAGCAGCGGCCCCAGCCAGGCCTTGGCCCCCCGGTCCCGCAGCAGGGGTTCGCCCAGCAGCAGGGCCAGGCGGGGGAAGTTGTTGTTGATGCCCACGTAGTTCTGCACGCGCAGGCTGCTGATGCGCACCGGCCGGGAGGTGAGGTTGGCCACCTGCAGGGTGTTGTCCAGGGAGCCCGTGGAGTTGACCTTGAACTCGGCCCGGCCGCCGTCGCGGTGCAAGGCCTCCACCGGTATGCCGCTGAACTTCAAGGCCAGCCCGTTGCAACCCCCCTGGGCGCAATAGACCCACACCCGCAGGCCGCGCACGGTCATGGGCAGGGCCTCCGGCCGCACGGCCGCGGACTGGGTGGCGGCCACGGTCAGGGCGGAGGATTCGTCGTAGCGCAGGGCCTGGCCGAAGCTGCCCAGGCTCATGAGGGCCAGGGCCAGCACGGCCAGGCTAACCAGGGGCCACAGCAGCCAGGCCACGCGGCGCGAGGCCGGCGGCGAAGCGGGACGGGCGGAAAAAGATGGTTGCATATCACCCTTCCCCAGGCAGAGGCAGCCCCACTTTAAACTAAAAGCCGCGCCGCAGACAAAGGCCGGCCAGGGGCCGGATCAGCCCAGGTCCAGCGCCGCCGGGTCCCGCACAGGCTGCTGGCAGGCGTAGTTTTGGCAGAGATAGGCCGTGGCCCGCCCTTCGACAGCCTGCATGTCGGCCGTGAAGGGCGCCAGGGCGGCCAGGCGGTCGGCGGTCGTGGGATCGCTGGGCCGCAGCAGCAGCACGCCCCGAGGCAGGAACGCCCCCTGCACCCGCCGCAGCAGGGCCTGGGTGTCCGCGGCCCCAGGCGAGCCGGCCACCACCACCTCCTGGCCTGGGCCCAGGGCAAAGTCCAGGGCGTTCATGAGCTGGGTGTAGGCCATGGGCTGCTGCGCCACCACAGGTGCAAAGTGGCGCAGCAGGGCCTGGGCCCGCTCCTCCAGGGCGCCGTCGCCGGTGAGGCGGGCCAGGCGCAGCAGGTTCAGGGCCGCGGCCGAGTTGCCCGAGGGCGTGGCGCCGTCGTAGATCTCCTTCTCGCGGATGATCAGGGCCTCGCCGTCGGCCGGGGTGTAGCAATAGCCTCCGGCCTCCGGGTCCCAGAACAGCTCATCGCTGAGCCGGACCAGGGCCAGGGCCCGCTCCAGGTGGGCCGGATCAAGGCCGGCCTGGTACAGCTCGATCAGGCCCCAGGCGTAGAAGGCGTAGTCGTCCAGGTAGCCCGGCCCGCTCAGATGCCCCTGGCGCCAGCGGCGATGCAGGCGGCCGTCCGAGTCGGCCAGGTGCATCTCGATGAACTGCGCCGCCTTGACCGCGGCGTGCAAATAGGTCTCGTCACCCAGGGCCTGGTAGCCCTTGGCCAGGGCCGCGATCATCAGGCCGTTCCAGGCCGTGATCACCTTGTCGTCCTTGAGCGGGTGCGCGCGCCCCTCGCGCAGGGCGAAGAGCCGCTGCCGGGCCAGCTCCAGTTGCGCGGCCAGCTGGGCCGGGTCGCGGCCCTCTTCTTTGGCAAAGGCGGCCAGGTCGCGGCTTACGTGGGGTATGGAGCGGCCGTGCTCGAAGTTGCCCTCCGGGGTCACGCCGTAGAAGCGGCAGAACAGGCCGCCCAGCTCCGGGCCCAGGGCCTCGCTGACCTGCGGCGGGGTCCAGACGTAGAAGCGGCCCTCCTCGCCCTCGCTGTCGGCGTCCTCGGCCGAGTAGAAGCCGCCTTCAGGCGCGGTCATGTCCCGCAGAACGTAGGCCGCGATCTCCCGGAAGGCCCGGCCGAACTCCTCCCGCCCGGTGAGCTGAAAGGCCTCGGCAAAGGCCAGGCTCAGCATGGCCTGGTCGTAAAGCATCTTTTCGAAGTGCGGCACCAGCCACTGGGCGTCCACCGAGTAGCGGTGAAAGCCCAGGCCCACCTGGTCGTACATGCCGCCGCGCCACATGGCCAGCAGGGTGTCCCCGGCCATGGCCAGGGCCCGGCTCTGGGGCCGGCGCAGGTGCCAGCGCAGCAGGAAGGTAAGGTGGTGCGGGCTGGGAAACTTGGGCGCGTTGCCGAAGCCGTGGTGCTGGGGGTCGTAGATGCGGGCCAGTCCCTCATAGGCCTCTTCCAGGGTGGCCTCGCCCAGTTCCGGTCCGTTGCCGGCCGGGGCCTGGGGCTGCAGGGCCTTGGTGATCTGCTCGCCGGCCTCCAGGATGCGCGCCCGCTCCGGGCCGCTCCAGCGCCGGGCCAGTTCCTGCAGCACCGGGATGAAGCCGGGCATGCCGTAGCGGGTCTCTTTGGGAAAGTAGGTGCCGGCGTAAAAAGGCTTGCCCTGGGGGGTGAGAAACACGGACAGGGGCCAGCCGCCCCGGCCGGTCAGGGCCTGGCACACGGCCATGTACACCCCGTCCAGGTCCGGCCGCTCCTCGCGGTCCACCTTGATGGGCACGAAGTGCTGGTTGAGCAGCCGGGCCACCTCCGGGTCCTGGAAGGACTCGTGGGCCATGACGTGGCACCAATGGCAGGTGGCGTAGCCGATGGACAGGAAGATGGGCCGGTCCAGGGTTCGGGCCTCTTCCAGGGCCTCCTGGCCCCAGGGCCACCAGTCCACCGGGTTTTCGGCGTGCTGCAAGAGATAGGGGCTTTTTTCCTGGGCCAGGCGGTTGGGCATGACTGAGGGTCCGCGGGTGAAGGTTTGCCGGCAGGGCGGGCCAGGCGCGGGCGCCGTGGAGGGCGCGGGCCGGTGTGCGCCGGCCCGCGGACCCAGACCCTACTTTTCCTTGACCTCTTCCAGCTTGCCCTTGTGTTTGGTGCCGCAGGCCGGGCACACGATGTCTATCTCTTTTTCGTCGCCTATGAACTTCTCCCGGAGCTTTTCCGGACCCAGGAAGGTGACGTCGCCGCAGGCGCACTGGGGGCACTCGGCGCGGACCATGTACTTTCTCTTGGACATTGCTCACTCCCGGTTTCAGGCTCTTTGAAGGCGGCAGCCAGTCGCTGTTTATAATAAATATTGCACCCACCCGGGCCATTAGGGCAAGCCGGCCGGACCAGCGGGGTCTTGACCAGACCGCGGCCAGGCTTCATGCTGAAATTGACGCTTGTTGCCCTGCAACCTGGGCCCGAAACTAGGGAGGAAGCCATGCCCAAGACGGCCATGGTGATTCTGCTGGCGGCCTTGGCCGTGGCCGTCTCCGCGCCGGTGGTCTCCGATAGCGGCCTGCCCAAGCCGGATGCGGCCAGCGTATGGAACTACATCAGCAAGGTGGCGCCCTACCAGAAATGGCAGAGCTGGCCCGACTACCAGGGCCTGCACCGCGCCCGCTCGCCCCACGGCCCCTACAACAAAGTCTACGTGAACCAGGTCGGGCTTAGCTCCAAGAAGGCTCCGGTCAACTACGGCACCATGGAGGTCAAGGTGGCCCAGACCAAGGAGGGCCAGGTGCGCGACATCACCGTGCAGTACAAGGTCAAGGGTTACAACCCAGGAGCCGGCGACTGGTTCTGGGCCGTCTACACCCCGCAGGGACAGGCCAAGGCCTCGGGCCAGGTCAAGGGCTGCATCCGCTGCCACGGCGCCGCGGCGGACAACGATTATATTATGGTCCATTCTTTCAAATAGGCAGGGGGGGCATGCAGCCGCAGTATCTTCTCTTGGTGCACCCGGTCTGGCAGGTGGCCGCCACCTTGCTGGGGCTGTACGCGGCCTGGCTGGGCATCCAGCGCCTGCGCTCGCTGCACCTGGGCCAGAACGTAGGCTTCGCCCGCAGCCGCCACGCCCTGGCAGGCAAGCTGGCCCTGGGCGGACTCATCCTGGGCTCGCTGGGCGGGGCCGTCATGCTGCTCTGGATGCTGCGCCGCTGGGTGCTCGTCGGCGTGCACGGCTGGCTGGGAGGGGTGGTGGTGATTTTGGCCCTGTTCGGCCTGATCACCGGCCTGATCCTGCAGTATCGGCCGGGCCCCCGCAAGGCCCTGCCCCTGGCCCACGGCCTGGTGAACTTGCTGGTGCTGGCCCTGTGCCTGGTGCAGTTCTACTTCGGCAGCCTGCTGCTGGAGGCCCTGGCGCCGGGCGACTGAGCCTGCCCGCCCGCGTTGACACCTTGGCGCTCACAACCTAGACTGGCGGGGAATATATATCCTGGCCTGCCCTGTCGAGGATAACCCCATCATGCCCGCACGCATGTCCACGGCCAATGTCATCACCCTGCTTCGGCTGCCGCTGCTGTTCCTGGTGGTGGTGCTGCTGTACCTGCCCGTCGCCTGGCCGCCCTTCACGGCCCTGGGCCTGCTGCCGGTGCTCTATCTGATGGACTGGCTGGACGGCTACGTGGCCCGCTTCAAGAACGAGGTGACCAGCCTGGGCGGGGTGCTGGACATAGCCATGGACCGGGTGGTGGAAAACGTGCTCTGGATCGTGTTCGTGCACCTGGGCCTGGCCCCGCTCTGGGTGGGGCTGGTGTTCATCACCCGCAGCTTCTTGGTGGACGGCCTACGGGGCTTCGCCCTGGCCAAGGGCCACAGCGCCTTCGGCATGATGCACTCGGCCCTGGGCAAGTTCCTGGTCACCGGTCGCTTCATGCGCGGCCTCTATGGCCTGGCCAAAGGAGCGGCCTTCGGTTTCCTCACCCTGGGCCTGGGCCTGAAGGCCCTGGGGCCCCAGGTCGCGGACCACCTGGGCTGGGTATTTCTCACCGGGACGCTTCTGGTATATTTATCGGTGTTCCTCTGCCTGGCCCGCGGAATACCGGTGTTGCTGGACATCCGCCGGCTGGTGTGAACCGCAACCTTAGCCTGCCTGCGGAGCGGCCGTGAAAGCGAGACCCGCCGCATTCTTCGACGTGGACCGGACCCTGGTGGTGCCCACCTCCATGGAAAAGGTCTTCGTGCCCTTTCTGATCCAGCGGCGCTATTTGCGGGCCCCGGACCTGGGGCGCTACCTGCTGGCCCTGGCCCTGGAACTGGGCGCGGGCAACGGCGGGGCCCACCACAACAAATATCACCTCAAGGACAAGGACCCGGACGAGCTGGAGCGCCTGGCCGCCGAGTGCTTCCGCAGCCGCATTCGCCCGCGCATCAGCCCGGTGGGCCGCGCGGCGGTGGACGAGCACCGCCGCCAGGGGCACTTGGTGGTGCTCTTGACCGGCTCCCTGGAGCCCCTGGCCCAGCAGCTCCAGGAGGAGCTGCGCGCCGACCTGGTGCTGGCCTCGCGCCTGGAGATCAAGGGCGGGGCCCTGTCCGGCGTCCTGAGCAACCAGCGCCCCTACGGCGCCGAGAAAGCCCGCCTGGTGCGCGAGCTGGCTTACTCCCACGACATTGACTTACAACGCTCCTACGCCTACGGCGACCACCACTCGGACTACAAGCTGCTGTCAGCCGTGGGCCACCCCCACGCGGTGAACCCCGACCCCCGCCTGCGCCTGCGGGCCCGGCAGGAGGGCTGGCCCATCCTGTATTTCTAGCCCGCCGAGAGCGCATCCAGGTTCCGCAGCCACAAAAAAATCCGTTTGGAAATGGGTAATCGCCCGGCTGCGTCCACTCAGCCGCGCGGTCGTTGCCGCAGCGGGGCGCAACCCATCTGGCAGAACCGCCCGGCCATAACCAACAGGGCTCAGGATGCGGAGGGCGGCCCCTTCGCGAATCCCTCCATTCATTCCCCAGCTCTTTTTTCTTCCCTGCCCCGCCCTCACGCTTCTTATTCATATCCCTAGCGCATGGCGTTTGCGCCGGCCCTTGCCCTGGGCTATATTGGCCCCAGTGTATGGTCAAGGAGACAGGTCCATGGAAGCCCCCATCAGCCTGAGCCAATTCATAGAGGCCCTGGAGAGCCGCGGCTGGCTGCGGCGCATCAGCGAGGAGGTGGACCCCCGCCTGGAGGTGACCGCCCTGGCCGAGCCCCTGATGAAGGCCGGCGGCCCGGCGCTCCTGTTCGAGAAGGTCAAGGGCGCGGCCTGTCCCCTGGCCATCAACCTCTTCGGCTCGCGCCAGCGCATGGCCTTGGCCCTGGGCGTGGAGGACCTGGAGGAGATACCGGCCAGGCTGCGCGGGCTCATGGAGCTGGAGCTGCCCCAGGGCCTGTGGGCCAAGCTTCTTACCGTGCTGCCCAAGCTCCGGGAGCTGCGGGCCTTCGGGCCGCAGCGGGTCAAGAGCGCCCCCTGCCAGGAGGTGGTGCTCAGCGGCGCTGAGGCCTCCTTGGCCCTCTTGCCCATCCTCACCTGCTGGCCGGGCGACGCCGGCCCCTTCATCACCCTGCCCCAGGTCATCACCGCCGACCCCGAGACCGGCCGCCAGAACGTGGGCATGTACCGCCTGCAGCGCTTTGACGCCCAGACCTCGGGCATGCACTGGCACCGGCACAAGGGCGGGGCCGCCCACTTCCGCAAGGCCAAGGAGCTGGGCGTCAAGCTGCCGGTGGCCGTGGCCCTGGGCGGGCCGCCGGCCGCGGTCTATGCCGCCAGCGCGCCCCTGCCCGAGCCGCTGGAGGAGTTCATGTTCAGCGGCTTTTTGATGCGCCGGCCCTTGGAGGTGGCGCGTGCCGTGAGCAGCGAGCTTTTGGTGCCGGCAACGGCCGAAGTGGTGCTGGAGGGCTACGTGGACCCAACCGAGCCCCTGCGGCGCGAGGGCCCCTTCGGCGACCACACCGGCTACTACTCCCTGGCCGACGACTTCCCGGTGTTTCATTTGACCCACCTCACCCATCGCAAGGGCTTCATCTATCCGGCCACGGTGGTGGGCGTGCCGCCCATGGAGGACTACTACCTGGGCCTGGCCACCGAGCGGCTGTTCCTGCCTCTGCTGCAGGCGGTGCTGCCGGAGGTAGTGGACTACCACATGCCCGCCGAGGGGGTGTTCCACAACCTGGTGTTCGTAGCCATCAAGAAGGAGTATCCCGGCCAGGCCTTCAAGGTGATGAACGCCCTCTGGGGCACGGGCCAGATGATGTTCGCCAAGGTGATCGTGGTGGTGGACGCTGACGTGGACGTGCAGGACACGCCCCGGGCCTGGTGGGAGGCCCTGAACCACATCGACCCCCAGCGCGACGTGCTGTTCTCCAAGGGACCGGCCGACGAGCTGGACCACGCGGCCCAGCAGCCGGTGCTGCACAGCAAGATGGGCATCGACGGCACCAAAAAGCTGCCCGGCGAGGGCTTCACGCGGCCCTGGCCGCCGCGCATAGAGATGACCCCCGCGGTGCAGGAGGCGGCCCTGGCCCGGCTCCGGGCCTGGGGTTTAATATAGTATCTTTAAAAGGGGGGAAAGATTATGGAAATGAAACTGAACCTCGCGGGCAAGCTTAGAAATACAAAACTCGCGCGTTCGAAAGCATTGCTTCCTCTTTTTGAAGCAATTGTTAATTCTTTCCATTCAATAGAAGAAATCCAGGGAAGAGGTAAAATCATAATAAGAGCAACTAGGTGTAAATCTTTGGAAGGAATTTTAACACCCGCGATAGAAAGCTTCGAGATTATAGACAATGGAATTGGTTTTACCCAAGATAATTATGACTCCTTTATAACATCGGATTCCCTCTATAAAATTAAAAAAGGTGGCAAAGGCCTCGGTCGTTTTTTGTGGTTAAAGGCATTTCAAGAGGTTCATTTAACTTGCTTTTTTGCTGCGTCTAACGACTCTGGTATGCCAATGCTAAAAAGAACCTTTTCTTTTGATCCTACCAGCGCTGTTAAAGGAGGAATCGAAGAACCCATTGAGGGTGA
>JBFMFU010000037.1:0-41136 GCA_040751985.1 Thermodesulfobacteriota bacterium | reverse complement strand
CGATTCTTTCCTCTGAGCTTTCGTAGGCTCGTTTGTAGGCCCACTCCCTGATGCTGGTCTGGATGAAACGCTCGGCCTTGCCGTTGGTGCGTGGAGTGTAAGGCCGTGTCTTTACGTGGCGCGCACCCAGGTGGTTCATCGCGGTGCAGAAGCTGCGGCTCAGATAAGCTCTGCCGTTGTCGGTCATCACCCGCCGCACCGTGACACCATGACGCTTAAACCAATCTGCGGCTCGAATCAAAAAGCAAGTGGCGGTGGTGGCCTTCTCGTCAGGTAGTATCTCGGGGTAGGCCAAACGGCTGTAGTCGTCCACGCACACGTGAAGATATTCCCAGCCAGCCCCGCGACTCCGTTGGGAGCGGTCGCCATGGATGCGGTGCCCCACTCCGTCTATCTTGCCTAACTTCTTGACATCCAAATGGATCATCTCGCCAGGAGCCTTGTGCTCGTAACGAATCACAGGTGGCTTGAGCTCCAGGCGCGGCAAACGATTCAGACCTAAGCGACGAAGCTCAAGAGTCACCGTGGAAAGCGGTATGGAAAGGGAAAAAGATATCTGGGGTGAGCTCATGCCCATGCGCCTCATGCCTGCGATGGTGGCCACCCGCTCCACCGGCAGACGCCGGGGGCTGCGATGGGGACGGGAGCTTCGATCATACAGAGCCTCCCGGCCACCGGCTCTGTAGCGGGCCAGCCATTTGTAGACCGTGTGCCGACTCACTCCCAAGGCCTCGGCCACCTCCCGCACGCTCTTTCCTTCCTTCAATACCCTTTGCACAATCAGGGCTCGACTGTGAAACGTGGTCCTGGCATTCTGGTGGGGGTTGTTCATGCGGCTCTCCCAGCTTGGATCCGGTGATCTTCTCAACCACCAGTCTCCAAAACTGGAACCGTGTGAACAACCTCTTTAGCAGCTACACCTAGCCCGCATATTTCATGAGGGTTGGGTGGCCTTAAACAACGAACCAGTATTCAGGGCTACGTTATGAAAAGGGCACTCGCGTTACCAAGGTACAGCACCCTGAGCCGGCACAGCCAGCCACTGGCAAACAAGGCGGCCCAAGGCTTGGGCTGCCAAGGCCCTTTGGCGGGAGCACGGGTGGCTAGCAAGGGCAGGCGGGCTCTCGACCCGCTTTGCTCCCGGCGGCCCGCCGGTGGCAAGCGAAGGCCGCAGGCGTAGCTAAAGCTACGTCGAGGCCTGAGCGCCGCCAGCAACGCAGTGTGCCGGGCCCAAGGCTTGGGCTCCCAGACATTTTCAACGGGAGCATCAGGGGGTCGACCTTGGCAGATGGCATCTCGACCCGCTTTGCCCCCAGCGGCCCGCTGGCTGGCGCAGCCGGACGCACGGCCCTCATGAAATATGCGGGCTAGCCCGCGGACTCATCCAGGCTCAATATGTCGCTGGTGCCCGGGTAGGGCGTGGTGCGGAAGTCCTGCAGGTTGTGCAGCTTGTCGGTGATGGTGCGGATCTTGTCGATGGAGCCCAGGATGGTCTCCATGCGGTGGGCGGCCCGGTCGTCGGCCTCGCCGTTGGCCTGCATCAGCTCCACCTCGGCCAAGATCACCTGCAAGGGCTGGCTCAGCTCGTGGCAGATGGCACCGGCGGTCTGCAGGGCCGCCTGCAGCTTGCCCTGGCGCAGGTTCTCCTGCTCCATGGCCAGGTGGTCGCTGATGTCTATCATGGCCCCTACGATGCCCAGGCACTCGCCGTCCGGACCGGTCACCGTGGCCTTGTGAAACTCAAAGGGCCGGCGCACCCCGTCGGCGCAGAGCACCTCGGCCTGGTAGACCTGTTGGCCGCCGCGGGCCATCAGCTCCAGGTCCTTTTGGTGGTAGATCTGGGCCAGATCCCGGGGAATTCTGCCCGGCTGCTCCGAGACCTTGCGGCCCACGATCTGCTCCGCGGGCAGGCCCACTACCTCCTGGGCGAAGTGCTTGTTGACCTTTTGGTAGCGCCCCTGGCGGTCCTTGAAGAATACGGGCAGGGGCAAGGAGTCGGACAGGACCTGGAAAAAAAGCAGCTCGTTTTGCCAATCTGCTATATGGGCCATGGCCACCACCTCGCGCAAAGAGACAATCATCCTCGCCGGGCAACCCGCCCGCCCAGCTTGTGAACCCTATGTCTCGCCGTACGTGGTTGCCCGGCTGATCCGATAGAATTATTCAGTTCATCTTGTACTTATAATTATATTTTTACAGACAAGTCGCCGCCGCGCAACCAGGATCGGGTTCCATGGTTGCTTGCGCCGGGCCGGTGTGTGACCATGGGCCGGGGCCCGTTGCCCGCGCAGATGGCGGCGCTGGCCGGCCCTTGGGAGTGTAGGCCGGATGATCAGGCATCAGCGGGCGGTGCAGGCCCTGGTCCTGCTCTTTCTGCTCAGCGGCGCCGTGTGCCTGGTGTACGAGACCCTCTGGGTGCGCCAGCTGCGCCTGATCCTGGGCGCGGGCCAGCTGGCCGTGGCCACGGTGCTGGCCGCCTTCATGGCCGGGCTGGCCCTGGGCGGGCTGGCCGCGGCCCGCTGGGCCGGCCGGGCCGCCCGGCCGCTCGTGGCCTACGCCGTGCTGGAGGGCTTCATCGGGGCCTACGCCCTGGGCTTCCCCTGGCTGCTGGAGCTGGCCACGTCCTTGTACCTGGCCTGGTACCGGGCCCTGGCTCCGGGGCCGGCCCTGGCCGCGGGGTTGCAGTTCGGGCTGCTGGGCGGGCTCCTCTTGCCGCCGGCCGCGGCCATGGGCGCCACCCTGCCCCTGGCCGCCCGCTTCGCGGCCGGGCTCTGGTCCTCGGCCGGCCGGGAGGTGGGCCGGCTCTACGGCGCCAACACCCTGGGCGCCACCCTGGGCGCGGCCCTGGCCGGCTTCCTGCTGCTGCCCCGCCTGGGCGTGGCCGCCACCAACTGGCTGGCCGTGGGCCTGAGCGGGCTGCTGGCCCTGGCCGCCGGGGCCCTGGCCGCGGCCAGCCGGCCCCTGCCGCCCACGGCGCCCGTGCCCCTGGCCCTGCGCAGTCAGCCCCCGGCCCAGATGCCGGCCCTCTTGGTGGTGGCCGGGCTCTGCGGCGGGGCGGCCCTCTTATACGAGGTGGCCTGGACCCGCCTGCTCACCCTGATCCTGGGCGGCAGCGCCTACGCCTTCTCCATCATGCTGCTGGCCTTCCTCTTGGGCATCGGCCTGGGGGGCTGGGCCGGGGGCGTGGCCGCCGACCGGGGCCTGGCCACCGGCGGCCGGGTCCGGGTGCTGAGCCACCTGGCCGGCCTGCAGATGCTCCTGGCCCTGTTCTGCTGGGGGGCCATGTTCCTTTATGCCGAGCTGCCCCTGACCTTCGTCTGGCTCTATGACCGCCTGGCCGCCCAGCACCCCTGGCTGCTCTGGCCCAGCCAGGCCCTCTTGGCCCTGGCGGTGATGCTGCCCCCGGCCCTGATCATGGGGGCCAGCTTCCCCTACCTGGTGCGGGCCGCGGCCGGGCCGCCGGCCGCCCTGAGCCGGCCGGTGGGCCTCATCTACGGCGTCAACACCCTGGGGGCCCTGGCTGGCGCGGCCCTGGGCGGCCTGTGGCTGCTGCCCGCGTTGCACATCCGGGGCACGGTGCTGGCCGCGTCCCTGATCAACCTGGCCGCGGCCCTGATCGCCGCCTTCTGCCTGCTGGCCGCAGCCCGCAGCCTGCGCGTCCGGGGCCTGGCCCTGGGCCTGGGCCTGGGCAGCCTGCTCTTGGCCGGGCTCTTGCTCCTGCTGCGGCCGCCCTGGGACCCCCTGCTCATGACCGCCGGCCTGTACCGCTACGTGGGCCTGCTCAGCGACCGCAGCCGCGAAGGCGCGCTGGCCTATGCGGTGCGGCCCTTTCGCCTGCTGTTCTATGAGGAGGGCCGCTCGGCGGTGATCACCGTGGGCCGCAACGGCCTGACCAATAACCTCTGGCTGGCCACCAACGGCAAGGTGGACGCCTCCAGCCAGGCGGACCTCAAGACCCAGCTCCTGCTGGGCCACCTGCCTATGCTTTTCCGGCCCCAGGCCCGGCGGGTGCTGGTGATCGGCCTGGGCAGCGGCATCACCGTGGGCGCCGTGACCCTGCACCCGGAGCCGGAGAGCATCGCGGTGGCGGAGATAGAGCCCGCGGCGGTCGCGGCCAGCCGGCTGTTCGCCGACTACAACCGCCGCTACTTCGACGACCTCCGGGTGCGCCTGCACCTCAACGACGCCCGCCACCACCTGCTCTTGTGCCCGGACGGCGCCTTCGACCTCATCAGCTCCGAGCCCTCCAACCCCTGGCTGAGCGGGGTCTCCAACCTGTTCACGGCCGAGTTCTTCGCCCTGGGCCGCCGCAAGCTGGCCCCCGGCGGCCTCTGGGCCCAGTGGCTGCACACCTACGCCATGACCCCCCGGGACCTGCGCTCGCTCTTGGCCACCTTCGCCCAGACCTTCGCCTTCGCCCGGCTGTTCAGGGTCAACGAGTCGGACCTGATCATCCTGGGCAGCGACGCGCCCCTGCCCCTGAGCGAGCGGGCCCTGGCGGCCGAGCTGAAGCGTCTGCCGGCCATGGCCGGGGAGCTGTCCACGGTGGGGGTGCTCCGGGCCGCGGACCTGCTGGGCCTGTATCAGATGGACCGGCCGCGGCTGCTGGCCCTGGGCCAAGGCCTGCCGCGCAACACCGACGACAACCTGCTGGTGGAGTACTCGGCGCCCCTGCACCTGTATCAGGAGACCTCGCCGGACAACGCCCGCCTGCTCTTGGGCGTGGCCGAGATACCGGTGCAGGCCGTGGAGGGGGTGGCCGGTCTCAAGCGCCTGGCCACGGCCTTTGCCCTCAGCGACTGGGACATGCGCCGGGCCCTGGCCACCATAGACATCGCCGCCCGGCGGGCCCCGCACGACCCGGACATAGAGGTGCTGCGCCAGGCCTACCAAAAGGAGGCGCGCGGGCGCGCGGAGGGGATGTCAGGGAGGTCCGCCCAGGGACCGGAGCGCACTCCGGCCCCTGGGCAATAGGTTCTAGAAGTCGTAGTTGCCGGCGATCCAGAAGGCGGTCTGGTCGTAGAAGTTGGCCTGCAGGTTCAGGTGGAAGCGCTTGAACAGCCGCAGGTCCACGCCCGCGAACAGGCCCACCGGAGCCTCGGGCTCGTACTTGTCGTCGATGGAGCCGTGGGCCGAGCCCAGGTTCCAGGAGCCCGACAGCCTGCCCTCGGCGTAGGAGTACTTGACGCCCGCGTAGGGCGTGAGGCGCTTGAAGCGCCAGTAGGCGGCCACGGACAGGTCGAACTGCCAGTAGTCCAGGCTGGTGTCGCTGCTCAGGCCCTGGATGCTGGCGCCCCCGCCGGTGCCGGTCCAGCTATCCACCCCGCGGTCGTCGTAGCGGAAGTAGCGGGCGCCGGCCATCACCCCGAAGCCCTTCTTGTGCTCCCAGAGCAGGCCCTTGATGCCCACGGCCCAGGTGAAGGTGTCCTTGAGGGTGGCCTCCAGGTTCTGCTTGGCGCTGGCGCCGGGCACCGTCCGGTCGCCGCTGAGGCGGCCATCCATTACCAGGCCCAGCTCGGCGAAGACGTTGATGCGCTCGTGCAAACCGTAGGTGATCACGGCCCCGAAGTGCTTATCCTGTTTTATCTTCACGTCCTGCTGGGGCGAGGCGAACGAGGCGCTGCTGCTGCTCGCGCCGATGTCCTTCATCTTCTGCTCGTTCACGTACCCAGCCTGGATGGAGACCCGGAACATGCCCTTGGGCACCATTGACAGGGCCGAGCCCATCTCCCCGGCTTGGGCCGCCGGCCCCAGGCCCAACAGCAGCAGCGCCGCCAGGGCCAGACCCCAGAGCTTCTTGTGCATGACGCCCTCCTTGGCCGATGCCAGGCCCCGCGCCGGAAAAGAGGCCAGTGCACTCCTTTGGCCTCGCTCCCCCGCCGCCCCGGCCTGGCCAGCGCCGGCCGCGCGGCAGGGTCCGCACGCGGGCATACTCCCGTTGACACTAGATATCATGGTTTGGATCGGCAAGGCCACTACTTTTTGGGGTTTTGCCTGAAATTCCCAGCCAGGCCCGGAAGCGCCGGCAGGGCAGGGGCTTGGGTGGGAGAGGCAGCGGGGGAGAGGCCCCGGTGCACCTTTTGGAGGGCCAGGAAGCCGCGCCGGGCAATGAACGCTAGGTTGTAAAGGAAAGAAGTTAGGGGTGGCCCGGACGACTGGTTGTCCGGGCGCCGCAGGCGCAAGCGGTTCTTGCCTACGTCCAACCCCCGCCAAGAACCGCTTGTCGCGTCGCTGCGCTCCGCGACCGGGACAACAAGTTGTCCCGGCCACCCGCAGATTATGGGATCAAACTGTATCAGAAACTTTACTTTAAATATTTAATCAATTTTCACATTCTTTTTTGTGTAGTCTGCTATACTTTTCAGCCTGTCGCATATTATTGCCCGGACCGTGTTCTCTTCTTAAAAGTTTACCAGCTAAATCTAGAATACGGCATCCGTTTTCCATCACTGTTAGTAAATGGCAATAAATGGGATGAAATTCCTCCCAAGTGTTTATTTTGCTGCCCTGTTTGTAGTTTCCTAAAATAACTTTTAGGATCTTAATATGTCGTAAAAAAATAAAAAATAGTTTATAGAGCTTCTCGGGCAAGGTATCCGCATGATCTAACAATAATTGGAGAATTCTTATTTCGGACGACTGAGTTAGTATGTGAGTAACATTGTACAAGTCCGATGGGAAGTTATTTTTTATGTTATCTCTGGATTCAATCATTGTCATAAACGTGCCGACACTTGTTATTATAAAATTAGTTTCTACATAGATAAAGTTTAATAGAGCTCTGCCTTGTTTGATTTCACGCCTTTTTTCCTTTTCGATTTCATTGTTTTTTATCCTGCGGGCTGTAATTGTTGAGCTTAACCAGGCAGCAAAAATGGCTGCTCCAGCAGAAACTAGAGCAGCCCACAGAACAGAAACATCGCAAATAAAACTTACTTTTTCCAAATACCGCCCCCCTGTCAAGCAAGTGCTTATATATCTAGCTCCCTCACCTCCAGGGCATTTTCATAGATGAAGTCCCGCCTTGGCTCCACCTGGTCGCCCATGAGGGTGGTGAACAGGTCGTCGGCGGCCACGAAGTCCTCGATCTTCACCTGCAACAGGGTGCGGCGCTCGGGGTCCATGGTGGTCTCCCAGAGCTGCTCGGGGTTCATCTCGCCCAGGCCCTTGTAGCGCTGCAGGTTCAGGCCCTTGGCCCCGGCGGCCAAGAGGCTCTCCAGCAGGGCCCGGGCATTGGCCAACGAGGCGTCGTCGCCGTTGCGGCTGAGCACGTAGGGCCCCTGCTCGGCCCCGGCCAGGGACTCGGCCAGGCGGTAGAGCTGGGCGTAGTCCGCGCCGGAGATGAGGTCCCAGGACACGGGCGCGGACTGGGAGGCCTCGCCGGGCACGCTGAGGGCGATCTCGAACAGGCTGTGCTCCTCGTCCTTGTCTATGCGCTCGATGATCATGCCCTGCTCGGCCAGGAACGAGGCCAGCTCCTCGGCCTTGGCCTTGTCGCTGAACACGTTCTTGCTGCTCACCTTGGCCTTGATCAGGGCCTGCAAGAGAGCCATGGGCCAGCCCCGGCGGATCAGCCGCTCGGCGGTCTCCAGGTAGGAGCTCAGGGCCTCCATCTGCTTGACCAGGCGCTGGCCGGCCAACTTTTGGCCGGTGCCTTCGACCTTGAGCCGCAGCTCGGCGCAGGCCCGCTCCAGGAGTAGGGCGCGCATGGCCGGCTCGTCCTTGACGTAGCTCTCCTTCTTGCCGTCCACCATGCGGTACAGGGGCGGCTGGGCGATGTAGAGGTAGCCGCCCTTGATCAGCTCCTCCATCTGGCGGAAGAAGAAGGTGAGCAGCAGGGTGCGGATGTGGCTGCCGTCCACGTCGGCGTCGGTCATGATGACCACCTTGTGGTACCGGAGCTTGTTCAGGTCGAACTCCTCGGTGCCCACGCTGGTGCCCAGGGCGGTGATCATAGTGCGGATCTCGGCGTTCTCCAGCATCTTGTGGAAGCGCGCCTTCTCCACGTTGAGGATCTTGCCCTTGAGGGGCAAGATGGCCTGGAAGCGGCGGTCGCGGGCCTGCTTGGCGCTGCCGCCGGCGCTGTCGCCCTCCACCAGGAACAGCTCGCTCAGGGCCGGGTCGCGCTCGGAGCAGTCGGCCAGCTTGCCGGGCAGGGAGTTTTCGCTGAGCACGCCCTTGCGCCGCACCAGGTCGCGGGCCTTGCGCGCCGCCTCCCGGGCCCGGGCCGCCTCGGTGATCTTGGCCACGATCTTCTTGGCCTCGGAGGGGTTCTCCTCCAGGTAGGCGGCCAGTTGCTCGTTGACCACCTGCTCCACCAGACCCTTGACCTCGGAGTTGCCCAGCTTCATCTTGGTCTGCCCCTCGAACTGGGGCTGGGGGATCTTGACGCTGATGACCGCGAACAGGCCCTCGCGCACGTCGTCGCCGCTGGGCAGGGTCTTGATCTTGGGGAAGTTGTTGCCGATGTAGGAGTTCAGGGTGCGGGTCAGGGCCGCCTTGAAGCCGGTGAGGTGGGTGCCGCCCTCGCGGGTGTTGATGTTGTTGGCGAAGGAGTAGATGCGCTCGGAGTAGGCGTCGGTGTAGCGTAGGGCGATCTCCACCTGCAGCATGTCCTTCTCGCCGGTGAAGTACACCGGCTTCTTGTGCAGGGGCAGCGACTTGCGGCTCATGTAGTCCACGAACTCGGCGATGCCGCCCTTGTAGAAGAACTCCACCTCTTTCTCGGCGCGCTCGTCATTGAGCTTGATGCGCAGGCCGCGGTTGAGGAAGGACAGCTCGCGCAGGCGGCCGGCCAGGGTCTCGAAGGAGTAGGTGGTGGTCTCGAATATCTGGGGGTCGGCCTTGAAGGTGACCTTGGTGCCGGTGGCCCGCTTGGCCTTGCCCACCACCTTCACCTCGCTGACCGGGTCGCCGCGCTGGTAGGACTGGGTGAAGACCTCGCCGTCGCGGCGCACCTCCACCTCCAGCCACTCCGAGAGCGCGTTGACCACCGACACGCCCACCCCGTGCAGGCCGCCGGCCACCTTGTAGGCCTTGTCGTCGAACTTGCCGCCGGCGTGCAGCTTGGTCATCACCACCTGCAGCGCGGACACGCCTTCCCCGGCGTGCAGGTCCACCGGGATGCCGCGGCCGTCGTCAGAGACGCTCACCGAGTCGTCGGTGTGCAGGGTCACGGTGATGTTGGTGCAGAAGCCGGCCATGGCCTCGTCCACCGAGTTGTCCACCACCTCATAGACCAGGTGGTGCAGGCCCTCGGGGCCGGTGGAGCCAATGTACATGGCCGGGCGTTTGCGGACCGCCTGCAGGCCTTCCAGGACCTTGATTTCTTCTGCGGTGTAGCCGTTGTTCTTGGTGGCCATAGAGGGGCCTTTCCGGGGTGAAGTTGACGTTGAAATATTATGCCATAACTTGCGAAATTTGCAATGTATTTTTGCTAAAAGCCGGCCGAAAAACAGGGTCTGCAAGCCCTGGATTTAAGGGGGTAATTCGGGAGGAATTTTCCGGCGGCGCCGGGCCGTGGTTAGAGCAGGCGCTCTAAAGGCGCTCCGTGCACCTTTTGGGGCTTGCCTGGGGCCGCGGCCGGCGCGCGCGGCCGGGCTATGGGCGAGGTTGCACGGCCCCTGGCCGCCCCTAGCCGGGCGCCCAACAGCCAGAGGGATTTGCTCCGGGATTTCAGGCCCCTAGAAGGCTGGTTTTTGGCCGAATTTTCTTGCATTTCCGCGCAGTTGTTGGTAAAGTTAGCCAGCTCTAATAAGGGCGCAATGTTAGAGGTTTTCGTACCGGAGCCTTACAGGGGGCCGAGCCGGGGCCAGAGCCAAAAAAAGCTAAAGGATTCAAATGAATGCTACCCACTGACGCCCGCAAGCAAGATGTGCTCATTGAAGAGGAGATAAAGCGCTCCTATCTGGATTACGCCATGAGCGTGATCATCGGCCGGGCCCTGCCCGACGTGCGCGACGGTCTCAAGCCCGTGCACCGGCGCATCCTCTTTGCCATGCACGACCTGAAGAACTACTACAACCGCGCCTACAAGAAGTCGGCCCGCGTGGTGGGCGACGTCATCGGCAAGTACCACCCCCACGGCGACGCGGCGGTCTATGACGCCCTGGTGCGCATGGCCCAGGACTTTGCCCTGCGCTACACCCTGGTGGACGGCCAGGGCAACTTCGGCTCCGTGGACGGCGACGCGCCGGCGGCCATGCGCTACACCGAGGTGCGCATGGCCAGGCTGGCCGGCGAGTTCCTGGCCGACATCGACAAGGAAACCGTCCAGTTCGTTGACAACTACGACGGATCCCTGGCCGAGCCGGGCCTGCTGCCCACCAAGGTGCCCAACCTCTTGGTCAACGGCTCCAGCGGCATCGCCGTGGGCATGGCCACCAACATCCCGCCCCACAACCTGGGCGAGGTGGCCGCGGCGGTGGTGGCCCTCTTGGACAAGCCGGACATCACCATCAAGGAGCTGATGCGCCACCTGCCCGGCCCGGACTTTCCCACCCGGGGCTTCATCTACGGGCGCAAGGGCATCGCCGAGGCCTATGAGACCGGCCGCGGGGTCATCTACATGCGGGCCCGGGCCAACGTGGAGACCAGCGCCCGGGGCAACAAGAGCGCCATCGTGGTCACCGAGCTGCCCTACCAGGTGAACAAGGCCCGCCTCCTGGAGCGCATCGCCGAGCTGGTCAAGGAAAAGAAGATCGAGGGCATCAGCGACATCCGCGACGAGAGCGACCGCGACGGCCTGCGCGTGGTGCTGGAGCTGAAACGCGACGCGGTGCCCCAGGTGGTGATGAACCAGCTGTTCAAGTTCACGGCCATGCAGTCCACCTTCGGCATCAACCTGCTGGCCATCGTCAACAACCGGCCCGAGGTGCTCACCCTCAAGGACGTGCTGCGCCACTTCATCGAGCACCGCCGCGAGATCATCCTCAAGCGCACCGCTTTCGACCTCCGGAAGGCCCAGGAGCGGGCCCACATCTTGGAGGGCCTCAAGATCGCCCTGGACCACCTGGACCAGGTGATCAAGCTGATCCGGGCCTCGGCCAGCCCCACCGAGGCCAAGTTCCAGCTCATGACGCAGCTCTCGCTCTCGGAGATACAGGCCCAGGCCATCCTGGACATGCGCCTGCAGCGCCTGACCGGCCTGGAGCAGGAGAAGATCCTCAGCGAGTACCGCGAGGTGATCAAGGAGATCGCCCGCCTCCAGGAGATATTGGCCAACGAGGGCCTGGTGCGGCGTATTATCCGCGACGAGACCCTGGAGCTGTCCCAGACCTACGGCGACCCGCGCCGCACTGAGATCGTCTCCCAGACCAGCGAGATAGACCTGGAGGACATGATCGCCGAGGAGGAGATGGTGGTGACCATCTCCCACGGCGGCTACATCAAGCGCACCCCGGCCAGCCTATACCGGGCCCAGCGCCGGGGCGGCAAGGGCAAGCGGGGCATGGTCACCAAGAGCGAGGACTTCGTGGAAAAGCTCTTCGTGGCCTCTACCCACCACTACCTGCTCATCTTCACCGACGCCGGCCGCCTGTTCTGGCTCAAGGTGCACGAGATACCCCAGGCCGGCCGCGCCTCCAAGGGCAAGGCCATCGTCAACCTGGTGAACATGACCACCGGCGAGAAGGTCAACACCGTGCTGGCGGTCAAGGAGTTCAGCGAGGGCCGCCAGGTGATCATGGCCACCGAGCAGGGCATCGTCAAGAAGACCGACCTCATGGCCTTCTCGCGGCCCCGGCCGGGCGGCATCATCGCCCTCAAGCTGAGCGAGGGCGACCGCCTGGTGGCCGCCCGCCTCACCGACGGCGAGATGGAGATATTCCAGGCCACCCGCCAGGGCAAGGCCATCCGCTTCCGGGAGCAGAACGTGCGCTCCATGGGCCGGGTGGCCGGCGGGGTCAAGGGCGTGGACCTCACCGACGGCGACGCGGTGGTGGCCATGGAGGCGGTGGCCGGCGCGCCCAGCGTGCTCACGGTCACCACCCACGGCTACGGCAAGCGCACCCGCCTGGACGAGTACCCCCTGCACAACCGCGGCGGCAAGGGCGTGATCACCATCAAGACCACCGAGCGCAACGGCGAGGTGGTGGCGGCCCTGGTGGTGGAGGACGACGACGAGGTGATGCTCATCTCCGACCAGGGCAACATCATCCGCATGCTGGTGGGCGACATCCGCATCATCGGCCGCAACACCCAGGGCGTGCGCCTGCACGACCTGGCCGAGGGCGAGCGCTTGGTGGCCGCGGCCAAGCTGGCCGAGAGTGAGGGCGAGGGCGACAACGGCAACGGCGACGAGGCCGGCGCCGAAGAGTGCCCGGCCCCGGACGAGGAGAGCGGTGACTAGGCCGGCGCGGCTGCGGGCCGCGGTGATCGGCGCCGGGGCCTGGGGCACGGCCCTGGCCGACCTCCTGGCCCGCGCCGGCCACGCGGTGCGGCTCTGGGCCTTTGAGCCCGAGGTGGCCGCGGCCGTCAACCAAGAGCAGCGCAACCCGTTGTTCCTGCCCGAGGCCAGCCTGCACCCCACGCTGACCGCCAGCCCCGACCTGCCCCAGGTGCTAGAGGACGCCGAGCTGGTGGTGCTGGTCATGCCCAGCCACGTGTACCGCGCGGTGCTGGGCCGGGCCGTGGAGTTCTTGCCCAAAGAGGCCCTGATCGTCTCCTGCACCAAGGGCATCGAGGAGGGCACCGGCTTCACCATGTGCGAGGTGGCCGCGGACCTGCTGCCCGGCTCCTATCACCACCGCCTCACCGCCCTGAGCGGCCCCAGCTTCGCCCGCGAGGTGGCCGCCGGCGCGCCCACCGCGGTCACCGTGGCCGGCCGCGACCCGGCCGCGGCCCAGGCCGTGCAGCAGGCCTTCGCCGGCCCGCGCTTTAGGGTCTACACCAGCAGCGATGTCATCGGCGTGGAGCTGGGCGGGGCGGTCAAGAACCCCCTGGCCATCGCCGCGGGCATGGTGGCCGGGCTGAGCCTGGGCCATAACGTCATGGCCGCCATGATCACCCGCGGCCTGGCTGAGATGACCCGCCTGGCCCTGGCCCGGGGGGCCGAGCCAGCCACCCTGGCCGGCCTGGCCGGCCTGGGCGACCTGGTCCTCACCTGCACCGGCGCCCTCAGCCGCAACCGCACCGTGGGCACCCGCCTGGCCCAGGGCGAGAGCATCGGCCAGATCACCGAGTCCATGCGCCAGGTGGCCGAGGGGGTCAAGAACACCCTCACCGTGCTGGAGCTGGCCGCCAAGGCCGGGGTGGAGATGCCCATCGTGGAGGGCGTGCGCCAGGTGATCTACGAGGGCCGCGCCCCCCTGGAGGTGCTGGGCGAGCTCATGGAGCGGGAGCTCAAGCCCGAGTCGTATCAGTAGCCGCAATAGCGATCGCGCAGGTTGGGTTTAGGGGGGTTGCCCCGAAACCCAACGCCTTTTTTCGCTGCGGCCGCCCGCTCCGGGCAGAGATTGCTTCGTCGCTTCGCTCCTCGCAACGACAATGCGCCGCAAGGGAAAATTCTTGGGTGGCCCGGACAACTCGTTGTCCGGGCGCCGCAGGCGCAAGCGGTTTTTTGCGTCCAGCCCCCCAAGAACCGCTTGTCGCGTCGCTAAGGCTCCGCGACCGGGACAGCGAGCTGTCCCGGCCACCCAAAGCAAAAGCAGGCGCGTGGGTTGGGGCAGGGGCGCCATCCCCGGAACCCAACCATCATCATCCGCCGCGCCAACGAACCTTATCACCTGCTTCACCTAAATCCCACTAAATCAGGCAAGATTGCCGCCTTTAGCCGGCCAAGCCGCTTGTCAATGACCCTATGTTTTTAATAACCTGATGGTAAAGGGCCGGGGCCGGCAGGGGCTTGCCCCCGCTCGGCCCGCGGCCCAGGGTCCGCATCCACCGACAACCTGATCTCGGCAGCCAGGGATGCCATCGGACCGCCCGCGGGCGGTCCTGCACGGTATTTAAAAAAGGAGTCGAGATATGAAAAGGACATGGATGTTGCTGCTGGGTGCCGCGCTCTGCCTGGCATGGGTCCTGCCCGCCTGGTCCGCGCCGCCGGTGGCGCCCAGCACCGTGGGCAAAAACGTCAACGAGGCGGCCAAAATCCTGCGCGCGGCCGGTTTCCGCGTCAAGGTGGAGGCCTCCCATTCCTGCTGCAAGACCAGCAACCCCAAACAGCGCAACGTGGTGGCCCAGCAGATCGGCGTGGGCACCAGCTACCCGGCCAACAAGGTGATCGTGCTGCGCACCTGGCGCTACAGCCGGCCACCTCGGCAGGTCCAGGTGCCTGACGTGAGGGGCATGGTCGCCGCGCAGGCCACGCAGACCCTGCGGAACAAGGGCTTCCGGGTGAACATGGTCTCCACAAGCTGGTGGGCCGGGTGGCGGCCCAGTCGGTGCGGCCCCGCACCATGCTCACCCAGGGCTACCCGGTGACCATCAACGTATTCAAGCGGAGATAGCCGCGGCTAGGGCAAGGTATTTGCCTTGACGCTCACCCCCCGCCCGCAAAAAAGCGCCCCGCCCGATCGGGCGGGGCGCGGCTTGCTTTTAGCTCAGCGGCCTACAGCTTGCGGGCGTCGAACACGCGCTTGGCCTTGCCCTCGGAGCGCTCGATGCTCTTGGGCGGCACGCAGCGCACCTTGACCCCGATGCCGATGATGCCCCGGATGCGGCCCTCGATCTTCTTTTCCACCTCGTGCAGCTTTTCCTCGCCCTGGTCATAGACCTCGGGCTTGGCCTCCACGTCCACGGACAGGGCGTCCAGGTAGCCCTTCTTGCGGATGATGAGCACGTACTGCGGCTCCACCTCGGCCACGTCTAAGAGGATGGACTCCACCTGGCTGGGGAAGACGTTGACGCCGCTGATGATGAGCATGTCGTCGCTGCGGCCGAAGACCTTCTTCATCTTCAGCAGGGTGCGGCCGCAGGAGCACTTCTCGCGCTTTAGCTCGGTGATGTCGCGGGTGCGGTAGCGGATCATGGGCATGGCCCGGCGCTGGATGGCGGTGAAGACCAGCTCGCCCTTGGCCCCCAGGGGCAGCACCTCCTCGGTCACCGGGTCGATGATCTCGGCCAGGACGTGGTCCTCGTTGATGTGCAAATAGCCGTCCTGGGCCGGGCAGGAGAAGGACACGCCCGGACCCATCAGCTCGGTCAGGCCGTAGGCCTCCATGGCCTTGATGCCCATGCGGTCCTCGATCTCCCGGCGCATCTCCTCGGTCCAGGGCTCGGCGCCGAACACGCCCACCCTGAGGGGCAGCTTGCGCAGGTCCACGTCCATCTCCGAGGCCTTCTCGGCGATGGTCAGGGCGTAGGAGGGCGTGGAGAACAGCACCGTGCTGCCGAAGTCCTGCATCAGGGTGATCTGGCGCTCGGTCATGCCGCTGCCCGAGGGCACCACCGCGCAGCCGATCCGGGTGGCTCCCTGGTGGAAGCCCAGGCCGCCGGTGAACAGGCCCATGCCGTAGGCGTTCTGCACGATGTCCGTGGGGGTGACGCCGGCCGCGGTGAGGTTGCGGGCCATGCAGTTGGTCCACTGCTCCAGGTCGTCGGCGGTGTAGGGGCCGGTGATGGGCTTGCCGGTGGTGCCGCTGCTGGCGTGGATGCGCGCCACCTCGCTCAGGGGCACCGCGCACAGGCCGAAGGGGTAGTTGTCCCTGAGGTCGGTCTTGACCGTGAAGGGCAGCTTGCCCAGGTCCTCCAGGGTCTTGATGTCGCTGGGTTTGACGCCCGCCTCGTCGAACTTCCTCTTGTAGAAGGGGATGCGCTCATAGACCCAGGCCGCGGTTTCTTTGAGCTTGTTTAACTGGAAGGCCTGCATCTGGTCAGTGGACATGGTCTCGAATTTTTCGTCCCACATAGCCTCATCCCCTTTGTGGTTGATTTAGATGCTGGCCACAGGCGGCGGGCCGGCAGGGGCCGGCCCAGGGCAATGGCCAGGGGCAGCAGGTCTATTCTTGGCGCCGCGCGCCCCGGCCCCAGCGCCATGTGAGGCCTCTGGGCGTGCCGCGCGGCCCGGAATGCCTGTTTGACCACTTGGCCCCTTGTAGCACAGCCCGCCCAGGCCGCGCAAGCTACTGATTAGCTAAAATGTAACTTCGCCTCTAGGCCTTTTTCCGGGGGCCCGCTTGCCTTTTGGCCTTTGGTTTTGCGCTCTTAGCCTTGGGAGCCCGGCCTGGCTCCTGGCCGCCGTTGGTCATCAGGGCCGCCACGGGTTCCAGTCCGTAGGGCGAGCCCTGCTCGATGGCCGTGAGCACCGAGCCGCCGCCGGTGAAGAAGTAGTACTGGGCGTTGTCCAGCACCGCCAAGTACAGGCCCGGGCAGAGGTCCTTGAACTCCTGCAGGGTGTCGCCGCCGCCGTAGAGCTTGGTGGCCTTGCGGTTGGCGTCGATGGTGGTGTCCAGGGCCCGGGAGCCGTCGGTGAAGTGAGGGGTGAAGCCCATGACCGCGTTGACGAAGATGGTGGCCGCCTGGTTCAGGGCCGTTGCCACGGCCGGGGCCGCGAAGCTCTTGGGGTCGATGTCCAGCACGTAGCCCAGCTCCTGGCCCGGCCGCAGGTCCTTGACCGCCTTGGTGCGCCAGCGGCCGTCCTGGCGGCCCAGCAGGTCGCTCTCGATGAGCAGCGGCAGCTCCAGGATCTTGCCCTTCTTGGCGTCGGCCTTGACCAGGGGCCTGGCCGCGGCGATGTCCTCCTCGCTCACGCCCTGGATGCGCACCCCGTACTTGGCGCAGAGGTAGGTGTTGTAGATCACCCCGCCCAGGATGAGCTGGTCCACCTGCTTGTAGATGGCGTTCAGGGGCCCGATCTTGGTGTCGTACTTGGCCCCGGCCACCACGGCCAGGAAGGGCCGGGCCGGGTTGAGCACCTGGTCCAAATGGCGGATCTCGTCCTGCAGTAGCCAGCCGGCGTAGGAGGGCAGGTGCTTGGTCACGTCAAAGGTGCTGGCGTGGGGCTGCCAGGAGCCGAAGGCGTCGTTGACGTAGATGTCGGCCAGGCCGGCCAACTGCCGGGCAAAGGCCTCCCGCTCCGGGCCCTTGGCCTCCTCGCCCGCGAACCAGCGGGTGTTGGGCAGATAGATGCCGTCCACCCCGCCGGCGCGCAGTTGGCGGATGGCCAGGTTGATGCTGGTGTCGATGGCCGCGATGCCCTGGGGCCCGGCCGGGAACTCGGGCAGGGCCAGGCGGCAGTGCAGCTTGCCGGCCAGGTAGTCGGCGATGGCCTTCACCCCGTTCTTGGGGTCGGTGTCGATCTGGCCGGTCTTCTTGTCCCTGGGCCGGCCCACGTGGGTCATCAGGATGGGCCGGCCGCCCTGGGCCACGATGTAGAACAGGGTGCCCAGGGTGCGGTCGATGCGGAAGGGGTCGTTGATCTGGCCCTTCTTGACCACGTTGTGGTCAAAGCGCACCAGCACCACCTTGTCCTTGAGCGAGGCCTGCTGCAGCAGGGGCAGGCGGGGGTCCAGGGCCGGGGCGGTCATGGCTTTTCTCTCCTGGGCCGGGCAGCCGGCCGGAAATGCGTTGGGTTATGTTTTAAGAATACAACCCGGCGGGCCTGGGAGGGAAGCTGCGCAAGGTAACTAGACTAGAGAAGCAGCCGGCCGCCCACGGGCAAGAGGATGGCCCGGCCCTGCCACTGGGGGTGGTCCTGCATGTATTGGCGGATGGCCTGGGCCGGCCAGGCCGCGGGCTCGTCGCCCAGCTTGAGCACCCCCCACTGGGTGGGCACCAGGAAGCGCGCGCCTAGGTCGGCCGTGGCCTGGAACAACTCGGGCACGTCGGCATGGGCGTAGTGCATGAACCAGCGCGGCAGGTAGGCCCCGGCGCCCAACAGGGCCAGCTCTATGCCCGGCCAGCGCCGGCCGATCTCGGCGAAGCCCTTGAAGTAGCCCGAGTCGCCGCCGTAGAAGACGCGCCTGCCGCCCCGCTCGGCCAGCCAGGAGCACCACAGGCTCTGGTTGTAGCCCTGGCCCAGGCGGCGGCTCCAGTGCTGGGCCGGCAGGCAGATGAAGCGGCTGCCCCCCAGCCTGATCTCCTGCCACCAGTCCAGCTCATGCACCTGTTTGGCGCCCATCTCCCGCAGTAGATCGCCCAGGCCCAGCGGCGCCAGGAACACCACTTCCCTCTTGGCCAGGGCCGCCACCGAGTCCGCGTCCAGGTGGTCGTAGTGGTTGTGGCTGATCAAGACCACCGCGCCCTTGGGGATGGCCTGGGGCCCGAAGGCCGGCGGCACTACCCGCCGCCGCACCAGGGCCACGGTCTCGTTGAACAGGGGATCAATGACCACCACCTGGCCGCTCCACTGGATGACGTAGGTGGCATGCCCCACCCAGGTCAGGGAGTCCGGGGCCTGGGGATTCTTTAGATAGGCGCCGTCATTGGGCACCGTGGGGGTGGGGATGTCCTTGGCCGCGGGCGCGGAATTGGTCGAGGCCCACCAGCGCAGCAGGGACCAGGTGGAGTGCTGCCGCGGCAGCCAGGGGTTGAAGAAGCTGCCGTCGGGCCGGCGGTGGGGGGCGTAGAGCTTGGCCGGGTCCGTGGCCTCCACCTGCCGGCGCCAGGCCGCCTCGTCAAAGGGCGCCGGCTTCAGGCAGCCCGGCCCCGCCAGCATCAGGAGCAGCATTGCCGCCGCCAGCCGCAGCCCGGCCCGCGGGCCTATGTCCGGCCAAAACGCCATGCCCCTAAGCATGGCCCATGCGCGGCCGCGGGGCAAGCCCTCAGGCGCTCCAGCGGCTGGCCTGCAGGCTGCGCAGGCGGCCCTCGATGAGCCGGGCCAGGTCCTCCAGGTTGTCCTCGCTGCCCAGCAGATTGCCGTGTATCTCCAGGTGCAGGTTCATTGCCGGCGCGGCGGCCAGGGCCCCGGCGTTGATGGCCCGGAGCAGGGGCAGGGTGGCCGGGCCCACGCTCTCGGCGCGCACCACGTACTCGCCCCGCCGGGCGATGATGGGCACCTCGTCCCGGGCCAGGGCGCTGACCATGTCCCCGGCGTGGTAGCGCCGCGCCCCGCGCCAGGGATCCACCACGCCGCCGGCGTGGTACAGGGGCAGGGCGTTGCCCAGGGCGTCCACGGCCGGGGCGGCATAGAACACGTCCGCCTGGCCGGCCGTCTGGCCCATGCGCAGCTTGGGGGCCTCGATGCTGCCGCCCTCTACACCGGCCATGGCCGCAATCAGCTCGCGGATGGCGGCGGTGCTGCTGCCGGCGCCCTCGGCCACCCCGCTCAGGGTGCCCTGCACAAAGGCCTGCAGCCGCTGGTCAAAGGCCTCGGCCTCCAGGCCGCCGGCGCTGAAGGCCTCGGCCAGATCGAAGACGGTGTCGCGGAAGGCCGTGGTCTCATCCTGCCCCAGGCCCAGGCGGTTGGCCAACTCGTCTATGCGCTGGTTGAAGTCGGCCAGGGACATGTCGGTGATGGTGAAGTTGTTCTGGGCCGCGCTGATCTCCTGGGCCAGGCCGCGCACCTGGCCGCTCAGGGTGTCGGCCGCCTGGCCGCTCATTATGAACTGCTCGCCCAGGGGGCCGGTGGCGGCGATCATGGCGTCCAACTGCTGGTTGGTGTAGCCGGCGGTCTCGCGCAGGGCGTCCAGCCAGTGGGCCGTGTCCTGGGCCGAGGCGCTGAACAGCCCCATGCTGGGCGAGAGGTCGGCGAAGGTGCGGCCCAACTCCTGCATGCCGTCGTTCAGGCGCTGGGCGAAGTCCAGCTGGCCCTGCATGTAGTCCTGGGCCTCCTCCGGGGTCCAGCGCTCGGCCAGCATGGGCCCCACCAGGGAGCCGATCAGCCCTGGGCCCACGGCCATGGCCATGGGCAGGGCCAGGGTGGACAGGCCCGCGGCGGCGCCGCCGGCCTCTATGCCGCCGCCAAGCCCCAGGTCCGCCATCATGGAAAAGGTAGGTGTGAAAGTGCCGCCCGCGCCGCCGGTGGCGCCGAACAGGCTGGTCGCGCTGCCGAAGTCGAACATGGAAGCGGAGTTGGCCATGGCGTTGGTGATACCCCCGGAGCCGCCGCCCATCCAGGAGGCCAGCTTGGTCAGGCCCAGGGAAGAGGCCAGCTCTGCGGCGCCCGATTTGAGGCTGCCCAGGATGTTGGTCTCCGGCATGACGTTGCTGGAAAGCCAGCCCCAGGCGGGCTGCAGGATGGCGTCGTTGAAGATGTTGGCCGCGCCCTTGAACACGTTGTCCAGGGCCTTGTCCAGCAGGCCGTTCCAAAGGCTGTCCAGCTTGCCCAGCATGCGCTGCCAGGACTGATCCCAGATGCCTTCGACCTTGTCCATGTCTCCTTGGAAGATGGAGACCACGGAGCCGGTCAGAGACTTCCAGCCCAGGTCCTTGAAGCTCTTCTCCGCCGCGTCCCAGGTTTTGACTATGTCCTGGGCCGTGGAGGTGAGGATGTAGTCGGGCTGTGTTTTGGCGGATTCCCAGATACGATCAAACCCGTTATAAAAAAAGTCCGTTAATTTTTCAAAGGCTTGTTTTAGTTCACTTAAGTCAACACTTCTAACTCTTACCCTCGCGCCAACGTCCCACTCATCAGACCAGCTCTCTAACATAAATACTCCTCCTAAGAGAGGTTTCATAAAGGTTATATTTAATTAATAGGACATAAGCGAGTCAGTTATTTCAAAAAAAGCTTTCAACGCCTTTTATCACTATGCTATAAGATCATTATAATATTCACTTACTTTTCTGGCCGGCCGAAAGGGGGGCTCGCATGAAGAAATCTCAATTCTTAATAGTGGTTATATTGGCTGTTATGTCGGGTTTAATAGGCGGCGCCTTTTCAGGCAGGATTTTGAATTCCAAAGCAGAAGACTCAAAATACCCTCAAAGAATAATTGCTCATAGTTTTTATTTGGTAGATAAAAATGGTAAGCCCAGAGCAGGAATGGGTTTTGATGAAGGAGAGTTTCCGACCCTTTTCGTTAAAGATAAAAACGGACGCACCAGCGCTTTCCTGGCTCATGGCCCTGAGGGGCCCATGATAATAATGTGTAACGCTAATGGCGAAACTGCTATTTTCTTGAAAGCAGATTGTGACGGGCACTCAATGATCGGACTAATGAAGGAGAGAAAAAAGCCCCGTTTGGTGCTTTCTTATTCTCCAGGCAAGGGTCCGGGTGTCAGCCTGTTCGACGAGAACGATACTTGCAAGGTAATGGCTACGATACTCAACAACAATCCTTCCATCGGCTTGTTGGGGAAAGACAACCAACCAGCCATTGGCATGTTCAGCAAGCCCGGAGCCGGCTCGACGTTCGGCATCTGGGACAGCCAGGGCAAGACGCAGGCCATGCTGGGTCTGATAGACGACAAGCCCATGCTCTACCTCTACCAGAAGTACCAGACCGGCATGCTGTTCCGGACCACCAGCGCGGGCAAGCCGGGCCTGGCGCTGTTGGACAACGGCTCCATCGTCTGGAGCGCGGCGGGCGGCGCCACCCCCGCCCCGCCGGACGCCAGCGGCCTGGATGACATCATGCGCGACGTAATGCGCTAGGCGAGTTGCTGTGCGGCCAGCCCGCGCCAGCGGGCCAGCTCCGCAGGCCGGGCCCGCCGCCGGCCGGTGAGGCCGCGCCAGCAGCGCGCCTCCCACTCATCGGCCAGCTCCTTCAGGGCCTGGCCCGTTTCCAGGGGCGGGCAGGGGCCCAGGGCCTGGGCCAGGCGCGCCGCGGCCGCGGCCAGGCGCTGAGCCAGGCCGGGCTCGGCCAGGGCCCGTGCGCCCCACTGCTCCAGGGCCCGGCCCAGCAGCCAGCCCTGGGCGTTCTCGGCCCGCCAGAGCCAGTCCCAGCCGCGCAGGTCCTCTAACCCCGGCCGCAGACCGGCCGCGGCCGCGGCCACCATGGGCCCGAAGGCCAGCAGGCGCAGCACCGGGTTCAGGCGCGGGCTGGAAAAGGCGAAGGAGTCCATGCCCGCGCAGGGGGCGATGAGCATTGCCTGGGCCTCGGCGGACAGCCGCGCAAAGGCCCGGGCCGGCGCGCAGGACTCGCGGCTGCACTTGGCGGCGTAGCCCGTGGGGCCGCGCCGGTCCTGGCCGTCGTGCCGGGCCGGGTGCAGCAGGCAGCCCACCTGCCTGCCGGCCCAGTCCAGGCAGCCCAGCCCTGGGCACCAGTAGCCAATGATGGGCGCGTTGGGCAGCCGGCCCTGAGAGATGGCCGCGGTGTTGTCGGCCAGCAGCCGGCGCAGCGAGCCCTGGTGGTCGGCATGGTCGTAGCCGGCCGGCCGGATGGGCGGGCAGCAGGCGAAGCAGGACAGCCCCAGGCCCGGCGCGCAGAGGGCGTAGACGCCGCTCACAGGTCGTCCTCGGCCAGGCTCACCCGCCGCGGGTCCAGGCCCAGGCCGGCCAGCCAGGCCCGCACCGCGCTCAGGTAGCGGGGCAGAAAACCCTGGCTGCCGCCCAGGCCCCGGCGTCCGAAGAAGAAGTTGATCTCCAACAGCAGCGGCCCCTGGCCGGGCGGGAAGATCAGGTCCAGGCCAGCCAGGTCTATGCCCGCCGCGGCCTGCAGCCGCCGAGCCAGGGCCAGGCCGGCCGCCAGTTGCTCGGCCGGGCCCTCCTTGCTCCAGCCGCCGCCTTGGCTCAGGTTGGCCCGGAACTGGCCCGGTGCCGGCCAGCGCCAGTAGGCCTGGGCGTCCTGGTGCAGGAGCACCACCCGCATCTCGGCCGCGCCGGGGATGTAGCGCTGCAGCACCAGGCCGGAAGGCCCGCGCAGGCAGGCGGTCTCCAGGCGGCCGGCCAGGCCGCGCAGCTCGCCGGGGTTTTTGGCCAGGAACACGTTGCGGCCCATGCCGTCGCCGGCGCCCTTGGCCACCAGGGGCGCGCCCAGGGCCGTCACCGCCGGCTGGCCCGCCTCCCAGGCCGCGGCCGCCTCCTCCAGGCCGCTGAACTCCAGGGTATCGGGGTGGGGCAGGCCCAGGCGGGCGAAGAGGCGGCGATTGCCCAGCTTGCCGTCCAGGCTCAGGTGCACCGCCGGCCGGGGGAAGTGGGGCCGGCCATGGGCCTGGACCAGGCCGTAGAGGTCCGGCCTACAGACCTGGGGCAAGAGCACGGCCGCGGCCTGGGCCACGGCCTGGGCGTCAGCCGCGGTCAGGGCCCGCTGGCTGATCAGGGCCAGGTTCACCTCGGCCTGCAGGCCGGTGTGATAGCTGAGGATGGTACCAGGCAAGACGGCTCCCTCTGGCGGGAGTATACCCCAGGCCGGGCGGGTTGGGCCGGGCTCAGAGGCCCTGGCGCAGGCGCTCCACCCGCGCGCCCAGGCCGGCCTCCATGAGCCGCCGGGCCTCGTCCTCGATGTCCCACTCCAGGCGCACGATCTGGGCCCGGGGCCGCGGCCCCAGCTCGATGATGGCGTAGGAGGCCCGGGGGTCGCCGTCCTTGGACTTGCCCACGCTGCCGGGGTTGACCACCAGGCCGCCGCTCACCGAGCGCACGAAGGGCCGGTGGGTGTGGCCCAGGCAGAGCACCTGGACCTTGGCCTGGGCCAGCCAGGCGGACAGTTCCTCCTCGGGGTGGTCGGGCTGCACGTACTGGCGCAGGCTGGCCGGGCTGCCGTGCACGGCCAGCAGACGGCAGCCCTCCTGCTCCAGGGTGAGCTGGCCGGGCAGGCCGGCCAGGAAGGCGCGGGTGGTCTGGTTGACCCGCTGCTCGGTCCAGGAAAAAATGGCCCGGGGTTCCGGGCCGATGCCAGGTTTGAGGAATTGCTCGATGCCGGCCTCGCCGCCGGCCAGGATTGCTTGATCGTAGTTGCCGGCCAGGCAGGACCAGCCCTGCCCAGCCACCAGGGCCGCCACCTGGTTGGGCCGGGTGAGGTAGCCCACCAGGTCGCCCAGCACCAGCACCGAGGTCAGTCCCCGGCGCTGCAGGTCGGCCGTCACCGCCTGGGTGGCGCAGAGGTTGGCATGCAAGTCGCTTAATACGGCCAGTGGCGGCACGAGAGCCCCTATGTGGTGCGCGAGCTTCGGTGCGCGGGCTTTAGAAGTAGCCGGGGCGTATGAGCTTATCGCCGCCGGGCTTCTTGGCCGGGGCCGGGCCGCTGCCGGGGCCGGCCTCGCCGGGCACGGGCTGGCCCTGCACCTTGGCCTTGAGCACCCGCGAGGGCCGGAAGGTCACCACCTTGCGCGGCGGCAGGATCAGGGGGTCGCCGGTCTGGGGGTTGCGGCCCCGGCGCTCGGCCTTGTGCCGCACCGACCATTTGCCGAAGCCGCTGACCAGCACCTCGTCGCCCATGGCCAGGGACTCTTTGATCAGCCCCAGCCCAGTCTCCACCGCCGTGGCTGCCTCGGCCTTGGTCAGTTGCCCCTGCGCGTACACCTGGGCCACAATGTCCGCTTTGGTCAAGGTCATTGCTCGCCACTCCGCAAAAATTGCCTTCGGATAATTAATACTAGGCCCTGGGACCGCAATAAGTCAAGTTGTTCAGACGGTTAAATGTCAGGCCCGGTTTCAAGGCCCCGACCGAGCAACATGGTCACTTGACGCCGGCCGGCTAAAAGTGTAATTACTTGCCTCACCGCAAGAGCAACCGCTGATCGCACCTTCCGCCTGACCGGGTTGTGGTGCCGGCAGGAGGGCCCACAAGCTAAGAGTGCGGGGTGAGGGACTTTTGCCCGTACAAGCCGAGGCAAGCCCGGTGATTTAGTTAATGAGACAATGTTGATGGCACCTCATTCTAATTTGATAAATTCTATAACCGGCAAAAGCCATAAGACGCCCGCAAAAGAAATCGATAATCTTCTAGCCGCCGTTTTCCGCGGAAGAAGGATGCGGCGGCTATTGGTTTCGGTCGAGGATAAGTTTGCTGAAATTTTTCAATTCACACTGGTCCGTTTTGCCTGCTATTTCGCACTTATCTCTACCGCATTTGTCCTGATCAGCTGGCGCGTGGTTCCCAGTAAATATCACATATTGATAGCAACGAGTGCGGGGTTGTTGATATTCGTGACCGAAAATATAAATAGAATCTATAATGAAAGACTGCAAGTGGAGCTATTACAGACCAAGTCCATGATATAATTCGAAAAAATGCTGGAGGAGCGCCCGCAGTTGAACGCTATTCTTTCCGATGAAATCGATGCTTCAGGCACGGATGCTGTCTGCGATTATGCTTTAATGCACCTAGAGTTGTTTGA
Organism: Thermodesulfobacteriota bacterium; assembly: GCA_040751985.1. Lineage (GTDB taxonomy): Bacteria > Desulfobacterota > Desulfarculia > Desulfarculales > Desulfarculaceae > Desulfoferula. The sequence goes on along the minus strand of JBFMFU010000037.1, from coordinate 16,035 downwards.
ACATGTTTTCGAAGATATCTATGATGGCTTAGTTGACAGACGGCATAGGGAGGCTTGGCTCAAATTCATGATCTATTGCTTGTCCAAACCAGTTTTCCGAAAAGTTTGGAATAACCTGAAGACAGTTAACGACAGTTACTCCAAAAACTTTATCAGGTTTGTTAACGAAGTCATCGAGCATCACAAAATCGTATAGGCCCCGGTGGCGATCAGGTCCTCGCATACCCGAGCCTGACTTCTCGGTGTCTTGAGCATTAAGGCGCCTTTCAGCGCCCTCCTGGGACCCCTCGCAAAGTTGTCGACGCCGCGCAGTCGGTTGCTGTCCTGCGCAGCCATAGCCAGGACCAATCAAGAAGGGGCCGGGCCTTGGACGCGAAACGCCATGCCGAGTCCCGGCCCCCCACCAAGAACTGGGCCGGACCGGCCGAACCCAAGCAATCCTCTCTGGAAGCCGACGAGAACCCGCTCGGCCGCCCCGTCCCCGCGACGGGCAGGTCTTTTGGGAGCCCGCCTGATCTGCGTGGCGCCTTGGGCCTGGGCCTGCTGCCGCCGGAGACGGCCCGGATGCAGGAGAACATCTTCGCCGCGGGCCGGGCGGGCATGCCCAGCCTCTAGAGCTGCCAGGGGCGCAAAACCGATTGTTGTGATATCTATTGGGTGAAGCCCAGCGCCACCCAGTCTCGATTTTTCGGAGGATCGGCGGAGCAGGAAAGCCTGCCGCCTTTTTTTATTTGTCATGAGCGCCAAACTGATAACCAGAGGCGACCTGCGCAACCTGGCCATCGTGGCCCACGTGGACCACGGCAAGACCACCCTGGTGGACGCCATGCTCTGGCAGAGCGGCACCTTCCGGGACAACGAGCAGGTGGCCGAGCGGGTGATGGACTCCCTGGACCTGGAGCGGGAAAAGGGCATCACCATCATGGCCAAGAACACCTCCCTGACCTACAAGGGGGTGAAGCTCAACATCGTGGACACCCCCGGCCACGCCGACTTCGGCGGCGAGGTGGAGCGCACCCTGAACATGGTGGACGGGGTGCTCCTGTTGGTGGACGCCAGCGAGGGGCCCCTGCCCCAGACCCGCTTCGTGCTCTCCAAGTCCCTGGACAAGGGCCTGCCCCTGGTGGCGGTGATCAACAAGATCGACCGGCCCGACCGCCGCATCGCCGAGGTGGTCAACGAGCTCTACGACCTCTTGATCGACCTGGACGCCAGCGAGGAGCAACTGGAGTTCCCCATCCTCTACACCAACGCCCGTGCCGGCATCGCCCTCACTGAGCCCGACGGCCAGGGCCGCGACCTGCAGCCTTTGTTCGAGGCCATTCTGGCCCACATCCCGGCCCCCACCTACGACCCGGCCGCGCCTTTGCAGTTCCTGGTGACCAACCTGGACTACTCGGACTACGTGGGCCGCATCGCGGTGGGCAAGATTGTGGGCGGCCGCCTGAAGGCCGGCGGCCAGGCCCTCTTGATGAAAAAAGGCCTGCCCGCCGGCCGCTTCGGCCTGACCCAGGTCTACACCTACAAGGGCCTGGAGCGGGTGGCCGCCGAAGAGATCGAGGCCGGGGACATCGCGGCCGTGGCCGGGGTGGCCGAGGCCTTCATCGGCGACACCCTCAGCGACCCCGAGGACCCGCGCCCCCTGCCGGCCATCAGCGTGGAAGAGCCCACCATGTCCATGGAGTTCTCCATCAACACCTCGCCCCTGGCCGGCCGCGAGGGCAGCCAGGTCACCTCGCGCCAGATCAAGGCCCGCCTGGAAAAGGAGACCCTGTACAACGTCTCCATCCGGGTGGAGCCCGGCCGGGGCACCGACTCCTTCAAGGTCAGCGCCCGGGGCGAGCTGCAATTGGCGGTGCTGGTGGAGATGATGCGCCGGGAGGGATTCGAGCTGTCGCTGTCCAAACCGCGGGTGATCACCAAGGAGAAGGACGGCGTCCTCTCTGAGCCCCTGGAGCTGGCCGTGGTGGACGTGCCCGACGAGTACGTGGGCGTGGTCACCGAGAAGCTGGCCTCCCGCCGGGGCAGGATGACCCGCATGGTCAACAACGGCCAGGGCCGGGTGCGCATCGAGTTCGAGATACCCACCCGGGGGCTCATCGGCTACCGCAGCCAGTTCCTCACCGACACCCGGGGCACGGGATTCCTGACCACCCTGATCATCGGCCACACGCCCCACGCCGGCGAGATCCCCGGCCGGCCCAACGGCTCCCTGGTCAGCGACCGCATGGGCAAGGCCGTGACCTACGCCATCTACCACCTACAGCCCCGGGGGGCCATCTTCGTGGAGCCGGGCGAGCCGGCCTACCCCGGCCTGATCGTGGGCCAGAACTCCCGCGGCGAGGACATCGTGGTCAACATCACCAAGGAGAAGAAGCTGACCAACATGCGGGCTTCGGGCGCCGACGAGGCCCTGCGCCTGATCCCGCCCCGGCGCTTCACCCTGGAGCAGGCCATGGAGTACATCAACGAGGACGAGCTGGTGGAGGTGACGCCCCGCTCCATACGCCTGCGCAAGAAGGAGATGCCCCGGCTGGGCGGCGCCCGCAAGAACATCTAGCTTAACCTTGGCAAAGTCTTTGACCCGCCCCGGCCGCCTGTGCCTAAATGACAGGCAGGCGGCCCTCTGCGCCGGAAAGGAGCGCTGGACATGAGGCGGCGCCAGGTCCTGATCCTCTGCCTGATCCTGTCCCTGCTGGCGGCCCTGCCCGCGGCGGCCCGGACCAAGGGCAAGGTCTATCGCGCGGGCGTCTTTCGGCTGTCCCTGCCCGCGTCCTGGAGCCGCATGCCCCCGGACATGCTGCAGGAGTGGAAGAGCACCATGGTGCGCAGCGGCCGCGAGTTGGCCGAGGCCTCCCAGACCGCCGACCCCAAGGAGATCAGCGAAAAGTCCATCCCCTTCCTCTCCGGCTTCCAGCGCGCCAGCAAGGGCCAGCGCATCCTGCTGGTGCTCTCGGGCATGACCTCGGGCCAGCGGCTGAACCGCGACGAGATGCTAAAGACCAACCAGGAGCGGGTGCAGTGGGGCATCAAGACCGGCCGGCTCAAGCCCAGCAGCCGGGGGGTGTCCAAGCTGACCATCGACGGCGTGCCCTGCCTGCTGCAGGACGTGGAGACCAAGCTGGGCGGGCGCATGAAGATGTACTCCTTCTTCCTGCCCCAGCGGCCCAAGATGGCCTACGGCCTGGTATTGGTCAGCGAGGACAAGGCCGCCTTCGACCGCCACGCCAAGGAGATCCAGGCCATCGTCAAGTCCATCAAGGTGGCGCGCCAGAAGCGCCGCTAGCCCGACCATCTAAGCCGCCTGTCCTTGCGAGGCGCGGTCGCGGCTGCGCCGAAGCAATCTCTGCCCCGGCGCGGCCCGCGCAAAAAAAGGGGTTATTAAGGAAAAATTCTGGGTGGCCCGGACAACTGGTTGCCTGGGCGGAGTGGGCGAAGCGAAGCGACAAGAGGTCCGGCAGCGCGTTGCGCATCTTATTAAGGGCTCGGTGAAGCCCCCGAGGCCTCCCGCTAAAACCTCTTGTGGCTGCGCGACCTAGACAGGCGAGCTGTCTGGGCCACCCGAGATAAATCACATAGGCTGGGTTGAGCAGCCCGAAACCCAACAATCCTTTATTGCCCTTTTAAGCGACCCACCGGAAAAGGGACGATTGCCACGGCGCGGCGGGAAGACGGCAGCGCCGTTACAAACCCCTTGGCCGCCGCGCCTGGCAATGACGGCTATGCTTTAAGTGTAGGGAGGGGTTTATCCCCGCCCCACAGCGGTGGCCGTAAAATCCGGGCTGTCTTTAATCCTTGCTGGCCAGGTAGCGGTCCAGCTTGGACTTGAGGCCCATCAGGGCCTGGCTGGCGGGGCCCATCTTGCCCCGGGCCCGGGCCAGGTCCATGACCGCCTCCTGGAAGGTGGCCGGCACCGGCCGCTGCTCCTCCTCTGGCTTGCGGGCCAGGGCCAGGGCCCCGGAGGGGCAGGTGCTCACGCACAGGCCGCAGCCGATGCAGCGGTCCGGGTCCAGCAGCACGTGCTCGTCCTGCATGCTCAGGGCCTGCATCTGGCAGCGGTCCAGGCAGACCTCGCAGGCGATGCACAGCCCGGTGTCCACCTGCAGGCTGAAGGGCGAGGAGACCAGGCTGGCCGGCTGGGGGTGGCGCTTGAGGGCCAAGAGCACCTGGCAGCAGCAGCCGCAGCAGCAGCAGATGTTGATCACCTTCTGCGAGTTGGAGGGCTGCAGCACCAGGCCGTCCTCGTCGGCCTTCTTGAGGATGGCCAGGGCCTCGGCCTGGTCAATGACCCGGCCCACCCCGCGCTTCTCATATAGATAAGCCCCGGCCCCGAAGACCAGGCAGGCCTCCAGCAGGCGGTCGCAGCCCTGGCCCGCCATCTGGTGCTCCTTGCGGCAGATGCAGGGGGCCACCAGGATCTTCTTCTGCTGGGCCACGATGGCCGCCGCCTCCTCGTAGGGCATCACCTGGTGGCTGGCGTCCAGGCTGCGGCCCACGGGTATGGTGCGCAGCTGCGGGGCCTTGGCCCAGGTCTCGGGGTCGAAGAGGGTGGACACGTACTCATTCATCAGCCCCACCAGCTCTTGGTCCAGGCTGTTGACGTTGTACTCCCAGATGCCGATGACGTACTGGGCGGCCATGTACAGGGGCTCGCGCCCCGGCGGGTACATGCCCAGGATCAGCCCCTTGTCCACCATGTCGTCCAGACGGCGGGCCGCCTCTTCTTTGTCCAGGCCGGCCCGGCGGGCGATGACCTTGGCCTCCTCGGGGATGAGGGTGGTGCACAGGGCCAGCGCGGCCTGCTCGGGGGTGAACAGCTTCTGGAGAATCTTCATCTCCACCCCGCTCTTGGTGGCCGGGAAGCCGCCGGGCAGGTTGTCCAGGTGCTTGGCCAGCCTCTTGTATACGTCCTGGGCCATGGCTTTCCTCCGGTGTGCGCCTGCGGGCGGCCTAGTCTACCATGGCTCCGGCTGCGGCCCAAGGCCGTAGATGGGCCGGGCCCGGCTTTCGTGCTATAAAGGCCCGGAAGCTCATGGAGACATTATGCCCGTGGATTACCCAGCCCTGATCCAGGCGGCCCGGGCGGCCGGGGCCGACGACGTCCGCCCCCTGGAGGCCGCCGGCCTGGTGCGCGACCCCCGCGCGGCCCTCAAGTGCCGCTTCGGCTGCCCGCGCTACGGCCATCACTGGACCTGCCCGCCCCACCTGGGCCTGAGCCCGGAGCAGGTGCAGGCGGCCCTGGCCCGCTACCAGCGCGCCCTGGTCATTGTCTCGCCGGACGCGGCTATTGGCCAGCGCGCGGCCCTGGCCGTGGAAAAGGCGGCCATGGCCCAGGGCCTGAGCTACGCCCTGGCCCTGGCCCTGTGCGTGCACTGCGACCCCTGCGCCTATCCTGAGCCCTGCCCGCACCCCAAGCTGGCCCGGCCCTCCCTGACCGCCCTGGGGGTGGACGTGGCCGCCACCGTGAAGCCGCTGGGCTGCGAGGTGAGCTTCGACCCCGCGGGTAAGCCCCTGCCCGCCTGGTACACCCTGGTGCTGCTGGACTGAGCCCCGCAGAGCCTAGGAGGCGTCCTCCGGCGCCGGGGCGGACTCGGCGGCCTCCTGTCGGCGGCGGATGCGGCGCAGGTGGCCCCGCCAGAAGGCGTCGGCCAGGCAGACCAGCCCCAGCCCGAAGATGGCCGTCTTGATGGCGAAGTAAGAGAAGAAGATGGCCAGGCCCCGCTGGCCCAGGGACGCTGGGTCCAGGCCCTGCAAAAAGGCCTCGCCCAGGCGGGAGAACTTCAGGGACCACACCAGGGCCAGGCCGAAGGAGCCCAGCACGAAGAAGAACAGGCGGTACAGGTGGGGCCCCGGCGCCTTGCCCTGGCGCAGGCCGTAGATGAAGCGGGAGATGAAGTAGGGGGCCACCAGGCAGGAGGCCACGCCCAGGTACAGGGCATAGAGGGACATGGGGAAGTTGCTCAGCAGGGTCAGGTCGCAACCCAGCAGCAGCACTAAGAGCCCCATGGCCAGCCGCCCCAGCCAGACGAACTTCATTTCAAAGAGCATCACCGCCTCCCCGATAAAGGTTATGGCGCAAACACCGCTCCATTGTAACCCATGGCGGGTCCCCGTGGGCCGCCCCAACTTGAAGCCGGGCTCCGGCGGCCGTAGATTTAGCTAAGCGGTAATTTCTCGGTTGGCCGCCCTGGGGCCCAAAGGAGTCGCTCATGCGCAAATCGGCTGCCGCGCTGCTCATGCTGCTGGTGATCATCCTGCTGCCGGGCCTGGTCCTGGCCGCGCCCCAGCGCATCAAGCTGGACAACGGGCTGACCGTGATCCTGTCCGAGAACCACGAGGCCCCGGTGGCCGCCTTCCAGGTCTGGGTGCGCGCCGGTTCCATCTACGAGGGCCCCCAGGAGTACGGCATCACCCACCTGATCGAGCACATGATCTTCAAGGGCACCCCCCGCCGGCCGGCCGGGCAGATGGCCGGGGCCATCGAGGCCCTGGGCGGGGAGGTGAACGCCTACACCACCTTTGACCACACCAACTACTACGTGGTGGCCGCCAGCGCCCAGGCGGCCCAGGCCCTGGACATCCTGGCCGACGCCGTGGTCAACGCCAGCTTCGACCCCCAGGAGCTGGCCAAGGAAAAGGAGGTGGTGATCGAAGAGGTCCGCATGAACCTGGACAAGCCCTCCCGCCGCCTGAACTGGGAGGTGTTCCGCCAGGCCTTCGGGGACACGCCTTACGGCCGGCCGGTGATCGGCAGCATCGCCTCGGTGCGGGCCATCAGCCAGGCCGACATCCTGGCCTACAAGGCGCGCTGGTACCGGGCGCCCAACATGCTGCTGGTGGCGGTGGGCGACTTCAAGACCGCCGAGCTCTTGCCCCTGATCAAGAAGGCCTTCGCCGGCCTGCCCTCCCAGCCGGCCCCGGCCTTCAAGCTGCCGGCCGATACCCGCCCGCCCGGACCGCGCCTCACCGTGATGCGCGACAAGGTCAAGCAGGCGTCCATCGCCATCACCTGGCGCACCCCCGGCCTGCCCGACCCGGTGGTCTATCCCCTGGACGTGGCCGCCAGCGTGGCCGGCGACGGCGAGACCAGCCGCCTGTACAGCCAGCTCAAGGAGAAGCTGGGCCTGGTGGACTCGGTGGGGGCCGGGGCCTACACCCCGCAGGGCGTGGGCCTGTTCGAGGTGGAGGCCTCCCTGGCCCCGGACAAGGTGGCCGCGGCCTGGCCGCAGCTCTTGGCCCAGACCATGACCCTGATCTCCCAGCCGCCCCAGCCGGCCGAGCTCAAGCGAGCGCGGGTGAACCTGGCCGCCGGCTTCGTGCGCGGCCGCCAGACCATGCAGGGCCAGGCCCGCACCCTGGGCTACTTCGAGATGTTCCGCGGCGGCTTCGAGAACATCGCCACCTACATGCAGCGTTTCGAGGCGGTGGGCGCGGCCCAGGTGAGCCGGACCGCCCAGCGCTGGCTGCGGCCGGAGAACCTCAGCCTGGTCATCCAGCTGCCCCAGGGCGCCGCCGCCCCGGACCTGGCCCAGCTCCAGGCCCAGGCGGCCAAGCTCTTCGCGGCCGCGGCCCCGCCGGCCCTCAACGACCAGAAGCCCAGCCGCCGGGTGCTGCCCAACGGCATGGTGCTGATCATCAAGCCGGCCCACGCCGTGCCCCTGGTGGCCTATCTCTTGGCCGCGCCGGGCGGCCAGGCCGCCGAGACCGCCGCCGACGCCGGCCTTTACTCCCTCTGGGCCCGGGCCGTGACCCGGGGCAGCGCCCAGTTCAGCTACGAGGAGCTGACCCGGGAGCTGGAGGACATGGCCGGCTCCCTGAGCGGCTACTCCGGCCGCACCACCGCCGGGCTCTCGGGCAGCTTCCTGTCCCAGGACTGGCGGCGGGGCCTGGAGCTGTTGTCCGAGGTCTGGCTGCGGCCCAGCTTCCCGGACCCCCAGGTGGCCAAGGCCCAGGCCGAGCAGGCCGCGGCCCTGCGCGCCCAGCAGAACTCGCCCACCAGCCGGGCCTTCAAGAAGTTCCGGGCCCTGCTCTACCCCGGCCACCCCTTCGGCCGCGACCCCCTGGGCACGCCCCAGACCCTGGCCAAGCTGGGCCGCAGGCAGCTCTTGGCGGCCAGTGCGCGCATGCGCGGGCCGGGCGGGGTGGTGCTCACCGTGGTGGGCGACGTGGACCCGGCGGCGGTGATCGAGCAGGTGGGGCGCCTGTTCGGCCCGCTCCAGGGCCGGGCCGCGGCGGTGAAGGTGCCGCCGGTGAACCCGCCGGAGAGTCCGCGGGTGGACAAGGTGACCGAGGCCGGCGCCAAACAAACCCAGATCATGCTGGGCTACATCTGCCCCGGCCTGGGCCAGCCCGGCTCCTACGCCCTGCGCCTGGCCGACACCATCCTGGGCGGCATGGGCGGCCGGCTCTTCGCGGACCTGCGCGACAAGCGCTCGTTGGCCTACGCGGTGCAGCCCTTCTACAGCCCCAGCCAGGGCGTGGGCGTGTTCGGGGTGTACATGGGCGTGGGGCCGGGCAAGGAGCCGGCGGCGCTCAAGGGGCTGGCCGAGCACCTGGCGCGCCTGCGCCGGCAGCCGCCCAGCCAGGCCGAGCTGGAGCGGGCCCGGGCCTATTACCTGGGCGGCGAGGCCATCGGCCTGCAGACCTACGCGGCCCAGGCCCGGGCCCTGAGCGACGGCGAGACCCTGGGCCTAGGCTACCTGTACTACACCACGGTGCCGGCCAAGATAAAGGCGGTCACGGTGCATGAGGTGCAGCAGGCCGCGGCCAGGTACCTGGACCCCCAGCACCAGATCGAGCTAACCCAGGGCCCGCCGGCGAAATAGCGGCCGCGGCGGCACGCGGAAACCGGGGCGGGGCCATCCCCGCCCTTCTTCCGCCGGCGGCAATAAATAGGGCGGGGCTAAACCCCGTCCCCACACAGAATGGTTTTTACGCAGGGGACGGTGGAAGACCGGACGGTAGGCGGCAAAGCTACGTTCCGCTTAGGGCGCCATCAAGCATAGCCGTCATAGATGCGAGGGGCGCCGCAGATGAAGGTTGTTGCGCCACCCGCGCGCCACCCGCCGCGCCTGAAAAACTTCTTCTTGTCCCCCCTAAAAAATCCGTCTGCGGTCGAAGGCGGTGGTGTACTTCTTGCCCAGCAGATACAGGAAGCCGGCCCCGGCGATCTGGATGACCAGGGCCTCCAGGAAGGACAGGAACAACAGAGGCAGGATGAACACGGCCAGCAGGCCCAGGATCAGCACCGGGGCCACGATCTTGTAGTGCGCTTGCAGCCAGGCCTCGTTGGCCAGCTTGCGCTGGCGCTCCGGGTCCTCTGGCTCTTCCTGGCCCAGCTCCGGCTCCGGGGGCAGCTCGCGCTCCGGGCTCATGCGCCCCGTCCTCCCTGCTCCGCAGCCACCCGGCCGGCCAGCTCCCGCACCCTGGCCATGACCCCAGGCAGGTCGAAGCTGAGCACCCGGCGCTCGGCCACCACCTGGCGGCCGGCCACCACCACATGGCGCACGTCGCGGCTGCTGGCCGCGTACACCAGGTGCGAGGCCGCCTCATACAGCGGCGTGAGGTGCGGCTGGTTCATCTCCAGCACGATCAGGTCGCAGGCGAAGCCCGGCTCCAGGCGGCCCACCACGCCCGTGAGCCCCAGGGCCGCGGCCCCGCCGGCCAGGGCCAGGTCCAGGGCCTGCTCGGCCGGCAGGGCGGCCGGGTCGCCGGTCTTGACCTTGGCCAGGCGGGCGGCGAAGGCCACCTCGCTGAGCACGTCCAGGTCGTTGTTGGAGGCCGGACCGTCGGTGCCCACACCCACCGCGCAGCCGGCGGCCAAGAGGCCGGCCAGATCGGCCCAGCCCGAGCCCAGCTTGGAGTTGGACTCCGGGCAGGCGATGACCGTCACCCCGCGCCGGGCCAAAATCTCCTCCTCGCCCGGCTCCAGCCACACGCAGTGTACGGCCGCGTCCAGCCGCTCCAGCAGGCCCAGGGACTCCAGCCAGCCCACGGGCGAGCGGCCGTGCTGGGCGCGGCACTGCGCGGCCTCCTCCTTGGTCTCGGCCAGGTGGGTGAACAGGCGGCAGTCCAGCTCGGCGCAAAGCTCGGCCGCGCCGCGTAGGGTGTCCGTCGAGCAGGTGTAGGGGCTGTGGGCGAAGACGCCGGGGGTGATCAGCTCGCTCCTGCCCTGCCAGGCTTCCACGAACTCCCGGCACACCGCCAGGTTGCGGGCCGGGTCCGGCGCGCCCGGCGCCGGGAAGTCGATGAGCCCCTGGCTGACCAGGGCCCGCAGGCCGGCCTGCTGGTAGGCCCGGGCCGCGCCGTGCACGCAGAAGTAAGCGTCGCCCACGGTGGTCACGCCGCTCAGGAGCATCTCGCCGGCGGCCAGCAGGGTGCACAGCTCCACGGTCTCTTCATTGATCCAGCGGGCCTCGGCCGGGAAGATGTGCTGGTTGAGCCACACGTCCAGGGGCAGGTCGTCGGCCCAGCCCCGGAACAGGGCCATGGCCGCGTGGCAGTGGGCATTGACCAGGCCGGGCATGATCAGCCCGCCGCGGGCCTCGATGATATGAACTGCCTCGGTGGGCGCGCCCTGGGCCGGACCGGCGTAGGTGACAATCCCGCCCGTTGCCGCCACCGCGCCCGCCGGCCACCAGGCCCCGGGCCCGGCCCAGAGCGGGCCGCCGCGCACCAACAGCTCCGGCGCGGGCATCAGGCCGCCCTCCGGCCGGTGAGGGCCGCGGCCTGCTCGCGGGCCTTGGCCAGCACCTCGGCCTCGTCCAGCGACTCCACCCGCCGGCCCTCCATGAGCACCCGGCCGTGGCAGACCGTGTGCAGCACGTCCCCGCCCCGGGCCACGTAGACCAGGTGGCTCAGGGGGTTGTACAGGGGCGTGAACTGGGGCTGGTCCACGTCCACCACGATCAGGTCGGCCAGGGCGCCCGCCTGCAGCACGCCCAGGTCGTCCGGCCGGCCGAAGGCGGCCGCGGCCCGGCGGGTGCACAGGGACAGCACCTCCGGGGCCGGCGCGGCCGTGGGGTCCAGGCGCGATGCCTTGGCCAGCTTGGCGCAGGTGTCCATCTCGCCGAACAGGTCCAGGTCGTTGTTGGAGGCGCAGCCGTCGGTGCCCAGGCCCACCTTGACCCCGGCCTCCAGCATGTCCTGCAGGGGCGCGATGCCGTTGGCCAGCTTCATGTTGGACTCCGGGCAGTGGGCCACCCGCGCCCCGGTCGCGGCCAGCCGCTCCACCTCGCCCCGGCTCAGGTCCACGCCGTGGTCTATCCACAGGTGCTCACCCAGCAGGCCCAGCTCGGCCAGCACGTCCAGGGGCCGCTGGCCCCACTTTTCGATCACCGCGGCGGTCTCGCCGGCGTTTTCGGCCAAGTGGATGTTCAGAGCCGCGCCGGCGTCGGCGCTGATGCGCCCGGCCTGCTCCATCAGGGGCCGCGAGCAGGTGTACAGGGCATGGGGCATCACCGCGCCCTGGATGCGCGGGTGGCCGGCGTAGCGGGCGATCAGCTCCCTGGTCAGGGCCAGGCCGCTTTCTAGCTCGCCGTAGCCGGCCGAGGGGAAGTCGTAGATCACCTCGCCCACCACGGCCCGCAGCCCGGCCTGGTCCGCGGCCCGGGCCACCTGGGGCGCGAACAAATACATGTCGCAGAAGCTGGTGGTGCCGCCCTTGATCATCTCCAGGCAGGCCAAGAGGCTGCCCCAGTACACCGCCTCCGGGGTCAGGTGCTTTTCGGCCGGGAAGATGTGCTGATTCAGCCACTGATCCAGGGGCAGGTCGTCGGCCAGGCCGCGCATGAGGGTCATGGCCGCGTGGGTGTGGCCGTTGATCAGGCCGGGCAGGATCAGCCCGCCGCGGGCGTCCAGCACCCGGCCCGCGCCGGCCGGGGCGCTGGAGGCCGGGCCGCAAAAGGTGATGCGGCCGGCCTCGATGCAGACCGCGCCATCCGCGATGACCGTGCCCTGCGGGTCCATGGTGACGATGGTGCCGCCTGTGATGCAGAGCTCGGGCAAGGGCCGGGCCTCCGGGTGCGGGGGATGGTTGCTGGCCCACTAGGGTAGCACAGGAGGGTGTGGGGGGCGAGGGGGAGCGGAGGCGGGTGGTAGCGTGGGAGGACACCCCGTGAACCGTTGTATTCTGTGGAAAGGCCATCCCTCTTGTTCTTCATAACCAAGTTGTGTAATTTTGTATCTAAGATATTTTTACTATTAACCTACAGATACATATGCGGAGAACGCGAAGGCCATGGATAATAAAAAATTTTTAATAGAGTTTGAAGTTGAAGCACATGCATGTCTAAACGAGCAAACTGAAAAGATTTGCTCGGAACAACCCCAAGGTGGCTTTGAAATACACCTCAGCAACTTAGCTGTAAAACGGGGGACAGATAGACCGTTACTTTCGGTTCAAATAATTGTGCCCGGAAATGATATAAAAGAAGTAAAAAAAATTGGGACAGAGAAATTGAAAGAATATCTCGACTATTTGACACTTGTTACAAACCACAGCTATCAACTACATAAAATTGTTAGAGTTATCGACTGGACAACCGGCTTGAAGATGCGGGATTGCCTACAGTTCGAAAGATTCCCAGGTTATGATATCCCCTTTCCTGTTCTCGACGAGCAGCATTTTAAGACTATAGAAATTCTTCAAAAGGCAAATATATCAGCCCCTATCAAGAGAGCGTTAAGATGGTTTGCAAACGGTGTTAGCTCAAAGAACTTAGACGATCAATTTCAATATTTTTGGTTTGTTTTAGAAATATTGGCACAGCTAACTAAAAAACTTGATAAGGTTAATGACCTGTGCCCAAGATGCCACAAGCCACTTTATTGTGAATCATGCCAAACCCATCCGACGCATAGACCTTACCCCAAGCAAGCGATAAAACAACTGATCGAAAACAGTACAAATAATGCTCCTGACGGACTTTTTGAGATAATAAGCACGATTAGAAATGCAATAATGCACGGAGACCCTATCGAAAAAATTGAGGAATCAAATAATGTAAAATTAAGCGACTTGGTTGACACTATTGGGCATCTGGCCTGGGTTGCTATACTAAACATTTTTATAACATCTTTTGAGGAACCTTTGGGGGATGTCCAGTTAACCTTGATAGAAACAAACATGTACTCGCACCAAGTACTAAATGTTACAGCACACATTGTCGTATACAGTAGTAACCCAGATGAGCCAAAACTTTCAGAGCTAGCCAGGCCTAGAATCAATTTGGTTTTCCCCGAAGAAGGCGAGAAAAAAACCTGATTCCTGCGCCCGGCTTTCTTTGGAGGCACAAGCTTCTCGACAACAGAGTGCTGCGGCGCTGTCAGCGAAAGGCTTTCTTCACGGGTGGCCCGGACAACTAGTTGTCCGGGCGCCGCAGGCGCAAGCGGTTTTTTCTTCAAACCCTGGCCGGACCGCTTGTCGCTTCGCTACGCTCCGCGACCGGGACAGCAAGCTGTCCCGGCCACCCAAAGCAAGGCAATCGCGCGGGTTGGGTTGAGGGGCCTTGGCCCCGGAACCCAACATTCTCCTAGCTAGCGCAGGACCAGGTTTTGCAGGAAGCGGTTCTGCAGATCGGCCAGCAGGGGCACCACCAGGTAGATCACCAGCAGCAGCTTGACCGGCCCCGGCGGCAGGGTGCGGGGCGGCAAATAGGGCGCCCGCTGCCAGGCCAGCCTTCGCAGCAGGCTCAGGCCCAGCAGCACCTGGTACACCCCGGTGAGGATGGCCGCCAGGTGCAGCAGCAGCAGCTCGCCCAGCGACACCGCCGCCGGGGGCCCGCCGCCCCCGCGGACCAGGTGGGCCAGGGCGCGCAGCAGGTTGGTGGGTCCGCCCAGGACCTGGGCGAACAGCAGCACCCCGCCCAGGGCCCAGCAGAAGTGCAGCAGCCGGGCGAACAGCCCGCTGGTGCGCACCATGAACAAGCCGATGCCCAGGGCCAGGCTGAAGACGCTGTAGGCGGCCAAGGCCCGGGCCGAGAACAAAAACGGCGTCAGCTCCTGGGCCTTGAGGCTGATCTCGTTGCTCAGGGCCGCGCCCACCACCGCCGGCAGGGCGGGGTGGGTGGGGTAGAACTTGAACAGGGCGTAGACCGCCTGGTCCGCCGAGCCGGCCAGCCCGGCCAGGGCCGAGGCCATGCCCACCGCCGCGATGCGGTAGCCCGTGAAGTACTTGATCAAGACCAGCAGCAGCAGGATGGTCAGGGCCCAGCTAATGAGGGTCAGGGGTTGGTTCATGAGGCGGAAGTCCAGCGACAGCACCCCCAGGCGGGCCAGCAGGAACAGGCCCAGCAGCACCCACACCGCCAGGGTCAGGGGGCGGGCCAGGGGCGCGCTGAACAGGACCTGGCTGGAGAAAAGCTCGTAGGCCCGGCCCAGGGCCCAGGCAGCCAGGATGATCATGGCCAGGCGGAAGGAGAAGTTCTGCACCGCGAACAAGAGGCGGCTGCTGCGCCACAGGTCCAGGCCGGTGCGGTGGGCCTGGGCCAGGGCAGTGGGCGGCGCCGGTCTCAGAAGCCTTGCTCCAGGTTGCGGTAGGCCGCGGCAAAGGTCTGGCCGTAGAACCCCAGCACTCCCTGCTCCGAGGCGTGGTCGGCCATGCCCTCCAGGGACACGCCCACTAATAGGGCCAGCAGGGCGTCCTCGGCCTGCGGGGCCCGGCGGATGGCCTCCTGCACCGTGTACAGGTTGCCGCGGCCGTCGGGCACGATGGGCAGGCCGCGGATTAGGTCCCGGCGGCCCAGGGCCACCGTGCCATAGGCCAGCACCGCGGCCGGGTCTTCGGCCAGGGGGCTGTCCTGCAGGTAGGGCGCCTTTTCCAGCACCGCCTCGCTGATGACCTCCTTGAGCGGCAGGCGGCGCTGGCCCACCGGCACCAGGATGCCCTCCAGGCAGTAGTTGAGGGTCTGTAAGGCCAGCTCGGATTGGGGCTGGCCCGCGTTGTAGTCCACGGCGCTGGCCGCGATGGCCCCCAGGATCAGGCGGCTCTGCAGGGCCGGGTCCTGCACCTGGGAGCTGATCTTGGCGATCAACGGCCGGCTGCGCTCCACCACCTCCACGCCCTCGTCGCGGGCCTGCTTGAGGTACACCGCCACCGCTGCGCCGGCCCCAGGGCCGTAGAGATTGAGGTTGTCATAGACCTCGCGCACCCCCTGGGCCCCGTGGCGCATGCTCACCCCGGCCCGCCAGGTCTCGGCGATGCGCTGGCGCAGGCCGCTCAGCCAGCGGCCGCCCTGGGCCTGGGCCTGGGCCACCCGGGCGGCCAGGGCCTTTTCCAAGAGGGCCCGCTTCTGGCGGGCCTCCTTCCACTGGCGGTAGCCCTCGTCCTCCTGGCGCAGGAAGCGCTGGCGCAGGCGCCGGGCCTCCTGCTGGAAGCGCTCCCTTTCGTGCTCGGCCGCCTCGCGCAGGGCCTCGCGGCGCTCCTGGGCCTGCTGGCGGCGCTCGGCCTGCAAATGCCGCGCGGCCCGCCGGGCCAGGTCCTGGGCCTGGCGCTCGGCCGGGCTGAGCTGCTCGCCGGCCGGGGCCAGCTCCGCCAGCACGTGCTGGCGCGTCTTTTCCACGAACTGCTTGACCCGGTCGCTCCAGCGGGCCTGGGCCGGAGAGGCGGCCAGGGCCAGGCCCAGGCACAGCAGCCCAACCAGGCCAAAGGCCCGCCGCCAGGACCGCGCAGAGCGCCGCGCCTGGCCAGACGGCTGGACATAACTATAGAAAAGCGGCATGCAGCCCCTCCACGGGGTCGGCAACCAACGCCGGGATCAAGCTAATTGTTTTTTATTCTAGCAGATGTCGGCCCGGACGTTAAGCCCCTGGATAGCGCGGTGATCCGGGCGGCGGGGGGCGGCTTGGGCCGCGGTGGAGCAGGGTGGAGCCAGGTGGAGCGAGGTGGGCGGCAGGGAACGGATTCTTAGGTAGCGACTGTTATCCAGGTCAAGCGTAATTATGGTTCCACCTAGTTTCATTTGCGGCCATGGAGTTAAGAATGACCAGCATTTTTCTCATAGCAGCCGCCACGGCCACCATTTTACATTTTCCCTT
>JBFMFU010000036.1:0-38042 GCA_040751985.1 Thermodesulfobacteriota bacterium | reverse complement strand
CGTGGTCCTGGCATTCTGATGAGGGTTGCTCATGCGGCTCTCCCAGTTTGGATCCGGTGATCTCTTCAACCACCAGTCTCCAAAACTGGAACCGTGTGAACAACCTCTTTAGCATTTACACCTAGGCGATCATCAACAAGCCAGCCCCTTACGCAGCTCTTTCTTCCTGACCTGCTTTTTTTGATTTCCCGCCCCGCGGCTCAGTCCCCGGCCGCCTCTTCGGCCTTTTGGCGCAGGGAGCCCAGGCTGAGTCCGCGGCGGGCCATCTCCAACAGCCCGGCGATGGTCATGGGGAAGTAGCTGGCGGCCCAGAACACCACCGCGTAGGCCGTGGCCCGGTCCTCGCCCGCGCCGGCCAGCATCAGGGCCCAGAGCATGGCCAGTTGGATGGTGCCCACGTAGCCCGGTCCCGAGGGTACCGCCGCGGCCAGGCTGCCGCCGGCCATGACCATGGCCGCCATGAGCAGGCTCAGGGGCAGCCCCACCGCCGGCAGGAATAGATAGGCCATCACCAGGGACAGGGCCCAGAGCAGGGCCGACTGCAGCAGCAGCAGGGGCAGGTGGCGGGTCTGGCTGAGCATGGCCAGGCCGGCGGTGAAGTGGACCAGCACCTCCTGCACCCAGTTGCCCAGGCGGGGCGAGAACCGGCCGGCCAGGCCGGCCAGCCAGCCGGTGGTGGCCTGGGGCCAGCGGTACAGAGCGACCATCACCGCCAGCACACCCAGGTAGCCGGCCAGCAGCACCAGGCCGGCCCCCCGCAGATAGGCCACGTTGAAGGCCCCGGCCTGGGCCTTGGGGTCGGCGAAGAGCAGGGCCGCGAACAGCAGCACCAAGAGGGTCATGCCGTCCAGCACCCGCTCGATGACCAGGGTGGCCAGGGCGCTGGAGGTGGGCACCTGGGCCAGGCGGTTGGCGGCGTAGGCCCGCACCAGCTCGCCCAGGCGGGCGGGCAGGATGTTGTTGGCCATGAAGCCGATGAGGTTGGCCGAAAACAAGGCGCTCAGGGAGCAGTCCTTGAGGGGCTTGAGCAGCAGGCGCCAGCGCAGGGAGCGCACGTAGTAGCTCAGGGCCAAAAGCGCGGTCACCATCAGGTAGTAAAGCAGGTTCACCTGGCGGATCAGTTCCCAGAGGCGGGGCAGGTCCACCCCCCGCAGCAGGAAGACCAGGCAGGCCACGCTGATGGCCAATCCCAGGATCAAGTGAAGCCTCATATCCGCCTCCTCGGCCGCGAAGCCGGTTCGCCGCCTCTCACGACCGGCGACAACCGTCTGTGGAGCCTAACCCAGTCCGTGGCCTGCCACAACAGGTTTGTGCCTTTGAGGCGGAACCGCCAGCGTGGACCGGTTGCCAGCCTGCTTGTCAACCCCCCGCCAACTCTATATAATCTCGGCCATGTTACGTGATTTGCCCAGTCTGGCCCAAGAGCGCTACGACCTGGTGATCGTGGGCGGCGGGGCCTATGGCGCGGCCGCGGCCTGGGAGGCCTCGCTGCGCGGGGTGTCCGTGGCCCTGCTGGAGCAGGGGGACTTCGCGGCCGCCACCTCGGCCAACAGCCTCAAGCTCATCCACGGCGGCTTCCGCTACTTGCAATCCCTGGACCTGACCCGGCTGCGCCTATCCCTGAACGAGCTGGCCATCCTCTGCCGCATCGCCCCGCACCTGGTGGCCCCCCAGCCCTGCCTGCTGCCCACCAAGGGCCTGGGCAAACAGGGCCGGCCGGCCCTGGCCATGGCCATCGCTTTGTACAACTTATTGAATCAACATAAAAATCTTCGCGGACGCCTGGTGTCGCGCCAGGAGGTGGGCCGCCTGTTCCCGGCCTGCCCCCTGCCTGGGGTCAGCGGCGGGGCCCTGTGGCACGACGGCCTGGCCCAGGACTCCGAGCGCCTGCCCCTGTCCTATGTGCTGGGCGCGGCCCAGCGCGGAGCCAGGGCCGCCAACTACCTCCAGGCCACGGACCTGCTGCGCCAGGGCGGCCGGTTGGCCGGGGTGACCGTTCGTGACCAGCTCGGCGGCGACGAGTTCGCGGTGCAGGGCCGGGTGGTCATGCTCGCGTCCGGGCCCTGGGGCGGCCAGGTGGCCGGGCAGAGCTGGCCCCGTCCGGCCCTGGCCACGGCTTTGAATCTGGTGGTGAACCGCGACCTCTGCCGGACCACCGTGGCCCTGCGCTCGCCCCTGGGCCGGCTGGAGGACCCGGTCTGCGGAGGGCACCGCTTCATCTTCATGGTGCCCTGGCGCGGCCGCACCCTGCTGGGCACCGCCTACCGGCTTTCCCTGGGCCAGCCCGGCTCGGACGGTCCCAAGGGGCCGGAGATATTGGCCCTGCTGCAGGAGTTCAACGAGGCCTGCCCTGAGCTGGACCTGACCCCGGAGGACGTTTGTTTCTACCACTGGGGCCTGCTGCCCCTGGCCCAGCCGGGCCGGGCCCCGGCCGGCGGCGGCCTGGCCGTGAAGCGGCGCATCCTGGAGCAGCCGGGCCTGGTCCAGGTCATTGGCGCCAAGTACACTACGGCCCGGGCCGTGGCCTGCGAGGCCGTGGACCGGGCCTGCGCCCAGTTGGGCCGGCCGCACAAGGCCCAGCTCAGCGCCCAGGAGCCGGTGTGGGGTGGGGCGCCGGGCCCCGAGGCCGATCTGGCCGGCCTGCCCTTGGCCAGCGCCGCTCACCTGCGCGTCCAGTACGGCGGCCAGGCCGGGGCCGTGGCTGCCCTGGCCCAGGGCCGGCCCGAGCTGCTGGCCCCCCTAGCCCCGGACACGCCGGTCTTGGGCTGCGAGGTGCTGCAGGCCGTGGACCACGAGATGGCCCTGACTCTTGCCGACGTCAGCCTGCGGCGCACCATGCTGGGCAAGGCCGGCCGGCCCTCGGACCAAGCCCTACGGGCGGCCTGCGCCATCATGGCCCCGCGCCTGGGTTGGGACCAGGCCCGCCAGGAGCGCGAGCTGGACCAGGCCCTGGCCCCCTACCGCATCCTGCAGGAGGTGAGGTGAACCCCGGCCAGCCCATATGGCGCGAGGACGCGGACTTGGTCACGGCCAGCGAGGCCTATGCCCAGCGTTTTGCCGGGCCGGTGGGGGCGCACTTCCTGGCCGTGCAGACCCGTGCGGTGCTGGGGCTGCTGGCCCCCTGGCCGGGCGCCACGGTCCTGGACGTGGGTGGCGGCCATGCCCAGACCGCCTTGCCCCTGGCCGCGGCCGGCTACCAGGTCACCGTGGCCGGCTCCCGCCCGGAGTGCGGCCGGCGCCTGGCCCGGCTCATGACGCCGGGCAGCTACGAGTTCCGGGCCGTGGACCTGATGAACCTGCCCTTTGCCGAGCGGTCCTTTGACCTGGTGCTGAGCCTGCGCATGCTCACCCACGTGGCCGACCTGCCCGGCTACGTGGCCCAGCTCTGTGAGGCGGCGGACCAGGCGGTGCTGGTGGACTACCCGGCCAAGCGCAGCTTCAACCTGGTGGCCGGGGCCCTGTTCAAGGCCAAGGAGTCCCTGGACGACAACCTGCACACCCGCCCCTTCAAGAGCTTCTGGGACCGAGAGGTGCTGGACCTGTTCCGGGCCCAGGGCTTTGGCCGGCCCCGGCTGCGGCGGCAGCACTTTTTGCCCATGGCCCTGCACCGGGGCCTGGGCTCGGGCGGCTTCACCAAGGCCAGCGAGGGCCTGTGCCGCGCCCTGGGGCTCACGGCCCTCTTAGGCTCGCCGGTGGTGCTCTGCCTGGAGCGCCTGCCATGAGGATTCTCCTGCTGGCGCCGCACCCCTTCTTTCAGGAGCGGGGCACGCCCATTGCCGTGCGCCTGCTGGCCGGAGTGCTCACCCAGGCCGGGCACCAGGTGGAGATGCTCTGCTACCACGAGGGCCAGGACCCGAATCTCTCCGGCGTGGCCATCCACCGCATCCGGCCGCCGCGCTGGGTGCGGGGGGTGCCGGTGGGCCCCTCCTGGCAGAAGGCGCTGTGCGACCTGTACATGTGGCCGGCGGCCAAGCGCCTGGCCGCCAGCGGCCGCTTCGACCTGGTGCACGCGGTGGAGGAGGCGGCCTTCCTGGCCCGCCGCCTCAAGCGGCTCTACGGCCTGCCCTACGTCTATGACATGGACTCCTGCATGTCCCAGCAGATGGCGGACAAGTACCCCCTGGCCAGGCCCCTGGCCGGGCTCATGGCCCGCCTGGAGGCCGGGGCGGTGCGGGCCAGCGAGGGGGTGGTGGCCGTGTGCCGGGCCCTGGAGGAGGTGGCCCAGGCCCACGACGCCCAGGTGCGGGTCTGCCGCCTGGAGGACATCAGCCTGCTGGACCAGGAACCGGACCCGGCCCCGGAGGAGCGCCTGGACTTCGGCGGGCCGTTGGTGATGTACGTGGGCAACCTGGAGTCCTACCAGGGCATCGACCTCTTGTTGGAGGGCTTCGCCCTGGCCGGGGCCCAGCACCCCCAGGCCCGGCTGGTGGTGATCGGCGGGGCGTCGGCGGACGTGGCCCGCTACCAGGAGCGGGCGGCTGTCCTGGGCCTGGCCTCGCGGACCCACTTCCTGGGGCCGCGGCCCCAGGCCCATTTGGGCCACTACCTGCGCCAGGCCGCGGTGCTGACCAGCCCGCGCACCCAGGGCCAGAACACGCCCATGAAGATATACTCCTACTTGGATTCGGGCCGGCCGCTCTTGGCCACCCGCCTGCCCACCCACACCCAGGTCCTGGACGACGAGATCGCCATGCTGGTGGAGCCCGAGCCCGCGGACCTGGCCCGGGGCCTGACGGCTTTGCTCTCTGACCAGGCCCTGCGCGAGCGCCTGGCCGCGGCAGCCCGCCAGCGGGTGGCGGCCAACTACAGCCTGGATGCCTACCGCCGCAAGCTGCTGGACTTCTACCGCGACCTGGAGACCCGCTGCCTGGGGGAGGGGGCCTAGATGGCCGCGCCGGCCATAAGCAGCCAGGACTGGGCCCTGGCCCTGTTTAACAAATCGGTGCTCAAGCAGGCCAAGTACGCCCAGATCGTACGCCTGCTGGGCGACACCAGCGGCCGGCGCTGCCTGGACATTGGCGCGGATAACGGCGTGATCAGCCTGCTGCTGCGTAGGCGGGGCGGCTCCTGGGCCAGCGCGGACCTCACCGAGGCGGCGGTGGCCTCCATCCGCTCCCTGGTAGAGAGCGACGTGCAACAGACAGACGGGCTGCGCACGCCCTTTGCCGACGCTGAGTTCGACGCGGTGGTGATCGTGGACTTCCTGGAGCACATCGCCACGGACCAAGAGTTCCTGGCCGAGGCGGCGCGCATCCTGAAGCCGGGGGGGACGCTGATAATCAACGTGCCCCATAAAAAGGTTTGGTCCTTGGTCAACCCCCTGCGCCACGCCCTGGGCCTCACCGACGCCTGGCACGGCCACCTGCGGCCCGGCTACACCAGGGCCGAGTTGGCGGCGCTCTTGGGCGAGCGGTTCAAGGTGCTGGCCAGCCGCACCTACAGCAAGACCTTCTCCGAGCTGGTCGACACGGCGCTGAATTTTGGGTATGTGATCAGACAGCGGCAACAGGGCGGCCGGACCTCCAGCGACAAGGGGGTGGTGGTCACCCAGGCCGACTGGCAGGGGGCGGCCAAGCAGATGGCCCTGCTCAAGGTGGTCTATCCCCTGCTGAAGCTGGTCTCCTGGCTGGACCAGGCGCTTTTCTTCTTTAGCGGCTACAAGCTGATACTCAAGGCAGTGCGTAGAGGGTAGGGCATGAAGATATTGGTTACCGGCGGCACCGGCTTCACGGGCTCGGCCCTGGTCAAGCGGCTCATCGGGCTGGGGCACCAGGTGTGGGCCCTGGACTACAAGGAGGGGCTGGTCCCTCAGAACCTGCGCCAGGCCGGGGCCGAGGTGTTCATCGGCTCGGTCACCGACTCCGAGCTGGTGGACCGCTGCGTGCAGGGCGTGGAGATCGTGCACCACCTGGCCGCGGCCTTCCGCGAGCTGAACGTGCCCCAGAGCTACTACGACGAGGTGAACACCGGCGGCACCGAGAACGTCTTCGCCGCGGCCCAGCGCCACGGCGTGAAGAAGGTCATCTACTGCTCCACCTGCGGGGTGCACGGCAACGTGGACCACCCGCCCGGCGGCGAGGACGCGCCCATCCAGCCGGCCGACTATTACCAGCAGACCAAGTACAACGGCGAGCTGGTGGCCCAGAAGTACTTTGCCCAGGGCATGAAGACCACCATCCTGCGGCCGGCGGCCATCTACGGCCCGGGCGATCCCGAGCGCTTCTTCATGATCTACCGGCGGGTGGCCAAGGGCGTCTTCCCCATGTTCGGCTCGGGCAAGACCCTGTACCACCCCCTGTACATCGACAACCTGGTGGACGCCTTCCTGTTGGCCCAGGAAGAGGACAAGGGCCTGGGCCAGGCCTACCTAATCGCCGACGAGCACTTTTACTCCATCGAGGAACTGGTCAAGCGGGTGGCCAAGGCCATGGGCGTAGCGGTGAGGATTCCCCACTACCCGGTCTGGCCCCTGGTGCTGGCCGGCCACGTCTTCGAGAAGCTCTTTCGGCCCTTTGGCGCCACCCCGCCCATCTTCCCCCGCCGGGTGGACTGGTACCGCCAGAACCGGGCCTTCAAGATAGACAAGGCCAAGGCCGAGCTGGGCTACCGGCCCCGGGTGGGCATAGACGAGGGCCTGCGGAACACCTATCTCTGGTACCAGGAGCAGGGCTACCTGTGAGCCCGGCTCCAGGCGGGAGATAGACGTGGCCACGCCCTGGGGACATATCCTGGCCGGGGTGGCCGCGGGCACTGCGGCCAGCGGCGGCCGCACCCTGCTGGGCCCTTGGCGGGACGTGGTGTTCTTCGGGGCGGTGGCGGTGCTGCCGGACCTGGACTTCCTGCCCGGCCTCTTCCTAGGCGGCGGGCCCTGGCACCAGGGCCCCAGCCACAGCCTGCTGGCCGCGGCCCTGGCCACGTCCCTGTGCGGCCTCTGGGGCCGGCGCTACGGCCGGGGCTGGCTGCTGGCCTGGTGCGGGGCGGCGGTGTATCTGAGCCATCTGGCGGTGGATTTTTTCGCCCGAGACACCCTGCCGCCCATCGGCCTGCCCCTGTTTTGGCCCTTTTCCCCAGAGCACGTCACAGCCAAACATGCTATATTCCTGGACGTGAAGCGCGGGGCCCTGACCTGGGCCGTGGTGGTCCACGATCTCAAGGCCCTGGCCTGGGAGACGCTCTTGTTGGGCCCCCTGGCCGGCCTGGCCCTGTGGTGGCGGGCGCGGCGCCGGGCGAGGCATTCCTGGACGGGTGAGGCGTAAGGTGAATCTGTCGGTCGTAGTGCCGGTGTACAACGAGGCCCTGAACCTGGAGGCCCTGCACCAGGAGCTGCACGAGACCCTGACCCAGACCGGCCTGGACTATGAAGTGGTGTTCGTGGACGACGGCTCCCGCGACGACAGCTTCGCCATCCTGGCCCGCCTGGCCGCCAGCGAGCCCCGTGACGTGGTGGTGCGCCTGCGCAAGAACTTCGGCCAGACCGCGGCCCTGAGCGCCGGCTTCGACCACGCCCACGGCCAGATCGTGGTCACCATGGACGGCGACCTGCAGAACGACCCCCGCGACATCCCCCAGCTGCTGGCCAAGCTGGACGAGGGCTTCGACATCGCCGCCGGCTGGCGCTACAACCGCCAGGACAAGTTCCTCACCCGCCGGCTGCCCTCCAAGCTGGCCAACGGCCTGATCAGCCTGATCACCAAGGTGCGCCTGCACGACTACGGCTGCACCCTCAAGGCCTTCAAGGCCGAGGTGATCCAGAACGTGCGCCTCTACGGCGAGTTGCACCGCTTCATCCCGGCCATCGCCTCCCTGATGGGCGTGTCCATCGCCGAGGTCAAGGTGAACCACCGCCCTCGCCGGGCCGGCAAGAGCAAGTACGGTCTGGGCCGCACCCCCCGGGTGCTCCTGGACCTGATCACGGTCAAGTTCCTGCTCTCCTACGCCACCCGCCCCATCCAGATCTTTGGTCTGTGGGGCCTGTGGGCCTTTGCGGCCGGCTTTTTCCTGGCCCTGTACTACACGGTGCTCAAGTTCTTCTTCCACGAGCCCTTATGGGGCAAGCCGGGCCTGATTCTGGCCGTGCTGCTGTTGTTCGTGGGGGTGCAGCTCATCTCCATCGGCCTCTTGGGCGAGATGCAGGTGCGCACCTATCACGAGGCCCAGGGCAAGCCCATCTACGCCGTGCGCCAGGTGATCAACGGCCGGCCGCGCCTGCCGCGGGACTGAGCCCCGGGCCGGGGCCGCCGACGCAACGAGGACGCCACCTTGAAGCTGATATACGACCTGCGCCTGTTGAGCGGCCAGATGCACGGCATGGCCCGCTACGCCTTGGAACTGCTAGGGGCCATGCTGGCGCTGGAGCCGGAGCTGGCCGTGGGGGCCCTGGTGCGCCGGCCCCAGGACGCCCAGCAACTGCCCTCTGACCCGCGCCTGGTGGCCATCGTCTGCAAGCTGGGGCCCTACTCCCTGACCAGCCAGTGGATTCTGCCCAAGATATTGGACGGGCTGCGGCCGGAGATATACCACTGCCCCTTCTACGCCCCGCCGGCCCGCTTCAAAGGGCCCATGGTCTTCACGGTGCACGACCTGATCCACCTCAAGTTCCCCCAGGACCACGGGACGCGCCACCGCCTGTTCTACCGCTGGGTGGTGGCCCCGGCCGCCCGCCGGGCTCGGGCGGTCCTCACCGTGAGCCAGAACTCCAAGCGCGACCTGGTGGAGCTGTTGGGGCTGGAGGCAAAGAAGATTGTGGTCACGCCCATCGCCGCCGGCCCGGTCTTCCGGCCGCCGGCGGGCGCGGCCGCCCCGCCGGCCGGCTGGCCCTCACGCTATCTCTTGGCCGTGGGCAACCCCAAGCCGCACAAGAACCTGGCCGCGGCCGTGGAGGCCCACCGCCTGCTCCGGGACAACCCGCCGGCTGGGGTGGCGGTGCCGCCCTTGGTGCTGGTGGGAGTGGGCCCGGGCCAGGCCGCCTGGACCCGGCCCAGCGAGGACCTGCACCTGGTGCCCTTCCTCAGCGACGATGAGCTGGCCGTGGCCTACGGGGCGGCGGAGGCGGTGGTCATCCCCTCCCAATACGAAGGCTTCGGCCTGCCGGCCCTGGAGGCCCTGGCCTGCGGCGCGCCCCTGGTGTGCAGCGACCGGGCCTCCCTGCCCGAGGTGGTGGGCCCGGCCGCCCTGCTGACTGACCCCGCGCCGGCCGAGCTGGCCGCGGCCCTGGGCCGGGTGCTGGCCGAGCCCGAGCTGCGCCGGCGCCTGCGCCAGGCCGGGCCCCAGCAGGCGGCCCGCTTCTCCTGGCAGCGGACCGCCCGGGACACCCTGGCCGTGTACCGCCGGTCCCTGTGGAGAGACTAGCCCGGCTATTTCATGAAGGTTGGGTGGCATTAAACAACGAACCAGTATTCAAGAGGCGGTTATGAAAAAGGCGCCGACATTAGCAGGGTACGGTTTGTACCCGCTTCCGGCACAGCCAGCCGCCGGCAGACAAGGCGGCCGGCAAGCGAGGGCCGCAGGCGTAGCCAAAGCTACGTCGAGGCGCGAGCGAAGCCGGCAACACGGTATGCCGGGGGCTGGCGCAGCCGGACGCCCGGCCTTCATGAAATATCCGGGCTAAGCATGGCCGAGCTGCCCGAAAAGGCCCAGGCCCTGCAGGGGCTCAAGGTGGTGCTGGTGCACGACTGGCTCACCGGCATGCGCGGCGGCGAGAAGGTGCTGGAAGCCCTGTGCCGGCTCTTTCCTCAGGCCCCGCTGTACACCCTGCTGCACCTGCCGGGCTCGGTGAGCCGGCTCATCGAGGACCGGCCCATCCACACCTCCTTTGTGCAGAGACTGCCCCTGGCCCGGAGCCGCTACCGCCACTACCTGCCCCTGTTCCCCCGGGCGGTGGAGTCGCTCAAGCTGCCCTCCTGCGACCTGGTGATCAGCACCAGCCACTGCGTGGCCAAGGGGGCGCTGCCCCGCTACCCGGCCCTGCACGTGAGCTACCTGCACACGCCCATGCGCTACGTCTGGGACCTGTACGACGACTACTTCGGCCCCGGCCGCGGCGGCCTGGCCCGCTACGTCATGCCCCTGGTGCGGCCGCGCTTACAGCGCTGGGACCGCAGCTCCTGTGCCCGGGTGGACCACTTCCTGGCCAACTCCAAGCACGTGGCCCGGCGCATCTCCCGCCACTACGGCCGCCTGGCCCAGGTGATACCGCCGCCGGTGGAGACCACCCGCTTCGCCCCGGCCGCGGACGTGGAGGACTACTACCTGGTGGTCAGCGCCATGGCGCCCTACAAGCGCCTGGACCTGGCCGTGCAGGCCTGCAGCATGAGCGGCCGGCGCTTGTTGGTGGTGGGCAGCGGACCCGAGGAGGCGCGGCTGCGGGCCTTGGCCGGGCCCAGCGTGAAGTTCCTGGGCTGGCAGAGCGACGAGGCCCTGGCCGGCCTCTACGCCCGGGCCCGGGCCTTCCTGTTCCCGGGCGAGGAGGACTTCGGCATCACGCCGGTGGAGTCCATGGCCTCCGGCCGGCCGGTGGTGGCCCTGGCCCGGGGCGGGGCCCTGGAGACGGTGGTGGGCCTGGACGACCCCCAGGGCCGGCCGCCCACCGGCCTGTTCTTTCACAAGCAGGAGGTGGGCTCGCTGCTGGCCTCCCTGGACGAGCTGGAGCGGCGCCTGGGCGAGTTCGAGCCCCAGGCCCTGGCCGAGCACGCCGCCCAGTTCGACACCCGCCACTTCCTGGAGGCCGTGGCCGGCTTCTTGGCGCGGGTGATGGACAGGCGCGGGCGTTGACCATGGGCGCGCCCGGATGGTAGGCTTTGGGGGCGGGCCGCTGAACTAGGCGGCCCGAGGCTGTTTAGGCAGAACAGCCTGGAGGAGGGCTTTGCAGGTCCTGATCATCGGCGCCGGCGAGGTGGGCTTCCACACCGCCCTGCGGCTTTCGCGCGAGGGGCACCGGGTGGTGGTGGTGGACCACCAGGCCGAGCGCATCCGCCAGATCTCCGAGCAGATGGACGTGCAGACGCTGTTGGGCGAGGGCTCCCGCCCGGCCGTCCTGCGCACCGCCGGCGTGGACCAGGCCGACCTGGTGCTGGTGGTCACCAACAGCGACGAGGTGAACCTCACCGCCTGCCGCTTCGCCCGGCTGCTGGCCCCCGGCGCCACCCTCATCGCCCGGGTGCGCAGCAACGACTATCTGGAGTTCTTCGAGGAGGTGGGCGCGGCCAGCCTGGACATCGACACCGTGATCAACCCCGAGCGGGAGGTGGCCGCGCAGATATTGCAGTTCCTGGAGGTGCCCGCGGCCAGCAGCGTCACTGACTTCGCCGGTGGTAAGGTGACCATGCTGGGGCTCAAGATTCCGGCCACCTGCGACCAGGTGGGCTGCGCCCTGTACCAGACGCGCTCGGCCGACAGCCCCCGCTTCCTGGTGGTGGCCATCGAGCGCGGCGGGCAGGTGATCATCCCCCGCGGCAACGACCTGATCCTCTCCGACGACCTGGCCTACGTGGTCACCCAGAAGAGCAACATCGACCAGGTGGTGGAGCACTTCGGCCTGCAGAGCCACGCGGTGCGCAACCTAGTGCTGGTGGGCGGCGGGGCCATCGGCCGCCTGGTGGCCGTGGGCGCCACCCAGCGGGGCATCAAGGTGCGCATCATCGAGCGCGACCCCCTGCGCTGCGAGGGCCTGGTGGACCAGCTGGAGGACGTGACCGTCCTGCACGGCAACGGCACCGACCTGGCCCTGCTGGAGGAGGAAAACGTCGGGGCGGCCGATGTCTTCGCCGCGGTGACCGACGACGAAGAGGAGAACGTGCTCATAGCCCTCTTGGGCCGCAAGATGGGCGTGCGCCGCACCATCGCCCGGGTGGCCCACTTGGGCTACGTGCCCCTGGTCAGCTCCCTGGGCCTGGACCTGGTGGTCAGCCCCCGCTTCGCGGCGGTGGGGGCCATCCTGCGCCATCTGCGCCGGGGCAAGGTGCTGGCCGTGGCCCCGCTCAAGGACGAGAACACCGAGGTCATCGAGGTGGAGGCCCAGGAGACCTCGGCCCTGGTCAACCGCCCCCTGGCCCAGGTGAACCTGCCCCAGGGCTCGCTGGTGGCGGCGGTGATCACCGGCGGCGAGGTGCACATCCCCACCGGCGAGACGGTGGTGCGCCCCGGCGACCAGTTGGTGATCTTCGTCACTCGCCAGGTGCTCAAGAAGGTGGAGAAGCTTCTCACCGTCAGCCTGGAGTATTTCTAGCCCGGATATTTTATGAGGGCGGGGCGGTATTGTTGTTTAGACTTTATTGAGCGGCGATTAAGAAAAATCATTGCAATCTGCCGGGTGTGGTTCGCACCCTAGCCCGGCACAGCCAGCCGCCGGCAGACAAGGCGTCTGGCGAGCGAGCGCCGCAGTTGTAGCCAAAGCTACATCGAGGCGCGAGCGAAGCCGGCAACACAGTCTGGCGGTGGCTGGCGAAGCCGGACGCCCGGCCTTCATGAAATATCCGGGCAAGCCGCGCGCCGTTGCGCCGGCTTTAACGGGAGTGTGACTTGGGCCTGGCCTATGTAGTATCCCTGGTGGGGCTTCTGTGCCTGGGCACCGGCCTGACCATGCTGGCCCCTATGGGGGTGGCCCTGCTTTACTCCGAGCCGGGCTGGGTGGCCTTTGCCGTCGCCTCCTGCGTGGGCGTGGGCCTGGGGGCCATCCTCTTCTGGCTCTTCCGTGACCCGACCCAGCGGGAGCTGAACCACCGCCAGGGCATGGCCGTCGTGGGCATCTCCTGGGCCGCGGCCGGGGTGCTGGGCGGGCTGCCCCTGTACCTCACCGGCGACTTCGTCACCTTTACCGACGCGGTCTTCGAGTCCGTGTCGGGCTTCACCACCACCGGTGCCAGCGTGCTGCCCAACGTGGAGGGCGCCCAGAAGTGCGTGCTGTTCTGGCGGGCCCTGACCCACTGGCTGGGCGGCATGGGCTTTATCGTGCTCTCGGTGGCCATCCTGCCTTTCGTGGGCGTGGGCGGCATGCAGCTGTTCAAGGCCGAGGTGCCCAGCCCCACCCCGGACCGCCTGGCCCCGCGCATCACCGACACCGCCAGCGTGCTCTGGAAGGTCTACGCGGCCATAACCGCCGCCGAGGTGCTGCTCTTAATGGCCGGCGGCATGGGCTGGTTCGACGCGGTGTGCCAGTCCTTCGCCACCATGGCCACCGGCGGCTTCTCCACCAAGAACGCCTCCATCGCCGGCTTCAAGAGCCACTACGTGGAGGTGGTGGTGACCATCTTCATGATCCTGGCTGGCATGAACTTCACCCTGCACTTTCAGATGTTCTGGCAGCGGCAGTGGCGGGCCTGGTGGCGCAACCAGGAGTGGCGCTTCTACATGGCCCTGTGGGGCGGCTGCGCCCTGGTCATCGCCGGGGGGCTGTTTTTCCTCGCCGGCCGCGACGCCTGGGAGTCGTTGCGCCACGCGGCCTTCCAGTCCGCCACCATCCTGACCACCACCGGATTCGCCACCGACGACTACTCGCTGTGGCCGCCCATCAGCCTGGCCCTCTTGGTGGGCCTGATGTTCGTGGGCGGCTCGGCCGGCTCCACCGGCGGCGGGCCCAAGGTGATGCGGGTGATGGTGGTGCTCAAGCAGGCCCGGGCCGAGTTCCGCCGCCTCATCCACCCCCGGGTGGTGGCGCCGGTGCGGCTGGAGGGCCGCAGCCTGGAGCGGGGCGTGGTCAGCTCGGTGTGGGGCTTCATGGGCCTGTACATGACCTGCTTCCTCTTAACCGGCGTGGGCCTGGCCGTGATGGGCCAGGACCTGGTCACCTCCTTCTCCGCCTCCATCGCCTGCCTGGGCAACATCGGCCCAGGGCTGGGCTCCGTGGGCCCGGCGGCCCACTACGCCGACCTGCCCGCCCTGGGCAAGTGGCTGCTCTCCTTGGCCATGATCGTGGGCCGCCTGGAGGTGTACACCGTTCTGGTGTTATTCCTGCCGGAGTTTTGGAAAGACTAGGATCTTAGCTGCTTGCGTACCAGGCGCAGGGCCTCTTTGCGTATCAGGCCGCTGAAGGGGCCAATGAGGAGCCAATAGAAACGGAAGAGGCGGCGGGCCCGGGGCCCCAAGCATTGCACCCTGGTTTCGGTGCTCAACACCGACCCTCCCCTGCCATCGCTCACGGCCAGAAAATTGAGCGCCGCTTTGGCATAGCCAGGGGTCGCGAAGGCCTTGAACCCCTCGGCGTCAATCCGCTGCACCCCACCGCTGGGCCGCCAAAAGCGTCCCACTACCCCCACCACCAGCTCCAGGCCAGGCTTTTCGCCCAGCATAAGAAAGCCCGCTTTTTGCATGCCCTTCAGGGTGGGCTCCAGATCGGGCATGCCCAGGCCGCGGAGCTTCAGCAGACCGCGCACCAAGGGGGAAGCGCTCCAATCCAGGTCGCGGGCCAGTTGGTAGACCCGCTCCGCAGGGGCGGGCATGCTGGCCGCGTAGCGGGCGCGCACATCGTAAGCCGGTAGGTACTCGTCCAGCAGCATGGTGTTCATAATACCGGCGGCAGCAGCGACAAATCCAGATGCCTCTGCACGGCCTGGTGCAGGGCCTCAGCATCGAGCTGCTCCTCGGGCCCCAGGTAGGGCAGGGCGCCCAGGAAGGCCGCGCCGCAGAACTCGCTGACCAGGGCTGGGTTGTTGGCCAGGGAGGGGTCGTCGCCCGGCAGCGGCGCCGCGGCCGAGAAGACGAAGCCCGGCACGGCCAGGCCGCGGCCGCGCAGGGCATCAATGGTGAGCAGGGTGTGGTTCACGGTGCCCAGGCCCGGCCGGCCCACCACCAGCGCCGGCAGGCCCAACCCCGCGGCCAGGTCCAACAGCGTCGCGCCCGGCGCCAGGGGCACCAAGAGACCGCCGACGCCCTCCACCACCGTGAAGGCGCGGGTCGCCATGAACTCTTGGCAGGCGGCCAGCACGGCCGGCAGGTCCACGGCGGCGCCCTCGGCCCGGGCCGCTGCCAGGGGCGCCAGGGGAGCAGCCAGGCAGACCGGGTTCAGGGCGGCCGGCTCCTCGCTCAGGCCAGCCAGGCGGGCCACCAGCATTGCGTCCGGGCTGGCCGGGCCCGCGGGCGTGGGCAGGCAGCCCGAGGCCACGGGCTTCAGGTAGCCGGCCTCTACCCCTGCCCGGCGCAGGGCCAGGGTCAGTCCGGCGCAGACCAGGGTCTTGCCCACGCCGGTGTCCGTGCCCACCACCAGCAGCCCGGCGCTCACGGCCCCACCTCTCGCATGGCCGCGGCCAGGGCCTGGGCGGCCAGGTGCATGTCCTCCTCTTCGTGGGCGGCGCTCACGGCCAGGCGCAGGCGGCTGGAGCCCTCGGGCACCGTGGGCGGCCGCACCGCCGGGGCGAAGACGCCGCGCTGCCACAGGGCCCGGGCCAGGGCCAGGGCGCGCTCGGCCGGCCCGGCTAGCACCGGCACGATGGGCCCGGAGTCGCTGAGCAGGGTCAGGCCCTGCTCGGCCAGCAGCCCGCGCAGCAAAGCCGACAAGCTGTGCAGCCGATCCCGGCGTTGGGGCTCCATGTCCACCAGCTCCAGGCCGGCCAGGGCCACCGCGGCCTGGGCCGGCGGCGGCGCAGTGGAAAAGAGAAAAGAGCGGGCGCCGTTGACCAGGGTCTGCACCACCTCGGCTGCGCCGGCCACGAAGCCGCCCAGCCCGCCCAGGGCCTTGCTGAAGGTGCCGATCATCACCGTCTCCGGCGTGGACGCCAGCCCGAAGTGCTCCAGGCTGCCCCGGCCGCGCGCGCCCCAGACCCCGGTGCCGTGGGCGTCGTCGATGACCAGCAGGGCGCCCTGGCGCTGGGCCGCGCCCAACAGCGCCGGCAGGGGCGCCAGGTCGCCGTCCATGGAGAACACGCCGTCGCTGACCAGCAGGCGCAGGCCCTCGGCCGGGCCCTGAGCCAGCAGCCGCTCGGCCGCCTCCGCGTCGCCGTGAGGGTAGACCCGCACCGAGGCCCGGGCCAGGCGGCAGGCGTCGATCAGGCTGGCGTGGTTTAGCTGGTCGCTGACGATGAGGTCGCCTGGGCCGGCCAGGCCGGAGATCACCCCCAGGTTGGTCATGTAGCCGGTGGGGAAGAACAGGGCCGCCTCGGCCTGTTTGAAGCGGGCGACGGCCTGCTCCAGGCGCAGGTGCAGCTCCAGGGTGCCGGAGATGAGCCGGCTGGCCCCGGAGCCGCTGCCGCAGGCGCGGGCGGCCTCGTCGGCGGCCTGGGCCAGGCGCGGGTGGCGGCTCAGGCCCAGGTAGTCGTTGCTGGCCAGGAGCAGGCAGCACCGGCCTTCCACTGTGACCCAGCGCCCGTTGGCCGGCCCAATGCAGACCAGGCGCCGGGTCAAGTGCTGGGCCTCGCGCTGGGCGGCGCGCCGGGCCAGCAGGGCCAGGGCCGTGGGCCGGCTCACGCCCCGCCCCCGCAGACCTCCACGATGGACGCCTCCACTGCGGCCAGCAGGTGCTCCAGCTCCTGGGGGGTGCTAGCCAGGGGCGGCATCAGCACCACCGTGTCGCCCAGGGGCCGGATGATCACCCCGCGGCCGCGGGCGGCCATGATCACTTGGTGGCCCATGCGCCGGCCAGGGGCATAGGCCCAGCCATGAGTCTTGTCCTCCACCAGCTCGATGCCGGCCATGAGCCCCTGCTGGCGCACCTCCACCACGTGCTCGTGCTGGGCAATGCGCG
This sequence comes from Thermodesulfobacteriota bacterium, assembly GCA_040751985.1. GTDB lineage: Bacteria > Desulfobacterota > Desulfarculia > Desulfarculales > Desulfarculaceae > Desulfoferula. The sequence continues at coordinate 21,373 of JBFMFU010000036.1, read as the reverse complement.
CCAGGCCCCCTGCCATCTGCGCGGACAGGCCGGCCACCTTGTCCAGCAGGCGGGTCTCGGCGAACAGCTCCAGGTTGGCCAGGGCCGCGGCGCAGGCCAGGGGGTTGCCGGTGTAGGTGTGGCCGTGGAAGAAGGTCTTGAACTGCTCAAACTCGCCCAGGAAGGCCTGGTACACCCGCTGGCTGGCCAGGGTGGCGGCCAGGGGCAGCACCCCGCCGGTGAGCCCCTTGCCCAGGCACATGAGGTCCGGGTGTACGTCCTCCATCTCACAGGCGAACATGGCCCCGGTGCGGCCGAAGCCGGTGGCCACCTCGTCGGCGATGAACAGCACGTCGTAGCGCCGGCATATCTCGGCCAGGCGCCGCAGATAGCCCGGCGGCTGCACGATCATGCCCGCCGCGCCCTGCACCCGGGGCTCCACGATCAGGGCGCAGAACTCCTGGCCCTGCTCGCGCAGGATGGGCTCCAGGGCCTGGGCGCAGGCCAGGTCGCAGGAGGGGTGGCTGAGCCCCAGGCCGCAGAGGCGGCAGTGGGGCTGGGGCAAGCGGTCCGCGCTGAACAACAGCGGCCCGTAGACCTCGTGGAACAGGGGTATGCCGCCCACGCTCACCGAGCCGATGGTGTCGCCGTGGTAGGCGCCCTCCAGGGTCAGGAAGCGCTTCTTCCGGGGCCGGCCGCTCTGCTGCCAGAACTGGTAGGCCATCTTGAGGGCGATCTCCACGGCCGTGGAGCCGGCCTCGGAGTAGAAGACCTTGTCCAGGCCGGCCGGGGCCAGGCTGGCCAGCTCCGCGGCCAGGCGGGCCGCGCCGGGGTGGGTCAGGCCCAGCAGGGTGGAGTGGTCCAGGCGCTCTAGCTGCTCGGCGATGGCCTGGGTGATGCGCGGGTGGTTGTGGCCGTGCACCGTCACCCACAGCGAGGAGCAGCCGTCGAAATAGCGCCGGCCCTGGCTGTCGATGAGCCAGTTGCCCTCAGCCCGCTCGATGACCAGGGGCGGCTCGCCCGGCCAGAGCTTCATCTGGGTGAAGGGGTGCCAGAGGTGGGCCAGGTCCTGGCCGATGATCTCCTGAGTTGTGGGCATGGCTTTTATCCCGCGGCGCGCGCGGCGGGGCGCAGGCCCAGGGCAGCCACATCCGCCAGGTCCTCGCTGGCCTGGCGGCCCTGGGTGGTGAGGTAGTCGCCCACCATGGTGGCGCTGCCGCCGGCCAGGTACATCAGGGGCGAGAGCCGGCCCAGCACCTGGGCGCGGCCGCCGCAGGTGCGCAGGTGAGCTTTGGGTACGAACATGCGGAACACGGCCACCGCGGCCAGGGCCTGCAGGGGCGTCAGCCGCGGCAGGTGCTCCAATGGCGTGCCGGGGATGGGGTTCAGGAAGTTCAGGGGCAGGCTGTCCGGCTCCAGGTCGGCGATGGCTGCGGCCAGCTCCACCCGCTGGGCCAGGCTCTCGCCCAGGCCCACGATGCCCCCGCAGCATATCTCCAGGCCGGCGGCGCGGGCAATGCGCACGGTCTGTACGCGCTCTGCCAGGGCGTGGGTGCTGCATATCCGGGGATAAAAGCTGGGCGCGGCCTCCAGGTTGTGGTGGTAGCGCACCAGGCCGGCGTCGGCCAGGCGGCGGGCCTGGTCGGGCGTCAGGAGGCCCAGGCTGGCGCAGGGGGCCACCCGGCCTTCCCGGCGCAGACCCTCCACGGCCCGGCAGATTTCGTCCAGGGCCTGGCCCTGGGCGCAGCCCCGTCCGCTGGTGACGATGCCGAAGCGCTGGGCCCCGGCCGCGGCCGCGGCCCGGCCCCTGGCCACGATCTCCTCGGCGCTGAGCAGGGGGTAGACCTCGGCCTGGGTCTGGTGGTGGGCGCTCTGGGCGCAGAAGGCGCAGTCCTCGGAGCAGCGGCCGGAGCGGGCGTTGACGATGGCGCAGAACTCCACCTCGTCGCCCTGATTGGCCCGGCGCAGGAGGCTGCCCGCCTCCAGCAGGGCCGCCAGCTGGTCCAGGTCCTGGGGGTCCAGCCACTGCGCGGCCTGCTCCGGGTCGGGCCGCTGGCCATCCAGGGCCGCCTGGGCCGCCTGCCGCACCTGTTGGGTGAAACTATCCGACATGATTGTCAACCTCTTTTAAAAACGGTTGACAATATAGCAGCCTGATGTGGCCTTGGCAATAGGGGAGAGGGCTAACGTCCTAAAAGGCGCTCGAAGCCGGCGCGCAGGCCGCCTCTGGCCCGGCCGCTGGTCAGCGCCACCCGGCAGAGGGCCACGCCCAGCACCCGCTCATCCTGGCTGACGCCCTCGCGGGCCGGCGACCAGCCGGACTCCAGTTGGATGCTCACGGGCAGGCGTCCCTGGCGCAGCTCCGGCGGCAGGTCAAAGGCCAGGGTGTGCCACTCCGGGTCGCGCAAGGACAGGGCGCCCAGCTCGCGGCCGGCGGCCAGCACCCGGCCGCTCAAGGGCCGCTGGTCCAGGCCCGGCCGCTGGCTGAGCAGGGTCAGCTCCAGGCGCTCCTGGCCCTGGGGCCAGAGCACCAGCTCGCCGCAAGACTTGGACCAGCGCACGGGCCGGTCCCACTGCTCCGGACCATGCCAGCCGGCCTGCAGGATGAACACGTCCTCGGGCCCGCCCACCGCATAGGAGGCCCGGCCGCGGCCTTCCTTGAGCACGGCCTCCAGGCCCTCGTGGCGACAGCGTTCAAAAAGCTCGGCCAGGCCGGGCCGGCCGTCAAAGGCCCCCCGGGCCAGGCGCACCATGAACCAGAGCAGATCCGCGTCCCATTGGGGCGAGCACAGGCTGGGGCAGAAGGCGTTGGCAAAGGGCAGCTCGGCCTCACTCAAGAGCAGCAGGCCCTGCTCCTGGGCCTGGGCCAGGAGGTCGGTGCCGGGGTAGGGCGTGGCCATGAAGAAGTCGGCCCCGCTCAGGCCCAGGGCCTTCAGCTCCATGGCGAAGCAGATGCTGGCCAGCATCTCCGGCGGGCTCTCCTCCGGGAAGCCCAGCACGAAAAAGGCCGCCGTGGGCAGGCCCAGGGCCACGGCCTGGGCCACCACCTCCTTGGTCTTGGCCAGGTCCAGCTTCTTGCGCACCACCTCGCGGTTCACGCGCGGGTGGCCCGACTCCACCGCCACCTTGACCTGGCTGAAGCCGGCCCGCTTCATCAGGTCCAGCAGCCGCTGGTCCAGGCGGTCGCCGCGCAGGCCGTTGGGCGTGGCCCAGCTGAAGCGCAGGCCCTGGTCAATCACACCCTGCAAGATGGCCGCGGCCCGCTCCAGGTCCAGGCTGAAGTTGTCGTCCTCCAGGCTGATGGTGTCCAGGCCCAGGCCGGCCAGCTCCTTCAGTTCGGCCAAAACGTTCTCCGGACTGCGGGCCCGCCAGCGCCGGCCCCAGACCGTGTGCGTGGAGCAGAACACGCAGTGGAAGGGGCAGCCCCGACTGGTGACCAGGCTGGTCCAGCGGCCCAGGCCGGCCCGGCCCGAACGCCGCCAGTAGGCCGGCAGGTCTAAGAGGTCTCGGGCCGGCAGGGGCAGCTCGTCCAGGTTCTTGATCCAGCGCAGCTTGGGGTTGAGCGCCGGCCGGCCGCCCTGGCGATAGGCCAGGCCGTCAACCTCGGCCAGGGGCGCGCCGGCCAGGAATGCGCAGAAGCTCTCCTCGGCCTCGCCCAGGAACACCGCGTCCACCGCCGGCTCGCTGAGCACCTGGGAGGGCAGGGCCGAGGCGTGCGCCCCGCCCACCACCACCTGCGCACTATCGTCCCAGGCCTTGACCTCCTGGGCCAGCTCGGCCACCACCGGCGCCAGCAGGGTGAAGGGCGCGGAGATGCCCACCACCTGGGGCCGCTGCTCCTCCAGCCAGGGTCGCAGGGCGCGGGGCTCCTGGGCCTGGCCCAGGTAGAGGTCGGCCAGGGCCACCTGATGGCCGGCCGTCCGGGCCGCGGCGGCCAGATAGCATAGGCCCAGGGGCTGGGAGAACTCGGGCGGGTCGTCGGCGATCAGGGGATGGGCCGGCAGATAGGGCTGCACCAAGAGCACCCGCTGGGGTTGAGCGGCCGGGGTTAAGAGCCCGCTCACGACTGCTCCTCCCAGGCCAGCAGGCTCACGTCGCCGTGATGGATGGCCACGGTGCGGCCGTCTTCCTGGAGCAGCAGGGCGCCGTCGGCGGCAAAGCCCGCGGCCAAGCCGCTGCGCACCTGCTCGCCCTCGCGCACCCGCACCTGCAGGCCCAGTAGCAGCGAGCGGCGCTCATACTCCGCGCGCAGCTCCTGGTGTTGGCCGGCCAGGAAGCCGCGGTACAGGGCCGTGGCCTCGTCCAGTATCTGGGCCAGCAGCGGCGCCCGGTCCCAGGCGTGGCCGCTGGCCAGCTTCAGGGAGGTGGCCGGCGCCCCCAGGTCCTTCAGGTGCCGCCGCTCGAGGTTCACGTTCAGGCCTACGCCCAGCACCACGTGGTCCAGGGCCTCGGCCCGGCTGGTGAACTCGGTGAGAATGCCGGCCAGCTTACGGCCGTCCAGGTACACGTCGTTGGGCCACTTGATGCTCGGCGTCAGGCCGCAATGGCGCTCCAGGGCCCGGCACAGGGCCAGGCTCATCAGGTTGTTCAAAGCGAAGACCTCCTGTAGGCCCAGGCGGGGCCGCAGGATCAGGGAGAAGAGCAGGCAGGTGCCCGGCGGGGCCAGCCAGCGCCGGTCCAGGCGGCCGCGGCCCGCGCTCTGGTACTCGGCCACCAGGCAGGCGCCGTGGGGCGCGCCGGCCTCGGCCCGGCGGCGGGCCTCCAGATTGGTGCTGTCTATCTCCTGGAAGTGGTACAGGGGCCGGCCCAGGGACTCCGCGCCCAGGCGGGCCTCCACCCGGGCCGGCAGCACCAGGGGCGGCTCTTGCACCAGGCGGTAGCCCCGCCGAGGCGCGGCCTCTATGTCAAAGCCCTGCTCGCGCAGGGAGGCCACGGCCTTGGCCACCGCCGCCCGGGTGCAGCCCAGGGCCTGGGCCATGTCCTGGCCCGAGCGCTCGCCCCGCCCCTCCAGGAGCAGGCGCAGCACCTGGCCCCCCCGGCTGGATGCGGGCATCTTAGGCCAGCTCCGCCAGGGCGGCCAGCACCGCCTGGTTGAAGCCGGACGGGCCGGGCAGAGGCTCGCGCCTGAGCCCCGCCAGATCCAGGGGGGCGTGGCTGCCGTCGGGCCGGGCCACCAGCACCGGCCGGTCCACCGCCGCCAGCATGGAAAGATCATTGGGCGCGTCGCCCAGGGCCAGGCTGACCAGGGCCGGGTCGCGCTTGGCGTAGAGAATGACCAGCAGGCGCACCGCCTTGCCCTTGTCGCCGCCGCCCAGCAGATGCCAGAAGCGGCCGCCGCGCACCGCCGACAGCCCGGCGGCCTGAGCTGCGGCCGCAAACTCATCGCTCCGGGCCTCGTCGCCCAGGAGCACCGGTTCGTTGAACTCCCGCTGCCGGGCCCAGGCCGCCTGGGCCTTGCTCAGGCCGGTGAGCCGGGCCACCTCCGCGTCACTCATCTGGCCAAAGCCCCGGACGCCCAAGCGTTCTTGGAAGCCGGCCAGCCGCCGCCGCACCTCGGCGACGGGCAGGCCGATGGGCAGCAGGCGCCAGCCGCCGCCGGCCTCCTGCCAGCCTTCGCCGGCGGCCAGCAGGCAGTCCGCGGGCGCGAATATACCGCCGCCGTTCTCGGCGATGAAGGGCGCGCTCAGGCCCAGCTCGGCATGCAGGGGGATCAGCTCGGCCCTGGTCTTGGAGGAGCACAGCACCAGGGGGATGCCCCGGCGCTTCAGCTCGTCCAGGGCCGGCCGGGCGGCCTGGTAGGAGTAGGTGTGGTGCTCCAGCAGGGTGCCGTCCAGGTCGCTGAACACCACCAATGCCACGTCTAGTCGCCTCCCACGTCTAGTCGTCCCCGGAGAACAGGTATTCGTTGACCAGCTTCATGGCGCAGTAGCGGCCGCACATGGTGCAGACCTCTTCCTCGGCCGGCCGGCTGGCCTCGCGCATGGCCCGGGCCGTCTTGGGGTCCAGGCACAGGCCCAGCATGGCCTCCCAGTCCATGGCCTTGCGCGCCTGGGCCATGGCCCGGTCCCGGGCGATGGCCTGGGGGTTGCCCCGAGCGATGTCGGCCGCGTGGGCAGCGATGCGGGTGGTGATCACCCCCTCGTAGACATCTTCCGGACCGGGCAGGGCCAGGTGCTCGGTGGGGGTAACATAGCACAGGAAGTCGGCGCCGGCCCAGGCGGCCAGGGCCCCGCCGATGGCGCAGGCCACGTGGTCGTGCCCGGCGGCCACGTCCGTGACCAGGGGCCCCAGCACGTAGAAGGGCGCGCCGTGGCACAGCCGCTTCTGCAGCTGCACGTTGGCCTGCACCTGGTCCAGGGGCACATGCCCCGGCCCCTCGATTATCACCTGCACCCCGGCCCGCCAGGCCCGCTGGGTCAGCTCGCCCAGGGTGACCAGCTCGCTGATCTGGGCCCGGTCCGTGGCGTCGGCCAGGCAGCCCGGCCGCAGGCCGTCGCCCAGGGAGATGGTCACGTCGTGGGCCCGGCAGATCTCCAGCAGGCGGTCGTACTGCTCATACAGCGGGTTCTCGGCCTGGTTGGCCACCATCCAGCAGGCCAGGAAGGAGCCGCCCCGGCTCACGATGTCCGTGACGCGGCCCTCGCGGCGCAGGTGCTCGCAGGCGGCCCGGGTCACGCCGCAGTGTACGGTCATGAAGTCCACGCCCTCGGCCGCCTGCTGCTCGATGACCGCGAATATCTCCTCGGCGCTCAGGTCCACCACGCCCCGGTCCTGGGCCGCGGCCGCCACCGCCGCCTGGTAGATGGGCACCGTGCCCATTGGCACCGGGCAGCTTTCCAAGACCTGCTTGCGCAGGGCCACCAGGTCCCCGCCCGTGGACAGGTCCATCACCGCGTCCGCCCCGGCCTCCAGGGCCGCGGCCAGTTTGGCCCGCTCCTCGGCCGGGTCGGCCCGGTCCGGGCTGGTGCCGATGTTGGCGTTCACCTTCACGGTCAGGCCCTGGCCCACGCCTCGGGGCTGCAGGGTGGCGTGGGCCGGGTTGGCCGGGATGGCCACCCGCCCGGCGGCCACCAGCTCGCGCAGCTCCTGCGGGCTTTTCTCCTCGGACCGGGCCACCTGCGCCAGGGCCTCGGTTATCCGCCCCTGGCGGGCGGCTTCCAGTTGGGTTTGGCTCATTGCGCCTCTTCCTTGCCGGCCAGCCTCAAGAGCTTGGCCACTATCTCCTCAGGGTCACGGGCCAGCAGCCGCATCACCGGCTCCTTGCCCATTTCCCCGCGGTCGAATATCAAATCCGGCACCCGGCCCAGGCGCTGTATCACCTGCCGGGTGCCCCATTCCAGGGTAGAGCCTTCGCGGGCCTTGACCTCGGCCGGCTCCTGGGCGCGAGAGAACTCGCCCACGCTCCAGCCCAGCTCACGGGCCCGGGCGATGAGCTTCTCGTCCAAGCGCAGGGCCATGGCCGCGCGCTGGCCGGGGTCCTGGGCCATGGCCGCCAGCACGATCTTGGCCACGTGGCGGCTGGCGCCCAGGCGCGGCGGTCCGGCCGCCTTGAGCCGGTCGCCGATGTGGGTGATGCGCCCAGCCACGGCGATGACCTCCTCGGCCGCCGCCGCCCCCGGCAGGCCGTAGCCCAACTGGCCGCGCACCTCGGGGATGACCCCAGCCAGGCCCGGCACGCCCTCCAGGCGGTCCAGGGCCCGCTGCATCTCTTCCAGGCAGGTCCCCAGCTCCAGACGGGGGGCCAGGTCGGCCAGGGCGTTCACCGGGCCGTGCCCCGCGCCCAGGGCCAGGCCACCGGCGATGGCCCGCCGCACCAAGAGCCGCGCCCGCTCTACGGCCGGGGCCAGGTCCCAGCCCTGGCCCAGCAGGGTGGCGCAAGCCGAGGCCAGGGTGCAGCCGGTGCCGTGGGTGTGGGGGGTGTCCAGGCGCGGGGCGCTGAAGAAGTGCAGGTCGCGGCCGTCGAAGAGCACGTCGCCGGGCTGGCCGGGCAAATGGCCGCCCTTGACCAGCACCGCGGCCGCGCCCAGGCCGGCCAGCTCTTGGGCCGCCTTTTCCATCTGGGCCCGGTCGCGCACCGGACGACCCAGCAGCGCGCCGGCCTCGTCCAGGTTGGGGGTGAGCAGGGCGGTCCGGGGTAGCAGGTGCCGGCGCAGGGCCGCCACCGCCTCCGGGGCCAGCAGCCGGCCGCCGCCCTTGGCCACCATCACCGGGTCCACCACCACCGGCGCCGAGACCCCGGCCAGCAGCTCGGCCACCAGCTCCACCAACTCGGTCGAGTGCAGCATCCCGGTCTTCACCGCGTCCAGGCCGATGTCCTCGGTGACGGCGCTAAACTGCTGGCGCACGAAATCCAGGGGCACGGGGTGCACCCCGCGCATCTCGCGGGTGTTCTGGGCGGTGAGGGCGGTGATTACGGTCATGGCGTGACCGCCCAGGGCGGCCACGGCCTTGAGGTCGGCCTGGATGCCGGCCCCGCCGCCGGAGTCGGAGCCGGCGATTATGAGTACCCGTGCCAGGGACATATAAGTTCCTCACGCCAAAAACAATCAGGGCCGCTTGCTCGCGCGGCCCTGGCTGGCGGGGGTAGCCAAACACGACTGGCGAGCCGTTCCCTACGCCGGCATTAACCGGATCAGGTTCAAGGGGTCGCCCCGCCCGCTCGGCGGGTAACTCTCAGCCCAGAAGGCACCCCCCGGCCCATGGGCCAAACGTAGCAACTACCCAGGATTACGTCAAGTGCGGAGCGCCGTCCGCCAGGGGTTACTCTATCGCCGCTTGACCCCGCTGCGCACGGCCCCTATAGTGGATTTGGCACAGAGCGTGGGGCCCCGGCCGCCGGGCCCCGCTTGGGGAGATGGCTGCATGCGCCTGTTCGAATTTCTGGGTCGCATCTTCCTGCGGATGCTGGACGAGGCCGGCGAGCTGTTGCTGTTGCTGCTGCAGGCCGTGCTGTGGCTGCTGCGGCCACCCTTCCGGATCAGGGTGGTGTTTAAGCAGATGGAGTTCGTGGGGGTCAAGTCCCTGAACGTGGTGATCCTCACCGGCGCCTTCACCGGCGGCGTCTTCGCCCTGCAGAGCTACCACGGCTTCTCCCTGTTCGGGGCTGAGAGCCTGGTGGGCTCCACCGTGGCCCTGGCCCTGACCCGCGAGTTGGGCCCGGTCTTGACCTCGCTCATGGTCACCGGCCGGGCGGGCAGCGCCATGGCCGCCGAGCTGGGCACCATGCGGGTCACCGAGCAGATCGACGCCCTGTACGTCATGGCCGTCAACCCGGTGCAGTACCTGGTGCTGCCCCGGATGCTGGCCAGCGTGGTCATGCTGCCGGTGCTCACCATCATTGCCGACTTCGTGGGCATCGTGGGCGGCTACTTGGTGGGGGTGCACCTGCTGGGCATCAACAGCGGCATTTTCATCGCCAAGATCATCGAGTACATGGAGTTCTCCGACATCAGCATGGGCCTGATCAAGGCCTCCTTCTTCGGCCTGATCCTGTCCCTGGTGGGCTGCTACAAGGGCTTCTACACCACCGGCGGCGCCGAAGGCGTGGGCCGGGCCACCACCGAGGCGGTGGTGCTGGGAAGTGTGCTGATCCTGGCCTCGGACTACGTGCTCACGGCGATCATGTTCTAGGGTTGGACGCCATGGCCGACAACATCATAGAGCTGGTGGACCTGCACAAGTCCTTCCGGGGCCAGCACGTGCTGCGGGGCCTGAACCTGGGCATTCCCCGGGGCCAGACCACGGTGATCATCGGCCGCTCCGGCGGCGGCAAGAGCGTGATGCTCAAGCACATGATCGGCCTGATCAAGCCGGACCAGGGCAAGGTGCTCCTGGACGGCCAGGACATGACGACCATGCACGATCGCAAGCTGAACCAGGTCCGCCGCCGTTTCGGCATGCTGTTTCAGAATGCGGCCCTGTTCGACTCCATGAACGTGCTGGACAACATAGCCTTCCCCCTGCGCGAGCACACCAGGCTGTCGGCGGAGAAGATAACCCAGGTGGTGGCCGAGAAGCTGAGCCTGGTGGGCCTGCCCGGAGTGGAGGACAAGATGCCCGACGAGCTTAGCGGCGGCATGCGCAAACGGGTGGGCCTGGCCCGGGCCATTGCCCTGGAGCCGGAGATCATCCTCTATGACGAGCCCACCACCGGCCTGGACCCCCTGATGACCGACGCCATTAATCGTCTGATCATGAACACCCAGGCCAAGCTGGGCATCACCTCGGTGGTGATCAGCCACGATATACAGGGGGCCATGCAGATCGCCCACCGCATCGCCATGCTTTACCAGGGGCAAATAATCGCCCAGGGCACGCCCGAGGAGATAAAGAGCAGCGACGACGCGGTGGTGCAGCAGTTCATCCACGGCCGGGCCGAGGGGCCCATCGAGGTGATATAGGTTTTTTCCCGCGGGGCCGGGTGCGCTATACTATGACAACCCGCGAGCAGATAGCGGAGGCAGCATGGCGGGAGTTTCCACAGAGGCCAAAGTAGGCATATTCGTATTGGTGGGCGTGGCCCTCCTGGCCTACATGACCATCCGCCTGGGCAAGTTCGAGCTGGGCGGCCGCGAGGGCTACCAGACCTGGGCCGTGTTCGACCAGGCCACGGGCCTGAAGAAGAACGCGCCGGTGGAGATGGCCGGCATCCAGATCGGCGAGGTGACCGACATCCTGCTGGACCAGGGCAAGGCCCGGGTGGTGATGCGCATTAGCCAGAAGGTGCCCCTGGCCGCCGACGCCACGGCCTTCATCCGCACCCGCGGCGTGCTGGGCGACAAGTATGTGGCCGTGGAGCCGGGCAGCCCCGGCGCGCCCAAGATCAATAACGGCGAACGGCTGACCAACGCCAAGGTGCCCACGGACCTGGACCAGGTCATGGCCCGCATCGGCGAGGTGGCCGACAACATCAAGGACATCACCACCGCCCTCAAGGTTAGCATCGGCTCGCCGGAGAGCACCCAGAACATCCGCGAGACCCTGGCCAACCTGCGCCAGCTCACCGCCGCCTTGAACAAGGCGGTGACCGGCAACGACGAGCGGCTCGACCGCATCATGGCCAACATCGACCGCTTCACCGGCGATCTTAGCCAGCTCAGCAGCCAGAACAAGAAGGCCCTCGGCGAGACCATCAAGAACTTCCAGCTGGCCAGCGCCCAGATGCAGACCACGGTGGCGGCCCTAACCTCCGTGGTACAGAAGGTGGACAAGGGTCAGGGCACCCTGGGCGCCCTGGTCAACGAGCGCCGCACCGTGGACGACCTCAACGCGGTGCTGGCCTCCCTGCGGGACGTGGCCAAGAAGATAGAGCAGGGCAAGGGCACTATCGGCAAGCTGGTCAACGACGACACCACGGTGACCAAGATCGACGAGGCCCTTACCTCCATCAACGACTACCTGGCCAGGGCCGACGCCTGGAAGGTGTATGTAAGCTACCGCGGCGACTACATGTTCAAGCAGGCGTCCGTGCGCAGCGAGCTGAACGTGCGCCTGCAGCCCCGGGCCGACCGTTTCTTCCTGGTGGGCGTGGTGGACGACCCCCGCGGCCGGCGCTCAGAGACGGACCAGACCCAGACCATCACCCGCGGCGGCGTCACCACCCAGGAGGACCGCAACACCGTCACCTACAACCGCGACGACATTACCTGGAACCTGCAGTTCGGCAAGCGCTTCTACGACCTGACCCTGCGGGCGGGCATTTTTTCCTCCACCGGCGGATTTGCCGCGGACTACCACCTGTTCAACGACGCCCTCAAGCTGACCCTGGAGGCCTACCGCTTCAGCAGCGACACCCGGCCAAACCTGCGCTTCGCCGCCGATTACTCCTTCTGGCGCTACTTCTTCGTCAGCGCCGGCGTGGACGACATCCTGAGCCAGGAGGGCGACACCACCTTTTTCCTGGGCGGGGGCATCTACTTCAGCGACGACGACCTCAAGTTCCTGTTGACCAAGGCGCCCGTCTCGCCATAGAGGGGCAGGCCATGCAATTTAATCTGATCGTAGTGGCCACGGACTTCTCCCCAGGAGCCGACGCGGCCTTTGCCCAGGGCCTGAGCCTGGCCCGGCAGCACCAGGCCAAGCTGCTGGTGGCGCACGTGATGCCGCCCCTGGTCAACCCCAGCCCCCTGCTGGACGAGATGGCCGTGAACCAGACCACCCTGGCCCTGCGCGACGGCCTGCGCCGCTCCTGCCTGGACGAGCTGCAGAGCCGCTACTTGGACCACGCCCAGGGGGTGCAGACCGAGACCATCCTGCTGGAGGGCGACCCGGCCCGGGAGGTGGCGCGGCTGCTGGCCGAGCGCAAGGCCGACCTGGTGGTGATCGGTTCCACCGGGGTCAGCGGTCTGGCCGAGACGGTGTTCGGCTCCGTGGCCCAGAAGCTGGTGCGCCGGGCCCCCTGCTCGGTGTTGGTGGCCCGCCCGCCGGCCCCGCAGCCGGCCTGAGCGCTCCCGGCCCCCTGGCCGGCTGCGGTACCTCCCGGCGGCCAAATCAGACAAAATGAGTTATATTAGGGGTGGGTCCCGCACCAGGGCCGCGTTGAGGATCGGCCCATAGGAGTAACACCGCCTTGCTGGAGTTCTTGCGCACGGTTCATGATGAGTTGGCCGCCGGGGGCAAGCTGTGCCTGGCCACCATCATCAGCCAGCGCGGCTCGGCTCCGCGCTCGCTGGGCACCCGCTTTTTCGTGCGCCCGGACGGCAGCTTCTGGGGCACCATCGGCGGCGGGCGCTTCGAGGCCGACGTGATAGAGGCCGCCCGCGGCGCCCTGGCCCAGGGTCAGGCCTTGAACCTGAGCTTCCGCCTGCAGGGCCGCGACGCGGCCGACAGCGAGATGATCTGCGGCGGGACCATGGACGTGTACCTGGAGCCCCTCACCGCCGGCGACCCCACCGCCGCCGAGATATTCGCTCAGGCGGCCAAGGTGGCCGCCCGGGGCGGCCGGGCCCTGCTGGCCACCTGGGTGGCGCCGGGGCCGGTGAACGGCACCGCCGGCCGCAAGCTGCTCTTGGTGCAGGGGGGAGCCAGCCTGGGCTCCCTGGCCGGCCCGCCCGATCTCCGGGGCCGCCTGGACGCCTTTCTGGAGCAGGCCCGGCCCCAGGAACCGCCCCGCCTGCTGGACCTGAGTCCGTCTCCAGGGGCCGGATTGGTCTTCCTGGACCCCATCCTGAGCAGCCCGGTGGTCTACATCTTCGGCGGCGGCCACGTGGCCCAGAAGCTGGCCCCCCTGGTCAGGCTGGCCGGCTTCCGCCTGGTGGTGGCCGACGACCGTCCGGAGTGGGCCAACCGCGAGCGCTTTCCCCAGGCCGAGCAGATCTGGAACCGCGGCCTGTCCCAGGTGCTGGCCGGCGAGGAGCTGGGCAGCGAGGCCTACCTGGTCATCGTCACCCGGGGCCACCTGTACGACAAGGAGGTGCTGGCTCAGTGCCTGCGCCAGCCGGCGGCCTACGTGGGCATGATCGGCTCGCGGCGCAAGCGGGAGCTTATCTACCAGGCTCTGCTTCAGGAGGGCTTCCGCCAGGAGCAGTTGGACTGGGTGCATTCGCCCATCGGTCTGGACATCGGGGCCGAGACGCCCGAGGAGATCGCCATCGCCATCGCCGCCGAGCTGGTAGCGGTGCGCGCCCGGAGGGGCGGCGGCCGGCGAAAGGCAAAAGAGCTTAAGGGAGCGGTGCCATGCGCTTAAGACTGGGGTTGGTTTTGCTGGCTCTGGCCTTGGCTGCAGGCTGCGTGGCCACGGCCGAGGATCAGTTCGCCAAGCTGCATCCGGGCATGACGCCGGTGCAGGTGGCCAAAACCCTGGGCGAGCCCGAGCACATCAAACGGGTGCGCTTCCCCGGCCACAAGCGGGACTACCTGGTGATGGAGTACACCATGGTGCCCGAGGCGCCCACCTGACCCAGCGAGGCCACCGGTCGGGTCCTGACCGGCATGGTCACCCTGGGGCTGAGCGAGATCGGCTGGAGCCACGCCAAGGGCACCCCGCACTGGATATATTTCCTGGACGGCCGCATGGTCTACACCTCCGAGGCCATCGACTGCGCCCGGGCCCACTGCCGCACCTGGACGGACATCACGGATAAACACTACCTGCGCTGAGCCCCTTGCCATAAATGGCGGCGGCGGATAGACTTGCATCCGCATGAAAAAAATAGAAAATGTAACCAGCGCCAGCAGTCAGCCCGACCAACCCTCCCCCGAGGCCCCGGTGGGCACCCCCTTTGCCGACTTCGACCTGCCCCAGCCCCTGCTCAAGGGCCTGCACGAGTCCGGCTATGAACGCTGTACCCTGATCCAGGAGAAGGCCATCCCCCTGGGCTTGCAGGGCCTGGACGTGGCCGGCGAGGCCCAGACCGGCACCGGCAAGACCGCGGCCTTCCTGGTGCCCATCTTCGTCCATCTGCTGCGGGATGAGCACCGCACCCCGGGCGAGCCCAACGTGCTGATCATCTCCCCCACCCGGGAGCTGGCCCTGCAGATACTGCAGGACGCCCAGGCCATCGGCCGCCACCTGGACCTGAAGATGCTGGCCGTGTTCGGCGGCGTGGACTACCGCAAGCAGGCCCAGGCCCTCAAGGAGGGCGTGGACCTGGTGGCGGCCACTCCGGGCCGGCTGATCGACTACGCCAAGCAGGGCGTCTTCAATCCACGGCACATCAAGTATCTGGTGATAGACGAGGCCGACCGCCTGTTCGACATGGGCTTCATCGCCGACCTGCGCTGGATTCTGCGCCGGCTGCCGACCTACGACAAGCGCCAGAGCATGCTCTTCTCGGCCACCCTGGGCTACCGGGTGCTGGAGCTGACCTACGAGTTCATGAACCTGCCCCGCAAGGTGTCGGTGGTGCCCCAGACCCGCACCGTGAGCCAGGTGACCCAGGAGCTGTATCACTGCTCCTCCTTCGAGAAGCTCAACCTGCTCCTGGGCCTGCTCAAGCATGAGGACTGGACGCGGGTGATGATCTTCACCAACACCAAGCGCGCGGTGGACCGCCTGGCCTATAAGCTGCAGGCCCATGGCTACCCGGCCGAGGGCATCAGCGGCGACATCAACCAGGTCAAGCGGCTCAAGCTCATGGAGCACTTCAAGAGCGGCCAGCTGAAGATACTGGTGGCCACCAACGTGGCCGCCCGTGGATTGCACATCGAGGATGTCAGCCACGTCATCAACTACGACGTGCCCGCCGACCCCGAGGACTATGTGCACCGCGTGGGCCGCACCGCTCGGGCCGGGGCGTTGGGCAAGGCCATCACCCTCTGCTGCGACGAGTACGCCACCCACCTGCCCTACGTGGAGGAGTTCCTGGGCCATAAGATTCCGGTGCTGTTCGCCGAGGACGACCTCTTTCTGGCCGACGACACCCCAGAGTACCGCCGGCCCCCGCGCCGGGCCCGCCCCGGCGGCAGCGGCGGCAGCGGCGGCGAGCGCCGGCGCTCGGGCCGCTCGGCTAGGCCGCCCCGGGAGCGCGCCCTCCGCCCGGTCGAGGCCGCGACCCCGCCGGCCAAGAAGCGCCGCCGGCGGCCCCGGCGCAAAAAGTCCGGCACGGCGGCCCCTGCCCAGGCCGACTAAGCGGCCTTGGCGGCCGTTGACAGCGGGCCGGTTCCTGGTAACAATTTCTGCCAGCAGGCCGGCCTCCCGCCGGCCGCCAATACCCTCACGCGCCAGGGATATATGTCCCCCGCCCACGCGCAGCCCGGCCGCAGCCAAACCATGGTGGGAGCCGTGTTGCTGCTGGTCCTGGCCGTGGTGGCCGCCGGCGTTTTTTGGCAGCAGTTCCGCTACGATCCGACCCAGTGGGGCCGCCTGGCCTCCAGCGCCGGCCAAGGCGCCGGGCCCCTGGCCAGCCTCAGCTTGCCGGGCCTGAGCCCCCTGGACGCGGGCCAAACCTTCGGCCCCGACACCCTATCGGACAAGATCGACGGCAAGGCCGAGCTGTACCTGGCGGCTGGCTTCGAGCGCCTCTACGCCCGGCGCTACGCCCTGACCGGCCAGAGCGCGGCCTGGCTGGAGGTGTTCCTCTTTCGCATGAGGTCCGCCGAGGCGGCCTACAGCGTGTTCAGCTCCCAGCGCCGCGCCGGGGCCGTGCCCCTCACCATCACCCAGAATGCCTACCGCACCAGCAACGCGGTGTACCTGGCCAACGGGTCTGACTACCTGGAGGTGGTGGCCTCGGCGGCCACGCCGGCCCTGCAAAAGGCGGTGCTGGACGCGGCCCAGGCCTATGCCCAGGCCCAGGGCGTCAAGAAGAGCGCCGCCAGCGAGGCCGAGCTGTTCCCGCCCCAGGGCCTGCAGGCCAACAGCGTGGTGCTCCTGTCCAAGGACGCCTTTGGCCTGGCCGGCCTGGACCGGGTGTACATCGCCACCTATCCGAGAGGGCCCCAGGAGCTGATGGCCTTCCTGGCCCGCCGGGCCGACCCGGCCGTGGCCCAGGCCGCGGCCCAGGGTTACGTCAAGTTCCTTCTTGATAACGGCGGCAAGCAGGCGCCGGAGCCCGCAGGCCTGCCTGGCGCCCGCCTGGTGGAGATCATGGGCACCTGGGAACTGGTGTTCAGCCAGGGGCCCTTCCTGGCCGGCGTGCGCGGGGCCGAGGACCAGGCCGCCACCCTGGCCCTGGCCCGGCTGCTGCGCGCCCGCCTGAGCGAGGCCAAGCCGTGAGCCCCCTGCTGCCGCCGGAGGAGATGGACCGCCGCGATTTCCTACGCCGGGCCGGCCTGGCCGGCCTGGGCCTGGCCGCGGCCGGCGTCCTGGGCTGGCGGGCCTATGACGGCCAGGGGCCGCTGGGCTCTGGCGAAGTCGGGCCCCAGGTCAAGCTGCCCAGCTACGCGGTGCCCGGCCAGGCCCAGAAAGTGGCCCTGGTCAAGGGCAGCCACCGGGTGCCGGCCCTGCGCGCCGGCCTGGAGGCCCTGGGCGGCATCAAGGCCTTTGTGCAGCCCGGCGACCAGGTGGCGCTCAAGGTCAACGCGGCCTTCGCCAGCCCGCCGGCCTTGGGGGCCACCACCCACCCCGAGCTGGTGACTGAGATGGTGCGCCTGTGCCTGGACGCCGGGGCCAAGCGGGTGGTGGTCACCGACAACCCCATCAACGACCCGGCCTCCTGCTTCGAGCTGAGCGGCATCGGTCCGGCGGCCCGCGCGGCCGGGGCCCAGGTGGTGCTGCCCAGCGCGGAGGCCTTCCAGCCCACCAGCTTGGCCGGCGGACGGCTGATCAAGGACTGGCCCTTGCTCTACGGCCCTCTTAAGGGCGTCAACAAGCTCATCGGCCTGGCGCCGGTCAAGGACCACCACCGCTCCCGGGCCTCGGTGACCATGAAGAACTGGTACGGCCTGCTGGGCGGCCGGCGCAACATCTTCCACCAGGACATCAACGGCATCATCGCCGAGCTGGGCCGGCTGGTCACGCCCAGTCTGGCGGTGGCCGACGGCGTGGCCTCCCTGGTCAAGAACGGCCCCACCGGCGGCTCCCTGGAGGACATCAAGCCCACGGACACCCTGATCCTGGGCACGGACCAGGTGGCGGTGGACGCGCTGGCCGTGGGCCTGCTGGGTCTGACCCCGGCCCAGGTGCCCTATCTGGGCCTGGCCGTCGCGGCCGGGGTGGGCGCCCTGGACCTCAAGCCGCTGCGGGTGGAATTAGGTTAGGAATGCGCATCGTCACGGTCCGCCGCATCAGCCAAGTCTTCTTTCTGTGCCTGTTCCTTTGGTTCTGCCTGGCGGCCACGCTGGGCGAGCGCTGGTGGCAGCTCCGGGGCTGGCCGGTGAACTGGTTCCTGCAACTGGACCCGCTCACCGGCCTGCTGACCCTGGTGACCACCGGCACCATCTTCGCTGGCCTGCTCTGGGGTCTGGCCACGCTGGTGCTGACCCTGATCCTGGGCCGCTTCTTCTGCGGCTGGCTCTGCCCCTTCGGGACCATGCACCAGTTCGTGGGCTGGCTGGGCTCGCGCAACAAGAGCCTCAAGGAGCGCGTGGCCCGCAACGCCCCCCGCCGGGCCCAGATGATCAAGTACTTCCTGCTGGCTTTTTTCCTGGCCGCGGCCATGAGCGACCTGCTGCTGCGCCTGGGCCAGGTCCAGTGGCCGGCGGCCCTGGCCGGGGCCCTGCTCATGGCCTTGGTGCTGGCCGCCACCCGCCGGGGCAGGGGAGGGCGCTCCTTCTGGCTGGCCGCCGGCGTGCTGGGCGCGCTCTGGCTGGGCTACAGCCTGCTGCTGGGCCGGGGCGGGCCCCTGGGCGCCAGCCTGCTGGCCGGCCTGCTGGATCCCATCCCCCTGGTGACCCGCTCAATGAACCTGGTGCTGCTGCCCCTGGCCGACGCGCCCTTGCGGCTGGCCTGGCCGGACGCGCGCTACTTCCAGGGCGCGGCCCTGATCGGCGCCGTGTTTCTGGCGTCCCTGCTGCTGAACCTGTGGTTCCCCCGCTTCTACTGCCGCTTCGTCTGCCCCCTGGGCGCCTTGTTCGGCCTGCTGGGCCGCTTCTCCCTGTGGCGGGTGGGCAAGACCCAGGCCGAGTGCTCCTCCTGCGCCGCCTGCGACGCCTATTGCGAGGGCGCCTGCCGGCCTCAGGGCGTCATCCAGCCGGCCGAGTGCGTGCTCTGCCTCAACTGCCTGGATGTCTGCCCGGACCAGGTGATCGACTATTGCACCGCGCCCTCGGCCGCTGGCGAGCAGGCCCCGGACCTGAGCCGGCGGCGGGTGCTGGCCGCCCTGGGCACCGGCCTGGCCGCCCCGCCGCTCTTGCGCCTGGGCGGGCTGCTGGGCCCGGACTGGGACCCGCGCCTGGTGCGGCCGCCCGGAGCCCTGGCCGAGAGCCGGTTCCTGGCCCGCTGCCTGCGCTGCGGCCAGTGCATGCGCGTCTGCCCCACCGGGGTCTTGCAGCCGGCCGGCCTGAGCTTCGGCCTGGAGGCCCTATGGACGCCGGTGCTGAACATGACCATCGGCACCTCGGGCTGCCAGCTGCGCTGCGTGGCCTGCGGCCACGTCTGCCCCAGCGCAGCCATCCGGCCCATCAGCGTGCAGGAGAAGCTGGGCCAGGGGCCCTTCGCCGCCCAGGGGCCCATCCGCTTGGGCACCGCCTTCATCGACCGCGGCCGCTGCCTGCCCTGGGCCATGGACCGGCCCTGTATCGTCTGCCAGGAGAACTGCCCGGTGAGCCCCAAGGCCATCTTCACCAGGGTGCAGTTCAACCCGGTGCTGCCCGGGCTGGGCGTGACCCGCGCCCAGGGCGGGGAGATCACGGTCAGCCCCGGCGGGCTCAAGCCCGGGGCCCTGGGCACCGGCGACTACTACTGCCGCGCCCAGGACGGCATACAGGCCCGCATCCTGGCCAACACCATCGACACCCTGTTCCTGGCCCGGCTAGAGGGCTGGCGCACGCCCGCGCCCGGCCAGAAGGTCAGCGTGCTGGTGCGTCTGCAGCAGCCTTACGTGGACCCGGCCCGCTGCATCGGCTGCGGCATCTGCCAGCACGAGTGCCCGGTCAGCGGCCTGCGCGCCATCCGGGTCACGGCCGAGAACGCCAGCCGGCAGCGCAGCCACTCGCTGCTCTTGAAATAAGACCTCAGCCACTACCCGCGTCCCGGCCCGGTCCGGCGGGCGCGTAAGACAGGAGGAAAAAGGACATGTCCGATCAATATAAAGGTCAATCCCGGCGCGGCTTCCTCAAGGCATTGGGCGCCGCCGGCGCCGGCTCGCTGCTGGCGGGCGCGGGGGCGCTGCCCCCGGCCTTGGCCGCCGAAGGCCCGGCCGCCTCGATTAAGGTGCCCCGCCGGCCTTTCGGCCGCACCGGAGTGCAGGTGGCCACCCTGTCCCTGGGCGGCATCTTCGATATCGTCAGCAACCAGTTGATGCTGCACCAGGCCCTGCGTCTGGGCGTGGACTACTGGGACACGGCCTACAGCTACTCCGGCGGCCGCAGCGAGGAAGGCATCGGCCGCTTCTTCGCCCGCTACCCCCAGACCAGGGCCCAGGTGTTCCTGGTCACCAAGTCCACCCGCCGCTCGCCCGACGGCCTCAGCGAGGAGCTGAACACCTCGCTCAAGCGAATGAACACCGATCACGTGGACCTGTTCTTCGTGCACGCCATCAGCGACATTAGCGAGGTGAACAGCCCGGACATTCGGCGCTGGGCCGAGCGCATGAAGAAGGAGGGCAAGATAAAGCTCTTCGGCTTCTCCAGCCACAGCAACATGGAGGAGTGCCTGTACAAGGCCGCGCCCCTGGGCTGGATCGACGGCATCATGATGACCTACAACTACCGCATCATGCACACCAAGGCCATGCAGCAGGCAATGGCGGCCTGCCATAAGGCGGGCATCGGCCTGACCGCCATGAAGACCCAGGGCGGCGGACCGGTGGCCGACGACACCGAGGGGGAGTTGCAGCTGGCCGGCCGCTTCCTCAAGAAAGGCTTCACCCCCTACCAGGCCAAGATGGCCGCCGTGTGGGAGGACCAGCGCATCGCCGCCATCTGCTCCCAGATGACCAGCATCACGGTGCTCATGGCCAACGCCGCCACGGCCCTGGGCCGCCCCCGCCTCAGCGCCAGCGACCGCCAGGCCCTGCAGCGCTACGCCCAGGCCACCCGGGAGGGCTACTGCGCCGGTTGCGCGGGCATCTGCGAGGAGGCCATGGCCGGCCAGGCGCCGGTGGCCGAGGTGATGCGCAGCCTGATGTATCTGCGCAGCTTCGGCGAGCCCCAGCGCGCTCGGGAGACCCTGGCCGCGGCCCTGCCCCAGGACCCGCAGCGTCTGCTGGAGCTGGACTACAGCGAGGCCCAGCGCCGCTGCCCCCAGGGCCTGGACATCGCCGGCCTGGTGCGCCAGGCCGTGGCCGAACTGGCCTGAGGATGCGAGGACTTGGCCCTTGCCAATCCCTCGAGGTTTGTTATAATGCCCACTTGCCGCCGGGCGGCGGCGAACAGGCGCCCGTAGCTCAGTTGGACAGAGCGCCGGACTACGAATCCGTAGGCCGGGTGTTCGAATCACCCCGGGCGCACCAAAAATAACAAGGGGTTAGGCTGAAAGGCCTAGCCCCTTGTTCGTTGATTGCCGCTTTGTTTCGCCGCTTCTCCTGAACGCATTTGTAAGCTGGCACAAAATGCACCGGCTAGATGGCACTTTTCCTGAACGCATTTTTAAGCTGGCACAGATTGCACCTCTGAAATGGCACTTTCTGGTGCTATGGAGCTAGGCAAGGCTTGCATCACCCCTGTTCATTTTTTGTTTGCGGGGCCTCAATTCTAGAATTATCCGACTTAGTTGAATGTGAAATAATATGAGGCCGATGCATAAATTCCGTGTTTAATTTCTCGCCTCGATTTTTCCCTTTTTGGGGCTATCAATGAAGGAGAAGACTCCGGTATAGGCCTCTTCCTTGCCCCCCGATCAGGCCGTTTCGGCGTG
>JBFMFU010000035.1:0-29474 GCA_040751985.1 Thermodesulfobacteriota bacterium | reverse complement strand
GTACGGCAAGCTCAAACAATTCCGGAGGGTCGCTACTCGCTACGATAAGCTGGCCTCCTCATACTTGGCCTTCGTGCTTGTAGCGGCCATATACCTTTGGCTATTGTAAATGTCGACACGGCCTAGTCCTCCCAGGCGATAGAGCCCATGGGCGCGGCGTCGTAGCCGCCCAGGGCCTCCACCTCCCGGCGAAACTCCGGCGAAGCCAACACCTGGCGCAGGGCCTCCACCCGCGGGTCGTCCCAGAAGGCCTGGGGGATGCACAGGTCGTAGCGCTCCTGCATCAGGGGCAGGAAGTCCAGGCCCAGGGCCCGGGCCGCGGCCAGGATGCCCAGGCCCACGTCCGCGCCGCCGGCCAGCACCTGCACGGCCACAGCGGTGTGGGTGTACTCCTCCTGGTCGTAGCCCTTGATGGCCGCCGGGTCCAGGCCCAGCTTCTGCAGGTGGTAATCCAACAGCACCCGGGTGCCGCTGCCGGCCTGGCGGTTGATCAGAGTCACCTCGGGCCGGGTCAGGTCCGCGAAGCTGGCGATGCCCTTGGGGTTGCCTGGCTTGAGCATCAGCCCCTGCTGCCGCCAGGCCAGGGTCACCAGGCGGACCGGCAGGCCCTTGAGGTGCTTTTTGATGTAGCTGACGTTGTAGTCGCCGCTGGCCGGGTCCAGCAGGTGGGTGCCGCCCAGGTGGCAGCGGCCGTCGCGGATGGCCATGAGCCCGGCCAGAGAGCCCAGGTGCGAAGAGGACAGGTGCAGGGCCGGGTCGAGGCGCTTGAGGTGGTCGCCTAAGAGGTCCAGGGTCACGTCGTGGCTGCCCACCACCACCAGGGTGTCCTCCACCCGCCGCCGGGGGCCCAGCAGCTCGGCCACGGCCGGCTGGCCCTCCTCCAGGCCCTCGCTGTCGGCCGGGATGCGCAGCAGGCCGTCGGCTCGGGTCAGGGAAGTGATGGCCCCGGCCCCGCGCTTGAGCGGCGAGGCCACCACCCGCTCGCCCACCCGGCCCAGGTGCACGCGCAGGAACTCCTCGCGCCCCAGCTTGGAGGCCAGGCGGCGGGCCGGCACCACCTCCAGGCGCTCGCGCTCCGGGGCCGGCTGGCCGGCCATGGCCGCCAGGGCCGGGGCGATGAACTGGTCGAAGCATACCCAGGCCGAGACCGGGTAGCCGGGGCTGCCCACCACCGGCTTGCCCTGGGCCTGGCCCAGGATGCTGGGCTTGCCGGGCATCACTGTGACTCCGTGCACCAGCACCTGGCCCAGCTCGCTGATCACGTGGGCGCTGAAATCCTTGCTGCCCGCCGAGGCCCCGGCGTTGAGCACCACCATATGAACCGGGGAGGCCAGGGCCTGGGCCACCGCCTCTTTGATCAGCGGAAAATCGTCGCTGACCAGGGGCAGCACCAGGGGCTCGCCGCCGGCCTCGCGCACCAGGCCGGCCAGGAGCAGGGAGTTGGTCTCGATGATGGTGCCGGCTGGCGGCTGGGACTCCTGGGCCTGCTGCCAATCCACCAGCTCCAGGCCGGTGGGGATAATGGCCACCAGGGGCCGGCGCAGCACCGGCAGGCGGAACACGCCGGCGGTGAGCAGGGCGGCCACGTCCGCGGCGCCCAGGCGGTGGTGGTGGGGGAACATGAGCTCCTGGGCCACCATGTCCTCGCCCACCTTGCGCACGTTCTGCCAGGGGAAGACCGCCGCGCGCAGCTCGATTTCGCCCTCGCTGGGCTGGTGCACCTGCTCGATCATCACCACCGCGTTGCTAGCCAGGGGCAGGGGCTGGCCGGTGTTGATGAAGCTGGCCTTGGGCCCCAGGGCCAGGCGCAGGGGGTGCTCCTCGCTGGCCCCGTAGGTGTCGCTGGCCTGCAGGGCCACGCCGTCCATGGCCGCGGCGTGGTAGGCCGGCGAGGAGTAGTGCGCGAAGACCGCCTGGGCCGTGACCCGGCCCAGGGCCTCGGCAGTGGCTATCTCCTCCACCCCGGCCAGGGCCGGCCAGTCAAAGGCGGCCAGGAACTTCTCCCGGGCCGCGGCCAAGGGCATCATGTTCAGGTAGACGTTTCGTTTCATGCCCCACCTTCAGGGAAACAGCAGCACATCCACCTCATCGCCGGCGTACAGGCCCTCGCTGTCCTTGGGCACCCGCACCAGGCCCTGGCCCTGAATGAGAGTGGTGAGCAGGCCGGATTTGCCGAACAGGGGCGCGGCCCGCCAGACACGGCCCTCGCGCGCCAGGGCCACCCGGACGTACTCCTCGCGGCCGGGAGCCGAGGGTAGGTTGCGGCCGAGCATTGCCGGCAACCGGGGGAAGCGGGCGAAGGGCAGGGCCGGCCGGCCCTGCAGCCGCTCCAGGATCGGCCCCACCAAGAGATAAAAGGCCACCAGACAGGAGGCCACCTGGCCGGGCAGACCCAGCAAATGCTGCACCCCGGCCTGCACCCACAGGAAGGGCTTGCCCGGGCTCACGGCCACGCCGTGCACCAGCAGCTCGGCGCCGGGGAAGGAAAGGAACACCTCGCGGGTGAAGTCCCGGGCGCCCACCGAGGAGCCGCCCGAGAGCAGGGTCAGGTCGCAGGACTCCAGCGAGCGGGCGGCGGCGGCCTTGATGGCCGGGGCCTGGTCCGGCACCAGGCCCAGGGGCAGGGACCGGCCGCCGGCCTGGCGCACCTGGGCGGCCAGGGTGTAGGTGTTCACGTCCCGCACCTGGCCCGGTCCGGGCTGGGCCGAGGTGGGCACCACCTCGTCGCCGGTGGAGACGATGCCCACCACTGGCCTACGCACCACGGCCACCCTTTCCTGGCCCAGGGCGGCCAGGAGCCCCAGGTCCTGGGGACGCAGCCAATGGCCGGCGGGGAGTAGCACCTGGCCCTGGGCCGCGTCGTCAGAGGGGCCCAGGGTGTTGGCCCCAGGCGCCAGGGAACTGGCCACCTCCACGCTCTCCGGGTCCAGTTGGCGGGTGTGCTCCAGCATCACCACCGCGTCCGCGCCCTGGGGCAGCATGCCGCCGGTGCCGATGCGGGCGCACTGGCCCGGCCGCAGGCTGAAGGCCGGGTCCTGGCCCATGTGCACCTCGCCCACCAGCTGCAGATAGCCGGGGTTGGCCTCGCCGGCGCCGAAGGTGTCCGCGGCCCGCACCGCGAAGCCGTCCATGGTGGCGCGGGTGAAGCCGGGCAGGTCGTGGGGCGCCTTGAGGTCCTGGGCCAGGCTGCGGCCCAGGCACTGGTCCAGAGGCGCCTCTTCGGCGGGTAGGGGGGAGAGGGCGCCGGCCAGGGCGTGCACCTGAGCTACGTCCTGCACCTGGAAAAACGGTTTCATGCCGCCTCTTGTTCCAAGGCCATCCTTGGTGGAAAATGCGCCTAGGATATTGCTCTGACAACTTTGACATGTCAATAATGACTTAACAAGCGGGTAAGGGCAAACGCACCCCCGGTTTTTTTGCGCGCCGGCGGTCGCGGCCGGCCGCGGGAGGCAGGGCGAGGTGGACATCCACTTTAAGTTGTGGCTCGAAGAAAACGGCCGGGTCCTGTTCGGCGAGGGCCGGCAGGAGCTGTTGCGGGCCGTGGCCAGGAGCGGCTCCCTGGCCGCCGCCGCCCGGGACCTGAACATGAGCTACCGCGCCGCCTGGGGCCGCATCAAGGCCTCCGAGGAGCGCCTGGGCTTCCCCCTGGTGGAGCGCACCCCCGAGGGGCGGCGGGCGGTGCGCCTGACCGAAAAGGCCCGGCGGCTCATGGAGCGCTACCAGGAGCTGGAGGACCAGGCCCGAGCCCTGGTGGAGAAGGCCCGCAAGGAAGTGGCCCGGGAGATGGCCGGGCTGCGCAAGTGAACCCCGCCTGACAGGAGTATCCATGCCCGAGCAAAAGCAGGAGAGACAGATCCGCGTGCGCATTCTGGCCGATGGCCAGGAGCTCAAGGCCAAACCCTTTGTACAGCAACTCGTGGCCAGCACCGTGCAGGGTCTGCTCCAGGAGCTAAAGGGTATGGACCAGCCGCGGCGCCTGGAGATAATCATCGAGCGGCCTTAGGGCCGGACGAGGTGGCGCTTGGACTTTTTCGTGGGCGGGGTGGCGCGGGGTCTGCACCTGCTGGTGGGGTTTGACCCCGAGGTTTACGCTATCGCCTGGCTTTCGCTCCGGGTGTCCCTGGCCGCCGTGGCCCTGGCCGCTCTGGCCGCGGTGCCGCTGGGCCTGTTGATCGGCCAGAACGAGTTCCCTGGCAAGCGCCTGCTGGTGGTGGTCTTCAACACCCTGCTGGCCCTGCCCACGGTGGTGGTGGGGTTGGTGGTCTACGGCCTCTTGAGCCATCGCGGTCCCTTGGGCGGCCTGGAGCTGCTTTACACCCCCTCGGCCATGGTCCTGGCCCAGGCCGTGCTGGCCTTCCCCCTCATCACCGCCCTGGTGCTGGCGGCGGTGACCACCCTGGACAGCCGGGTGGCCCCCACCGCCCTGACCCTGGGCGCCACCCGCTTCCAGGCCGCCTGGGCGGTGCTGAGCGAGGCCCGCTTTGCGGTGCTGGCCGCCCTGGCCGCCGGCTTCGGGCGGGTGATCACCGAGGTGGGCGCGGCCATCATGGTGGGCGGCAACATCCGCCATTACACCCGCACCTTCACCACCGCCATCGCCCTGGAGACCAGCAAGGGCGACTTCGCCCAAGGCATGGCCCTGGGCATATTTCTGCTAGTCTTGGCTCTGGCCGTGAACCTGGCCATCCACCACCTGCAGATGCGCTGGCGCTAGGAGAAAGACGTGGCCGAGCCGCTGTTCAGCCTGCGCGGGGTGGTCAAGCGCTTTCAGGGGCAGGAGGCCCTGAACATCGAACGCCTGGACTTTGCCGTTGGCCAGACCACGGCCGTGGAAGGGCCCAACGGCGCCGGCAAGACCACCTTGCTGCAGATCCTGGCCTTGCTGCTGGCCCCGGACCAGGGGCGACTGTTCTACGCCGGCCAGGAGGTGACCCACGCCGGGGTGCATCTCACCACCCTGCGGCGGGAGATAACCCTGGTGGCCCAACAGGCCTATTTGTTCGACGCCAGCGTGCTCAGGAACGTGGCCTACGGCCTGCGCCTGCGCGGGGTGGGCCGCGCCGAGCGCGGCCAGCGGGCCGAGGCCGCCTTGACCCAGGTGGGCCTGGCCAGCTTCGGGCCCCGGCGGGCCCGGCGGCTTTCCGGGGGCGAGATGCAGCGGGTGGCCCTGGCCCGGGCCCTGGTGCTGCGGCCTCGATCCCTGCTCCTGGACGAGCCCTTCGCCAACCTGGACGCGGAAAGCTCGGCCGTGTTCGAGCGGGTCATTGCCGGCCTGCCCGCCCAGGGCTGCACCGTGATCCTGGTTAGCCACGCTCGGGAGCAGGCCCACCGCCTGGCCCAGCGGGTGGTGGCCCTGGAGCGCGGCCGCCTGGTGACCTAGTCGCGCCGCCTAAAATCGGCTTTCCGCCCCTCCGGTCGCCTGCTAACATTAGCCTGTAGTCATTTTTGGCATAGAAGGCCGCCCTCAAGGAGGTTGCGCCATGCGTATGCGAGCCCTGGTCATGTTGTTGGTCGCCTTGCTTTTGGCCGCGCCGGCCCTGGCCGCCGAACGCCTGGTGCTGGCCACCACCACCAGCACCGCCAACAGCGGCCTGCTGGACGTGCTGATACCCGCCTTCACCAAGGCCACCGGTATCACCGTGCACTACATGCCGGTGGGTACTGGCAAGGCCCTGGCCATTGCCCGGGCCTGCGACGCCGACGTGGTGCTGGTACACGCCCCGGACCGCGAGGAACGCTTCGTGGCCCAGGGCTTCGGCGTGGACCGCCGGCCCCTGGCGCACAACTACTTCGTGCTCCTGGGTCCGCCCAGCGACCCGGCCAAGATCAAGGGCCTGACCGTGACCGAGGCCCTCAAGCGTCTGGCCCAGGCCAAGGCGCCCTTCCTCTCACGGGGCGACAACTCCGGCACCTACATCAAGGAGCGGAGCCTGTGGAAGGCGGCCGGCGTCAAGACCGACTGGCCGGCCTACAAGGAGGGCGGCCGGGGCATGGGCGCCATCCTGACCATGGCCGACGAGCTCAAGGCCTACACCCTGAGCGACATTGGTACCTACCGCAAGTACCAGAGCGTGGGCAAGATCGCGTTGGTGGAGCTGGTCAGCAACCAGGACCTCTTAAAGAACCCCTACTCGGTGATGATGGTCAATCCGGCCCGCTGCCCCAAGGTCAAGGTCAAGCAGGCCCGGTCCTTCCTGGACTTCGTCACCGGGCCCCAGGGCCAGCGCATCATCGCCGAATTCCGCGCTGGCGGCCTGCCCATGTTCTGGCCGGCCAAGCCGCCCAAACCCTAGGCGGCGTCCGGTACGCTAAAGTTCTGCTTTGCCGAGGGGGGACATTCTGCGTAGGCTATAGTTAAGGCGCGGCCGCCGCCCCAGGGGGGCCGGCGCCGGAGACGATTGGACGTAGAGGAGCGGCCATGGGCAAACGTCTCTGGAAAAGGCTGGCGGTGGTGGCCCTGGTGCTGGCCGCGGCCCTGGCCTTCTGGCTCTTGGACCTGCACCAGTACTTCTCCCTCAGCTACATCAAAGCCTCCCAGGTACGCTTCCAGGCCTACTACGCCCAGCACCCGGCCCTGACGCTGGGCGGCTACTTCCTGGTCTATGTGCTGGTGACCGCCTTTTCCCTGCCTGGGGCGGCGGTGATGACCCTCCTGGGCGGAGCCCTGTTCGGCTTCTGGTGGACCCTGCTGGTGGTCTCCTTCGCCAGCAGCATCGGCGCCACCCTGGCCTGCTTCTTCGCCCGTTTCGTGCTGGGCAACTGGGTGCAGGCCCGCTTCGGCGACAAGCTGGGGGCCATCAACCGCGGGGTAGAGCAGGAGGGGGCTTTTTATCTCTTCACCCTGCGCCTGGTGCCCATCTTCCCCTTCTTCGTGATCAACCTGCTCATGGGCCTGACCAAGATGCCCCTATGGACCTATTACTGGGTGAGCCAGATCGGCATGCTGCCCGGCACCGCCGTATACGTGAACGCCGGCCGCGAGCTGGGCCAGATCAATTCCTTGTCGGGCATCCTCTCGCCAGGGCTGATCATCTCTTTCGTGATCCTGGGGCTGTTCCCCCTGGCCATGAAAAAGCTGCTGGCCTGGTACCGGCGGCGCAGCGGGCGCGGGGAGATCAGCCGGACCTAAGGAGGCGCCGTGGCCAACTTCGACTACGACCTGGGGGTGTTGGGAGGCGGGGCCGCCGGCCTGACCATGACCGCCGGCGCAGCGCAGTTGGGCGTCAAGACCATCCTCATCGAGAAGGAGACGGCCCTGGGCGGCGACTGCCTGCACTACGGCTGCGTGCCCAGCAAGACCCTGATCCGCTCGGCGCGGGTGTACCACCAGATGAATAACGCCGCCCGCTACGGCCTGCCCGCGGTGCAGGCCCCGCCGGTGGACTTTGGCCCCGTTGCCCGGCGCATCGCCGAGGTGATCGCCGCCATCCAGCAGCACGACTCGGTGGAGCGCTTCTGCCGCCTGGGCGCGGAGGTGGTCTTCGGCCAGGCGCAGTTCATCGACGAGCACACCGTGGAGCTGGAAGGCCGGCGCATAGCGGCCGCCAAGTGGCTCATCGCCACCGGCTCCTCGCCGGACGCCCCGCCGGTGCCCGGTCTGGAGGGCGTGTCCCATCTCACCAACCGCGAGATATTTTCCCTGCCCAGCCTGCCCGAGTCCCTGCTGATCTTGGGGGCCGGGCCCATTGCCATCGAGATGGCCCAGGCCTTTTGCCGCCTGGGCAGCCGGGTCAACGTAGTGCAGCGCAGCGGCCAGATACTCAGCAAGGAGGATCAGGACCTGGCGGACCTGGTGATGCAGCGGCTGCAAGAGGAGGGGGTGACATTTTACCTGAACCGCAAGGTGCTCTCCGCTTCCCAGAGCCAGGGCCGCCCTCGGCTCACCGTCGCCGACGAACAAGGCCAGGAGCAGACCCTCAGCGCAGAGAAGCTGCTGGTGGCCTTGGGCCGGCGGGCCAACCTGGAGGACCTGCACCTGGAGGCGGCTGGGGTGGAGTACTCGCCGCGGGGCCTGGTCCTGGACAGCCGCTTGCGCACCAGCCAGAAGCACATCTACGGCGCCGGGGACGTGACCGGCGCCTATCAGTTTACCCACGCCGCCGGCTACGAGGCCGGGGTGGCCCTGGCCAATGCGGTGTTCCGGGTGCCGCGCAAGGTGGACTACACCTTCCTGCCCTGGTGCACCTACTGCGATCCGGAACTGGCCTCCCTGGGCCTGAACGAGAAGGCAGCGCAAAGGGCCGGGGTGAAGTACAGCCTATGGAGCGAGGATTTCGCGGCCAATGACCGGGCCCTGGCCGAGGGCGAGGGCCTGGGCCGTCTCAAGCTGCTGCTGGATAAGGACGAGCGGCCCCTGGGCGTGCAGATACTGGGCCCCCGGGCCGGCGAGCTCTTAGGCGAGTGGGTGGCCGTGGCCGGCGGCCGGGTGAAGCTCTCCAGCCTGGCCGGCGCGGTGCACCCCTATCCCACCTTGGGCGAGATCAACAAGCGAGTAGCCGGCGACGTGATGGCGCCCAAGCTGTTCTCGGATACGGTCAAGAGCGGACTGAAGTTCTTTTTCCACACCAAGGGCCGGGCCTGCGGTAAGGAAGAATCCTAGACCTGGCAACAAAAGGAACCAAAGGCATGGCCGACATCCTGGCCGCGGACATAGGGGCCACCAACAGCCGCTTCGCCCGCTTCGAAGCCCAGGGCCCGGAGCTGCGCCTGGTGCACAGCGTATGGCTCAAGACCCAGGAGGCGGCTTCCTTTGCCGACCTGCTGGCCCAACTGAAGGATAGCGGCTTGGGGCTGGAGCCTAAGGACGCCGCGGTGACGGCCCTGGGCCTGCCTGGGCCGGTGCAGCGCGGCGTGTACTGCCAGCCGCCCTACATTGCCTGGGACGTGGACCTGTCCCGCGACCGGAGCCGGCTGGGGCAGGGGCCGGTGCTCTTGGTCAACGACTTCGCGGCCCAGGCCTATGCCTGCCGCTCGCCCATCGCCGACGAGGCCCAGCCGGTGCTGGCGGGCGAGGTGGACTACGGCGCGGCTCTGGCCGTTATCGGGGCCGGCTCCAACCTGGGTCACGCCGCCCTGCTGCCCGAGGGGCCGGGCAGGCACCGCGCCCTGGCCTCGGAGTACGGCCACGCGGCCTTCGCCTTTGTGGGCCAGCGCGAGCTGGAGTACCAGCGCTTCCTGGCCGAGCAGACCGGCGAGGCCCTGCCCAGCGGCGATGCCGTGGTCTCGGGCCGGGGCCTGCGCTGCCTGCACCAGTTCCTCACCGGCCAGGACCAGGAGCCAGCGGCAGTGGCGGCCGGGCTGGGCCAAGACAGCCAGACCCTGCGCTGGATGGCCCGGTTCTATGGCCGGGCCTGCCGGCAATGGGCCCTGGCCGTGCTGGCCCTGGGCGGGGTCTACGTGGCCGGCGGCCTGGCGGCCCACGCCCCAGTCCTGGTGACCCACCCCGAGTTCGGCCGCGAGTTCCGCCAGGGCGGCGGCCTTTCCCGGCTGCTGGCGCGCCTGCCCGTGTTCCTGATGAGCAACCAGGAGAGCGGGCTGTGGGGCGCGGCCCAGGCGGCCCTGGAATCCCTAGCCATAAGCTGTTAAAATTTTGTCTAATGACTGGCGGCCGGCGGGGAGGGTCGGACGCCCAGGGCAAGCGGGGTGGACAAGGACAGCCCGGCATAATGCACAGCCGCAGGAGTTTTCTGGCCAGGGCCCTCAAGTTCGTGGGGGGCGCTGGTTTTTTATTGAGTGCCGTCGGCGCGGCGCCGCGCCTGGTTTGGGCCGCCACCAAGCGCCGCGTTCTGGGGACTCACGTCAAGGCCACGGACCTGGCCGGCTACAACCCGGCCTACGTGGACCCCAGCAAGTTGGCCATTACGCCCATCGAGCAGTTCGGCACCATGGGCATCAGCAACTACAAGACGGACCTGAAGACCTGGCGCCTGCAGGTCGACGGCCTGGTGCAGAACCAGCTCAGCCTGGACCTGGCCCAGGTGAAGGCCCGGCCGGTGCTGGAGCGCAAGGTGCTCTTGATCTGTCCGGGGGTGTTCTCCTACTACGCCCGCTACAAGGGATTTTCCCTGGGCGCCCTGCTCAAGGAGGCCGGCCTGCACAAGATGGCCAAGTACATCGAGGTGCGCGGTCCGCGGGGCGCCAGCCTGGAGAAGTACGAGAAGTTCACCCTGGCCGAGGTGCTGGCGGACAAGGTGTTCCTGGCCTATGAGGTCAACGGCGTGCCGCTACCGATCAAGCACGGCTTTCCCCTGCGGGTGGTGGCCGGCGACCACTACGGCGACGACTGGGTGAAGTACGTCTACAGCATAAAGGCCTTGTCCTAGGCAGACGGGAGGGCAAGATGCGCAAGCCGAACTGGCCGGCGAGGCTGGCGGCCCTGGGCCTGGCCTTGGCCGTGGGACTGGCCCTGGCCGCGCCCGCCGCGGCGGCCCAGGCCAAGGCGGTGTTCCATGTCCAATGATACGACGTGGGCAAGGCGGCCCTGGAGGGGCTGCCCGGCGTGACCAAGGTGGAGCGGGGCTTTTCCGGCTCCCGCGAGATCAATACCGTTTACTATGATCCCCAGCGCATAACCATCGAGCGCATGGTGCAGGCCCTCCAAAAGGCCGGCACCTACCTGGACCGGCTGGAATAGCCGCTGCGGTCCGCTATCAGCGTCCGGCCTAGTCCTTGAAGACCTCGGGCCCGGCCGTGGTCTTCACCGGCAGGGCCGGCGCGGTGTTCACCAGCAGGCGGAACACGTCCGGCCGGGCATAGTGGCCGGCGGCGTCGAAGTCGTACTTGCCCCGAGTGATCTCGTCCAGGTCCAGGTCCGCAGTCAAGATGCAGGGGCCGTCGAAGTCGGGGCCGGCCAGCACCTGGCCCAGGGGCCCCACGATGCAGCTCCCTCCGCGCATCAAGACCGTGGCTGGGTCGTCGCCCTGGATGGCCGCGTACTCCGGCGGGCAGTCCCCGCGGGTCAGGTACTGGCAGCAGCTCAGCACAAAGCAGCGGCCCTCCTTGGCGATGTGCTGCATGGAGGCCAGCCAGGTGTCGCGGTCGTCGGCCGTGGGCGCGCAGTAGAGCTGCACCCCCTGGGCGTACATGTACATGCGCAGCAGGGGCATGTAGTTCTCCCAGCAGATCACCGCGCCCAGCCGGCCCAGGGGCGTGTCCAGCACCGGCAGGGTGGAGCCGTCGCCAAATCCCCATACCAGGCGCTCCAGGGCCGTGGGCATCAGCTTACGGTGCTTGCCCAGCAGGCGGCCGTCCGGGCCGAAGAACAAGGCCGTGCAGTAGAGGGTGCCGCCGTCCTGCTCGATGACCCCGATCACCAGGTGCAGGCCGTTCTCCCTGGCCGCGGCGCCCAGGGCCTCGGTGGCCGGGCCGGGCACCCGCACCGCGCTGTCGAAGTAGCGGCGGAAGTCCTCGCGGCCTTGGGTGCTGCGCATGCCCATGCGGGCCCCGAAGTCCAGGCCCTTGGGGTAGGCCGAGACAAAGGCCTCGGGAAACAGCGCTAACTGCGCCCCCTGGCCGGCGGCCCGGACGGTCAGCTCCGCCACCTTGGCCAGGGTGGCCTCGCGGTCGAAGACCATTGGCGCGTCCTGCACCACCGCGGCCCGCACTATGCTCATGTCCGCCTCCTGCATTAAAATAGTGTTGGTCCAGGCCCGTGGCCTTTCAGGTTAGCACGGGCCCAGGGGCCGCGGGCAACAAAGAGCGGGCGCGGACTTGTTCCGCAAGGCATAGGAGAATAGAGGCATGGACAGTAGCAGCGCAATGGCCGACGGCCTGAGCCCGGCGCAGGCCGCCCGCCGGCAGGTGGAGGTGGCCGCCAAGTACATGGACCTGGAGCCCTGGCTGGTGGAGCGGCTGCTGGTCACCAACAAAGAAGTCACCGTGCACGTGCCGGTGAAGATGGACGACGGCAGCCTGCGCATCTTCAATGCCTACCGCGTACAGCACAACGACGTGCGCGGCCCCTACAAAGGCGGCATCCGCTACCACCCCGAGGCGGACCTGGAGGAGGTGCGGGCCCTGGCCATGCTCATGACCTGGAAGTCGGCGGTGGTCAACATCCCCTTCGGCGGGGCCAAGGGCGGCGTGCAGTGCAACCCCAAGCAGATGTCCGCCCGCGAACTGGAGGCCCTCACCCGGCGCTTCACCTGGGAGATATCGCCGGTGATCGGCCCCGAGCGGGACATCCCGGCCCCGGACGTTTACACCAACCCCCAGGTCATGGCCTGGATCATGGACACCTACAGCATCCTCAAGGGCCAGACCGTGCCCGGCGTGGTCACCGGCAAGCCCCTGGAGCTAGGCGGCAGCCTGGGCCGCTTCGAGGCCACGGGCAAGGGCGTGTTCATCACCACCCTGGCCGCGGCCAGGCACCTGGGGGTGCCGGTGCCAGGCATGCGGGTGGCCATCCAGGGTTGCGGCAACGTGGGCGGGGTGGCGGCCCGCTTCTTCAGCCAGGCCGGCTGCAAGGTGATCGCCCTCAGCGACTCCAAGGCCGCGGTGTACAACCCCGACGGCCTGGACGTGGAGCAGGTGCTGGCCTGCAAGGACCAGTATGCCTGCGTCATGGGCCCCAAGGTGCAGGCCGACGAGATAACTAACGACGAGCTGCTGGAGCTGGAGTGCGAGGTGCTGGCCCCTTGCGCCCTGGGCGGGGTGATCACCACGGCCAACGCGGCCAAGATCAAGGCCCAGATCATCGCCGAGGGCGCCAACGGCCCCACCACCCCGGCCGCGGACGAGGTGCTGCACCGGGCCGGGGTATTCATGGTGCCCGACATCCTGGCCAACGCCGGCGGGGTGACCGTCTCCTACTTCGAGTGGGTGCAGAACCTGCAGAACCTGCTGTGGAGCGAGGAGGAGATCGCCCAGCGCCTGGAAGGCATCCTGAAAAAGGCCTTTGCCGAGGTGCTGGCCATCGCCCAGGAAAAGAAGGTGGACATGCGCACCGCGGCCCTGACCCTGGGCGTGAGCCGGGTGGCCCGGGCCCTGAAGCTGCGCGGCATATATCCCTAGGCCGGCGGCGGGAAAGAGTTGTAACCCCGCCGCGTTTGTGGCAGAATCGGCCCGCTATGGTTGAGATGCGCAAGCCACAGAAGCAGCTCCGGCAGCCAGCGGAGCTGGAGGACATCCTGCGCCGGGGCGAGGTGCTGCGCCTGGCCATGAGCCGCTACGACCAGCCCTACCTGGTGCCCTTGAACTACGTGTTTCACCAGGGCCGCATCTACATGCACACCGGCCACCAGGGCTACAAGCACTGGTACCTGGAGGCCAACCCCCGGGTCTGCTTCGAGGTGACCGTGGACGCCGCCCCGGTGCCGGCCCCCCTGCCCTGCAAGTGGGACTACCGCTACCGCAGCATAATTGGCTTCGGCCGGGTGTCGGTGGTGCATGACGAGGCGGAGCGACTGGAGGGGCTGGGGGCCCTGACCCGGCGCTTCATGGGCCCCGAGGCCCCGGAGATGGCCGAGGAGGCCTTGGGCCGGGCCTGCGTGCTGCGCCTGGACATCGAGTCCATGACCGGCAAGGTCAACTGCGTCTGATAAACGCCAGACAATTGGAGGGCGGGGAACTGCACCGCGCCGGACAGGCGCCGTCGTTCTAGCTCTTGGTTTTGCGTGCGGCCTGGGAGGCCGGCACCATGAGCCGCTGGCCCACCAGCCGCATCTCGGGGTCCTCGCTGGCCGCCATGACCTTGCGCAGGCGCAGCAGCACCCGCCCGGCCGCGGTCTGCCCGAAGAACCAGTCCGTGAGGCAACGGCTGTCGGTCTCGCCGCCCGGCTGGGCCGTCACCGCCTCTTGGTAAAAGGCCTTGAGGTCCTCACTGGCCAGCTTGGCCAGGCCGGCCAGGCTCAGCTCGGGCCGCGGATTGTTCGGCGTGCGGCCATCCATGATGCTGGCCAGGAACTCGGCCACAGCCAGTGGTTCCAGCCCGCTGACCCCATAGGTGGTGCGGCCCCGCTGCTTCAGGGCCTCCTGATACCAGGTGGACATCTGGCCCACCTCGCGCAGCAAGGCCTGGCGCAGGACTCCGGCCTGATCCTGTTCCGCCGCGGCTGCGGGCAGGGATATGGGACAGGCCCAGCCCTCCACCTCTGCCGCCACCGCAGGCGCCTCCTCGGGGAAATCCGTCAGCACCGGCCCGGACGGGGCCGCCAGCAGACCCAGGGCGGCCAGCAGCACCCTTCTCTGCAGGGCCGGATCATTGGGCGCGCCCAGGGGGCGGCCCAGCTCAAAGGGCACCCACAAGGCCCGTGGCGGTCGGATCTTTTCGCTGTGCAGGCGCAGGAGGCTGATCTGGGTGGTGGCCAGGCCGGTGCGCTCCAGGTAGTGGCTGAGCCCGCCCACGGCGCGCGTGCAGTTGGGTCACACCGGCACCAGGAGCACCGCGTTTACGCGGTCCTTTTGCAGCAGCCTAGCGATCTCGGCGGCCGGCCCTTCCATCTGGGCCGGGTCCGTGGCGCCCATGAAGGAATAATGGAAGCCAGCCAGGGAGGCGATGGCGCCCTCGGCGGCCAGCTCGCGCAGGCGGTCCAGGGGGAAGACCAGGTTCCAGTCCTGCTGAAAGCCGCTGCGGTCGAAGTTGGTGGAGATGTGGCTCATCACCAGGTCCGCGGCCTTTACGTCGCCGGGGATCACCCGGTACTCGCCGCTGAAACCCGTGAAGGGCGCGTCCTGGCGAGTGTGCAGGCCGGCGGTGGAGACCAGGGCCACCCGCGCCCGCTCCAAGGGCGGCGCCGGGGTCCAGGGGGTGGAGGCGAACTCGGGGCAGGGCAGCTCGGCCAGGTGGGCGGCCAGGGCCGGCGGTAGGTCCTCCAGGCGGGCCATGGGTTGCTCCTCTCTACAGCCCCTGCAGCGCCTGCTCCAGGTCGGCCGTGAGGTCCTCGGGGACCTCCAGGCCCACCGAGAGTCGGAAGATGCCCTCGCCGGCATAGGCGCGGTAGGCCGCCTCCTGCTCCGGGCTCAGGGGGAAGGAGGAGGCCAGCAGGTCGTCGGTGTGCATATAAAAGAGCAGGCTGCGGTGGTGGCCCAGGGACACGGCGTAGTGAATCACCCGCAGCCGCTCGGCCAGCACCCGCACCGCCGCCTGGCCGTCGGCCACCTGGAAGGTGAGTATGCCCGAGAAGTTGGCCATCTGGCGCGCGGCCAGGGCGTGCTGGGGGTGGGAGGCCAGGCCGGGGTAGAGCACCCGCTCCACCTTGGGGTGGCCCTCCAGGAAGCGGGCCAGGGCCAGGGCCGTCTGCTCATGGGCCTGCATGCGCAGGGGCAGGGTGGCGGCGCCGCGCAGGATCAGCCAGGCGTTGAACGGGCTGAGCACCCCGCCCACGTGCACCAGCATCTCCTTGCGCACCTGGCCCATGTCCGGCTTGGGGCCTAAGAGGGCCCCGCCCACCGCGTCGCCGTGGCCGCAGATGTACTTGGTCAGTGAGTGCAGCACGTAGTCCGCGCCCAGTTCCAGGGGACGGGTGGCCACGGGCGTGGCAAAGGTGGAGTCCACGGCCAAGGCCGCGCCCTGGGCGTGGGCCAACTCGGCCACGGCCGCGATGTCGGTCAGGCGCAGGATGGGGTTGCAGGGGGTCTCGATGTACACCAGGCGGGCGGGCCGGGACAGGGCTTGGGCCACCAGCGCCAGGTCGGACATGTCCACCCGCTCCACCTGCACGCCCAGCTCGGGCAGGAGGCCCTTGGCCAGCTCGGCGGTGCCGGCGTAGGACACGTCGCTTAAGAGCAGGCGGTCGCCCGGCCGCAGCAGGTGCAAAAACAGGGCGCTCACCGCGGCCATGCCGCTGGCAAAGGCCACGCAGGCCGGCGCGCCCTCCAGGTCGGCCAGCTTGCGCTCCAACTGGGCCACGGTGGGGTTGGCCCAGCGGGTGTAGACGTAGCCCGAGCCCTCCTCGAAGCCTTCGATGGAAAAGGAGGCGTCGGGGCCGGCCACGAAGGTGGTGGACATCACCAGGTTGGGGGACGAGGCCCCGGTGGCGGGGTCCGGCCCCTCGCCGGCGTGCACGGCCCGCGTGCGCAGGCCAGGTTGCTTCGGCTCGCGGTTCATTTTCCTCCCCAAACCCTGACCGCCGGCGGCGTTCAGTCCTCTTCTTTTGGCAAAGGCCCGCGCTTGCCCTCCAGCCGGTACAGCCAGCCGTAGATGCGGTCGCGCCAAAAGTACACCGGCAGGATGAAGGCCACGCTGAGGAGGCCCAGCACCACGAAGCTCCAGTAGTTCTCCTGGTAGATCATGGCCCCCTGCAGGCTGAGCACCAGGGTGCCGGGTATGCGCCCCACCGAGCTGACCACCAGGAAGATGCGCCAGCTCATGGGGGCCAGGCCCAGCACGTAGCACAAATAGTCCTTGGGGAAGCCGGGGATCACGAAGAAGATGAAGCTGGCCATCACCCCCTGGCGCTCCATCAGAAAGGCGATCTTGGACAGGTACTGCGGCGGGATCAGCCGCTCCACCAGGCCCTGGCCCAGTAGGCGGGCCAGGAAGAAGTTGATCCAAGAGCCCACGGACAGGCCGATGGTGGAGTACATGAGCGAGGGCAGCCAGCCGAAGACGTAGCCGCCGGCCGCGCCCACCAGCTCGCCGGGGATGGGCGAGATGAGCACCTGGAATATCTGAAAGATGATGAAGACCGCCGGGGCCCAAACGCCATAGGACTCGATGCGCTGGCGGAAGGCCTCCTTGTTTTGCAAGAGAACCCAGAGGCGCTGGGTGTAGTGCCACAGCGGCTCCCAGAAATACCAGATGGCCGCCAGCAGCAGGACCATGCCCACGATGCTCAGCCACAGGGTGCGCTGGCTGTAGCGCTTGGACGGCGCCGCCGGCGGCGTATCAGGGTTGGTTGGGGGCATACTCTCCGGGTTCACCTCAGACACCTGGCCACGCAAGCACCTTGCCAAAGCCATCCGCAAACGGCCAGGGACCGGGAGTCCTGCTGGGGCGCGTTGGCGGAGGAAAAATTGGGGTCAGGCCGGTTCAGCCCTCCCTGACCAGGGCCAAGGCCTGGCCCAGATCAAGGGTGCCCTCGTATATGGCCCGGCCGGTGATGAGGCCGGCCAGGCCCAGGGGCGCCAGCTCCAGCAGGCGCCGCACATCGTCCAGATCGTGCACCCCGCCGGCGGCGATCACCGGCACCGACACCGCCTGGCACAGACGGCGGGTGGACTCCAGGTTGGGCCCGCTGTGCATGCCGTCGCGGGCGATGTCCGTGAAGACGATGGCCGCCACCTCCGGCCGGTCGTAGCGCCGGGCCAGCTCCAGAAAGTGGATGCGGCTGGTCTGGGTCCAGCCGGCGGTGGCCACCAGGCCGTCGCGGGCGTCTATGCCCACCACCACCCGGTCCGGAAACTGCTGGGCCATGGCCAGCACCGCCTCCGGGTCCTGGGCGGCCAGGGTGCCCAGGATCACCCGGTCCACCCCCAGGGCCAGAGCCCGCTCCACGCCGACCGCGTCGCGCACCCCGCCGCCCAGCTGCACCGGGATGCTCAGGGCCGCGCAGACAACGGCGATGACCTCGGCGTTGGCCGGCCGGCCGCCCACGGCGCCGTCCAGGTCCACCACGTGCAAACGCCCGGCGCCCGCACCCTGCCAGCGCAGGGCCATGGCCACCGGGTCGTCGCTGAAGACCGTCTCGTCGTCCAGGCGGCCCTGGCGCAGGCGCACGCAGCGGCCGCCCTTCAGGTCCAGGGCAGGTATGACCTCCAAGGCGCTACTCTTGCGGGTTGGCCGCGGCCTTCTTCCAGGGGAAGCGGGCCAATATCTGCTCCAGACCGATGGCCCCCAGCTCCTGGGCGGTGTACCAGCGCATGCCGTAGCGCATGTACTGCTCCAGGAGCAGGAAGTTCTGGGCCAGGGACTGCTGCCTCTCCTCGAAGGAGTCGCGCCAGATGATGGCGCCGTCGCGGGTGCGCACCACCGATAGGTCAAAGGACACCGCCGCCGGCCGGGTGACTGAATAGGAGCCGCCCTCCCGCTGGCTGAAGCGATAGATAAAGCCCACCATCACCGCGTCGGCCCCCAGTTGCCGTCCGGTGGCCATGATCTCGTCGCGCAAGGTGTCTTCCAGGTCGCGTCCGGACAGGCGCTGGAACACCAGGCTGGCCTGGGCCGCGGGCACCAAGGGGATGCTGCAGATGCGCGGCAGCATGTTGGCCACAGCGTTGTCCATGCTTTGGGTAGCTCCGGGCATGATGGGCCCGCCCACGTGGGCCGCCCGGGTCAGGGGCCCCCAGGCCGGTCCGCGCCCGCCGGGGGCGCCCCGCACCGTTTCGAACGGGAGCACCGCCAGTTTGCTGGGCGTCCAGAGCTTCTCCGGGGGCACGGCGGCGCTCTTGCGGGGCGTCTGGCAGGCCGCGGCCAGCATCAGGGCGCAGAGACAAAACGCACTCGCCGCCAATCTGGTTGAAAACCGGGTTCTCATAGCACCCCCTTGGTTGAAGACACGCCTTGGGATCGGCTCTCCAGGGACGTGGCCTGGTCCAAGGCCCGCCCCAGGGCCTTGAAGGCGGCCTCCAGCAGGTGATGGTCGTTGTCGCCGTAAAGCAGGCGCACGTGCAGGGTCAGGCCGCCGTGCAGGGCCAGGGCCCGCCAGAACTCCTCGGCCAGTTGCCCGTCGAAGCCGCCCACCACTCCGGGCCGGCGCTCGTACTGGGCCTTGAACAGGGGGCGGTTGCTCAGGTCCACCACCACCTGGGCCAGGGACTCGTCCATGGGCACGAAGGCCGAGCCGTAGCGCACCAGGCCCTTGCGCTGGCCCAGGCACTGGTTCAAGGCCTGGCCCAGGCAGATGCCCACGTCCTCCACCGTGTGGTGAGGGTCCACATCCAGATCGCCCTGGGCCTTGACCTCCAGGTCGAAAAAGCCGTGGAAGGCGATGTGGGTGAGCATGTGGTCGAAAAATCCCACCCCGGTGGACACCTGGGCCTCGCCCTGGCCGTCCAGCTCCAGGGCCAGCTTGACCTGGGTCTCCTTGGTTTTGCGGTTCACCTCGGCCCGTCGGCCCATGTACACCTCGCCGCCGGGCGCCCCGGCCCGGCAAAAGTCAATAGATACAAAGGGCTCAGGCCCTTTCCCCAGGATGCTAGCATGCCGGGGCGTCCCTGTCGAGGCCGTAGAGTAGGGCAGGCGGCGCTTGGTTGACTTTGCCAGTCACCGCCGGTATATTCCCAGCACCAGCGGCCCTGGCCGCCGGGATGTGGGGCTGTAGCTCAGTTGGGAGAGCGCCACGTTCGCAACGTGGAAGTCGTGGGTTCAAGTCCCATCAGCTCCACCACTTCTTTTCCTTTCTCAAAAACTATTCAAAAAAGCTGTGCTGGCCTCATCCCGGAAAAGGGCCGCGGCATCCAGAAAGGTGGTCCGTTAGCGAATGCCTCAGAGGCGCTCAGAGGTATTCCTAAGAAGGACCCCGGCGGTGGTGCAGGCTCCCCCTAGAGCCAACTGGCCCGACCCTAAGAGGGGAAGCGGCCGCATTATATGTTTGGTAAGCTGCTCGGAATTCAAAAAAATCAATTTGGCATGGTGAGGGTCGGTCCGCATTGATGACAGGCATTACACCTGGCGGAATAATGTCATATAATGTGTCCGGTACAAGTTGAGGGGTTAAGATGACTAACGCCGAGATCATAATGGCCATAGCGGTTGTCACCGGGCCTATTGCCGCCGTCCTTATCTCTCTCTGGCAGACCAACAGAACAGCGAAAAGGAGTGAAGAGAGGAAGCGCAAGGAAGACCTCTTCAAAACTTTGATGGCGACAAGAGCAAATCGTTTGTCACAAGAACACGTTCGTGCTTTGAACCTAATAGACGTCAGCTTCACTAAAAAGGAGCAGCGGGTTCTGGACGCTTGGAAAGTATACCTCGACTACCTAACACCGCAC
Source organism: Thermodesulfobacteriota bacterium (assembly GCA_040751985.1). Taxonomy (GTDB): domain Bacteria; phylum Desulfobacterota; class Desulfarculia; order Desulfarculales; family Desulfarculaceae; genus Desulfoferula. The sequence goes on along the minus strand of JBFMFU010000035.1, from coordinate 9,605 downwards.
GGTCCAGAAGAAAGTCGCCCAAGCCCGGAGGTCTGGACCCAGCGGAGCAATGACCTTTTTATAGATATGCTCTATGAGATGTCCATCGCGTTGGGTTACACCTTTGATAAAGTTCTTCTGAATAGACAGGCATACAGCCCTGTAGCACATGGGGAAATAGAGCGGCTGCAAAAATCAACGTTGGAAGGTCTCTCCCAAGTTTTTTCTTGGCAAAGGCCTATACCAATCGCTGTGGTCCCGTTAACGCCGCCCACGCCCGAGCAAGAGCGTACGGGAAATGCTGATTTAGAGGCCACAAAGCGGGTACACAATGACGACGCCCCAAAATTTGGAGCCTAACGTTATCAACTAGTTAGGGAAAAAGTGGTGGAGCTTGCAGTTTCCCATCAGCTCCACCACTTCTTGCCCTAGTCAAGGGGAGGCGTGGACGACTCCGACCTGAAAACAGGGCCCCTGATCATCAACGAGGCCCAGTTCCTCCTGGCCCAGAAGCGCACCCAACTGGCTGCGGTGCGCACCGGCTTGGCCATGCTGGCCGTGCCCATGAGCATCATCACCTTCCTGGTGGCCACCAGCCGCTTCTACCACGTGCAAACTAACCTGGGCTACCTGATTCCCCTGCTGATACTCTGCCTGGGCCTGCTGGGCCTGGGGGCCTACATGGTCCTGCGCGGTCTGGTCCGCCTGCACCACACCGAGTCCGCCCTATACCACCTACGGCAGCACAGCAGCCTGCTTAACGACCTGGAGCAGGAAACCGCCGGGAAAAAGACCACCGCCTCTTTGTTCTGAACCAGGTTCCCGCCCTTTGCCAGCCGCCGGGCTTTACCGCCCGGAATATTTATGCTATGCCCCAGCCGGATCAGCCAACTCCGCCTGCTCAAAGGGAGAAACGTCCCGTGCCCGCCAGCCCGATGCAAAGCCAGTTGCAGCAGCTTTGGCAGCAGTGGCCCCCGAGTCAGGAGGGGCTCAAGCACAGCCTGCTGGCCTATCGGCAAGGGGTGTTGGCTTTGCCCGGGGTCAAGGAGAGCTTTTTAGCCCGGCCCGGCGTGTCCTACAGCCTGCGCTGGGACCTGGACCCGCGGCCGGCTGGGCGGCAGCGCCCCTTGTTCGCCCTGGTGGACGTGGTGCCCCTGGGCCAGGACGAGCTGATGCTGTCGGTGTGCTTCTATGAGGACGAGATCAGCGACCCCCAGGAGTTGGGCAACGCCATACCTCAGGGGCTGTTCCAGGAGACCGGCTACTGCTTTGACCTGGACGGCGAGGACCCGGAACTGGTGGCCTATTGCCTGGAGCGCGCGGCCCAGGCCCACGCCGCCGCGGGCGGGGTAGGACGCGGCTAGGCGCGCCGCCGCCGGCCCAGGGCCATGAATATGTAGATCAGCACGATCAGGGCCAGGGGCAGCCACCACCAGCGCGGCACGTCGGCCTTTTCCCAGAGCACGGCCAGGCGCTGGGCCCACACCGGCGGGTTGTTGCCCCAGATCTGCTTGGTCACCTGGACCGCCGGGGCGTCCTTGGCCACCAGCACCAGGTAGCGCGCGCCCACCTCCACCTGGCCCATGTCTCCGCTGGTGCTGTAGGTGTAGCCCAGCACGATGCCCAGGGAGAGAATCAGTGACAGAATCAACACCCCAATGAAGCGCGCCATGCTTACCCCCTCTGCCTGCTTAGCCGCCCCGGCACCGGCCAGAGGCCGGAGTTGGCGCCGGGGCGCTGGTGGTGAGTTGTGGGCCGGTCCGGCCCGGACGCCCGGCCGCCGCCGGACCCGGCCAGCAGCAGATAGCGGCGGCAGGAGCCGGCCGGGCTGGCCTGGCGATAGGGTTCCTTGTACTCGCGGCAGGTGCACATGGGCCTATCATGCCCTGAGGCGTCCGCCCAAGGCAAGACCGGCTTGACCAGGGCCGCTTCGGTGCCTAGTTTGAACTAAAGAGCGGCCCGCGGGCCCAAAGGAGAGCGGGATGGAACCCAAGGTGGATCAGAGCAACTACGTGTGGGTGATCGTGGAGCGTCGCGGGGCCGAAGAGAGCTTCCTGGGCCTGGCCCACCAGGACGGCGGCCAGTTCATCCCCGTGACCGCTGAAAAGGACCAGGCCCTGATGCTGCTGGGCCGCCTGCCCGCGGCCCAGGACGCCGAGCGCAGCGTGGAGGCCATGCACAGGCAGCAGATCGCGGAGCAGGCCCAGGCCGAGGGGTTTGCGGTGTACTTGGTGGACGCCCAGGGCAAGATAATCGAGCGCCTGGCCGGCCGGGCCGAGCACTAGGCCTGGTCCGCCTCCTGCCGCCGCTTCATGACCGAGGCCAGCTCCTTCAGCTCTGGCAGTCTGAACAGCCAGGCGGCCAGGAAGTACACCCCCCCGCCGGTAATGAGCGCCGCCAGGGGCCGCAGCCAGCGCCCCAGGTAGCCCCTGGGCGGGCCCCAGTCCGGCCCAAAGGCCACTAGCCACACCAGCAGACCCATCACCGCGGCCGCGGCGCAGGTGCCCAGGCCCGAGCGCAGCAGCCGCCGCCCGCCCAGGGGCCCCAGGCGCCGCCGCAGCAGCCAGAGCAAGAGCAGCAGGTTGGCCACCCCCGATATGGAGGTGGCCAGGGCCAGGCCCACCTGCTTGAAGGGGCCCATCAGAGCCAGGGAGCAGCCCAGGTTGATCAAGAGGCAGACCGCGGCCACCGCCACCGGGGTCTTGGTGTCCTTGAGGGCGTAAAAGGCCTGCACCACCGCCCGCACCCCGGCGTAGCCCCACAGCCCCATTGCATAGCCCAGCACCGCCCCGGCCGTCTCCTGGGACATGGCCAGGGTGAACTCACCGCGCATGAACAGCACGGTCACCAGGGGCTGGGCCAGGACCATCAGCCCCACCATGGCCGGCACCGTGATGAAGATGATCAGGCGCAGGCCGTAACCCATGGTGCCCACCAGGGCGGCCTGGTCCTGGTCAGCGGCCTGGCGCGACAGGCTGGGCAGGATGGCGGTGCTGACCGCGATGGCGAAGATGCCCAGGGGGAACTGGATCAACCGGTCGGCGTAGTAGAGGTAGCTGACGCTGCCGCTGGGCAGCAGGGAGGCCAGCATGGTGTTGATCAGCACCGTCACCTGGTACACCGCCGCGCCAAAGGCGGCCGGCCCCATCAGGCGCAGAATGCGCATCAGGGCCGGGTCTTTTATCCGCCAGGCCGGCCGCAGGCTCAACCCCCGGGCGCGCAGATAGGGCAGCTGCATGATGAGCTGGGCCACCCCGCCGATGAGCACCCCCAGGGCCAGGCTGAGCACCGGCGGGTCCACCCTGGGCGCCAGGGCCGTGGCCGCGGCGATGATGCACAGGTTGAACAGGGCCGGGGCCGCCGCCGGCGCGAAGAAATGCCCCAGGGAGTTGAGCACCCCCCCGGCCAGGGCCACCAGGCTGATGAAGAAGATGAAGGGCAGGCACCAGCGGGTCAGGGACACGGCCAGGCTGAAGGTGCCCTGGCCCGGCGTGAAGCCAGGGGCGATCACCCGCACCACCTGGGGGGCGAAATACACTCCGGCCGCGCAGACCACCAGTAGGGCCAGGGCCAGCAGGCTGGCCGTGGAGCGGGCCAGTAAGTATGCTTCCTCGCGGCCTCTTTTCTTGAGGACCTCGGTGAACACCGGGATGAAGGCGATGGTCAGGGTGCCCTCGGCGAACAGGCGACGCAGCAGGTTGGGGATGCGGAAGGCCACGAAAAAGGCGTCGGCGGCCGGGCCGGCCCCGAAGAAGTAGGCGATGACCAGATCGCGCACGAAACCGGCCACGCGGCTGGCCAGGGTGGACAGACCCACCACCCCCGCCGCACGGGTGACCTTGTGCTGCTCGCTCAGCTCGGGCATTAATATCCCTTGACAGCCGGCCCGCGGCCCGTTAAATGTTGTGATCTGTCAAGGCAATGGCAGCCGGAGCCGGGCCCTGGCGGCTGACAGGCCAGATAAGGCCGGCGCCGGTTAGTGATACTCGGGAGGACCCTAAATTGGCCAACCATGCTTCCGCCCTCAAGAGGGCCAAACAGAACGAGAAACGCCGCGTCCGCAACCGGGCCACCCGCACCCGTGTGCGCTCGGCCATCAAGTCCGTGCGCCAGGCCCTGGAGACCAAGGACGCCCAGGCCGCCCAGACGGCCCTGCAGCAGGCCCTGCCGCTGATAGGCCAGGCCGCGGGCCAGGGCGTGCTGCACAAGAAAAACGCCTCTCGCAAGATCTCCCGCCTCGCCCGTCAGGTTCGCTCTCTGGGCGCTTAACATAATTCCCAGCCAGCATCTCCGTGCCTGAGCCGATATCGGCTCAGGCGCACAAGTCCATGACCAGGCGCTCCATGATCACCCGGTCCGAGCCGGGCGAGGACTTGAGCGCCAGGTCCGCGGCCAGGATGCGCTTGAGCGGCGCTGCCAGGCGGGCGGCGCTTTCGCGCTTGGCCCGCTCCACCAGGGTGGCCGTGGCCTGGGGCGGGGTGCGCAGGGCCCGCTGCACCTGGGGAGGGCCGCCGCCCTGGTCCAGCACCCGCCGCGTCTCTAACAGCTGCCGGAACAGGCGGCTGAGCATGGCCAGCACCCGCACCGCCGGCTCGCCTAGCGAGTCCAGTTGGTGGTAGGCGCTCAGGGCCCGGTCCAGGCGCCGGGCGGCCACCGCGTCGGTGAAATCGAAGATGGAGTACAGGCGCGAGCCGCCCATGAGCTGCTGCACCTGCTTCAACTCGATGCTGCGCGCCGGTCCCACGTACAGGGCCAGCTTCTCCAGCTCCGAGTCCAGGGCCCCCAGGCCCAGTCCGGCCAGCTCGGCCAGATAGGCCGCCGCCTCGCCCGTCAAGCCCTTGCCGCGCAGAGAGGCCCGCTGCTTGAGCCAGGGGATGAGCTGGCGGGCGTACATCTTGGCAAAGGTGTGCACCTGGCCCGCCTGAGCCAGGGCCTTGGCGAACTTGGTGCGCGCGTCCAGCTTGCTGCCGGCGAAGACCAGGCAGGTGCTGGGCGTGGGGTCGGCCAGGTAGGGCAGGAACTGGGCCGCCTGCTCGGCGTTGTACAGGTGGGCCTCGCTCACCAGCACCAACCGGCGGCTGCCCAAAAAGGGCAGGGTGCGGGCGCTCTCCAGCACGCGCACCGGACCGGCCTCGGCGGCCAGGAAGCGCTCCACGTTCAGAGAGGGGTTCTGGGCAAAGGCCGGGCTGGCCAGAAAGGTCTCCACGGCCTGGCTGACCAGGAAGTCCTCCTCGCCGAACACCCCGTAAAGGGGGCCCACCTGCTCGCCGGCCAACTCAGGCCAGGGCAGGGTGAATTCCTGGCCGGCTGGCTGCTTGGCAGGCGGGGTCATCAGCCAACGACCGCCTGGGAGGCTTAGAAGTTCTCGAAGACGCGGTCGTGCAGAGTCTGGGCCAGCTGCTGGGCCAGATCGGTGATGGCCGTGCGTTTGCTGGCGTCGGTCACCGTCGGCGAGCTTCCCACGGCATAGGTCCGGTTCTGCCAGAGGTTGTTGTCCATCCACAGGACGTTGCCGTCGCGCACCCGGATGAGCTTGGCCGCCACGGTGATGGTCACGCGGCGCTGGGCGCTGGTCTGGCCGCTGGTCAGGGCCACGTCGGTGATCTCCACCTTGGTCACGGTGCCGGTGAGCACGGCGTCGGCCTGGCCCTCGGAGACCACGCGCACCATCTGGCTGCGGGTGAACTGGAAGATGACCGCATCGGTGAAGATGTTCTCGATGCGCACCTCGTTGGTGTCGTTCTTGAACACCGGTATCGCGATGCTGCGCACGTCGCTGGGCAGGTTGTTCTGCTTGCCGCGGAACTGATAGCCGCAGGCCGCCACCAGCACGGCCAGGATAAGTATGCTTAGCAGGTAGGTTTTTCTCACCAGGCCCCTCCCTTGCTACACCACTATGTTCACCAGCTTGCCTTGGACTACTATAACCTTCTTTACCGCCCGGCCGTCGATAAATTTCTGCACTTTCTCCTCGGCCAGGGCCGCCGCCTTGAGGGTCTCGTCGTCGGCGTCGGCGGGCATGGTCAGCTTGGCGCGCACCTTGCCGCTGACCTGCACCACCACCAGCTTTTCCTCCTGCACCAGCACCGACTGGTCGTAGGTGGGCCAGGGCTGGTCGATCAGGTAGCCCTGGTGGCCCAGGCGGTTGTAAAGCTCGTCGGCGATGTGCGGGGCCATGGGGCTGATGAGCACCACTGCCGTCTCCACCGCCTCGCGCAGCACCGCCGCGCGCTGGGGCTGTCCCTGGAGCGCCTCGTCCTGCTGCACCAGGCTGACGGCGTTGACCAGCTCCATCACTCGGGCGATGGCCGTGTTGTACTGCATGGCCATCACCGCGTCCTGGGTGACCCGCTTGATAGTGTCGTGGACCTTGGTGTGCAGCTCGGCCAGGGGCCCGCTGAGCTGGCCGCCGCCGGCGTAGGGCTTCACGCCCGCCGCCTCCTCCACCACGGCCAGGCCCAGACGCCACAGGCGCTGCAGGAAGCGGCTGGCCCCCTCCACGCCCTGGTCAGACCACTCCAGGTCCTTTTCCGGCGGCGCGGCGAAGAGCATGAACAGACGCACCGTATCGGCCCCATAGCGCTGCACCATGTCGTTGGGGTCCACCACGTTGCCCTTGGACTTGCTCATCTTGGAGCCGTCCTTGATCACCATGCCCTGGGTCAGCAGGTTGATGAAGGGCTCGTCCACCTTGACCACGCCCAGGTCGCGCAGCACCTTGGTGTAGAAGCGCGAGTACAGCAGGTGCAGCACCGCGTGCTCGATGCCGCCGATGTACTGGTCCACCGGCGCCCAGTAGTGGGTGCGGACCGGGTCCAGGGGGCCCTGGTCGTAGTCCGGGCAGGCGTAGCGGTAGTAGTACCAGGAGGACTCCACGAAGGTGTCCATGGTGTCGGTTTCGCGCTGGGCCGGCCCGCCGCAGGCGGGGCAGGCGGTGTTGCGCCAGGAGTCTAGGCCCGGCAGGGGCGAGCCGCCGGTGGGGCTGATCTGGGCGTCCAGGGGCAGCTCCACGGGCAGGTCCTCTTCCTTGACCGGCACCAGGCCGCACTTGTCGCAGTGCACCATGGGGATGGGCGCGCCCCAGTAGCGCTGGCGGGAGATGCCCCAGTCGCGCAGGCGGAAGTTCACCGTCTCCTGGCCCAGGTCGCGCTGGTTCAGCTCCTCGGCGATGGCCCGCATGGCCTCCTTGCTGCCCAGGCCGTCGAAGGGCCCGGAGTTGACCAGGGTGCCATAGTCGGTGAAGGCGGCGGTCATGTTCTCTACGCCCACCGGCCCCTGCGGCCCGGCGATGACCTCGATCAGGGGCAGGTCGTACTCGCGGGCGAACTCGAAGTCGCGCTGGTCGTGGGTGGGCACGGCCATCACCGCGCCGGTGCCGTAGTCCATCAGTACGAAGTTGGCCACATACACCGGCATCCGGCCGCCGGTCATGGGGTTGCTGCAAAAGGCGCCGGTGAACACGCCCTCCTTGAGCTTCTCGTCGGCCCGGTCGGCCAGGCTCTGGCGCCGCACCCGGTCGATGAAATCCTGCACCGGCCGCTCCTGGGGGGTGCCCGCCGACAGCTCCAGGGCCAGGGGGTGCTCCGGGGCCAGGCTCATGAAGGTGGCCCCGAACAGAGTGTCGGCCCGGGTGGTGAAGACCTCGATGAAGCCCTCGCGCCCCTCGATGGGGAAGCGGATGCGGGCGCCGTAGGACTTGCCGATCCAGTTGCGCTGCATGGTCAACACGCGCTCGGGCCAGCCCGGCAGCTTGTCGATCCACGCCAGCAGCTCCTCGGCGTAGTCGGTGATCTTGAAGAAGTAGCCGTACAGGCGCTTCTGCACGGGCTCGTTGTTGCAGCGCCAGCAGAGCCCGCCCACCACCTGCTCGTTGGCCAGCACCGTCTGGCAGGACTCGCACCAGTTGACCAGGGAGCGCTTGCGGTAGACCAGGCCCCGCTCCCACATCTTCAGAAAGATGAGCTGCTCCCAGCGGTAGTAGCTGGGGTGGCAGGTGGCCAGCTCCCGGGTCCAGTCATAGGAGAAGCCCAGGCGCTTGAGCTGGCCGCGCATGTAGTCGATGTTGTCGTAGGTCCACTGGGCGGGGTGGGTCTGGTTGGCGATGGCCGCGTTTTCCGCCGGCATGCCGAAGGCGTCCCAGCCCATGGGGTGCAGGACATTGTTGCCCTGCATGCGCTTGATGCGGGCCACCACGTCGCCGATGGAGTAGTTGCGCACGTGGCCCATGTGGATGCGGCCGCTGGGGTAGGGGAACATCTCCAGCAGGTAGTACTTCTGCTTGGCCGAATCTTCGCTGACCTCAAAGACCCGGTCCGCCTCCCAGCGTCCCTGCCAGCGGGCCTCCACGGCGGCTGGGTCGTAGCGTTCCTGGCTGCTATCCATGGCTGGGGCTCTCGCCTGTCAGATGTCGATGCGGCCCCGCAGGGCCTGGGATCGTCAATGGCCGCGCCTCGCCGCGGCCGGGGCTTTCGCGTTTTTACCACAGTGACGGGCACCTGTAAACCGGCCCCCGGCCGGCGGCGCGGCCCCGCGGCCCTTGACTGAGGCCGCTTCATGGCCTAAGCATTGGCAGGCGGCGCCCGCCGGAGGAGACACCTTGCTCATCGACGCCCACACCCACGCCTTCCTGCCCGAAGACCTGGAGGTGCTGGCCCAGCGCATGGCCCTGCTGGACGCTCACCTGCCCGACGACGACCCCCACAAGTGGCGGCTGTTCGGCGAAGGCAGCCTGGGGGCAGTGGCCCAGTCCATGGCCCGGGCCGGGGCCCAGCGCTTCGTGCTGCTGCCTGTGGCCGGCAGCCGGGAGCGGGTGGGCCAGCTGAACCGCTGGGCAGCCCAGGCTGCGGCCCAGCACGCGGGATTGATCCCCTTCGGCACCCTGCACCCCAAGGGCCGGGTGGCCGCAGACCTGGCCCTGCTCCTGGAGCTGGGCCTCAAGGGCGTGAAGCTGCACCCCTTCATCCAGCGCTTCTCCCTGGACCACCCCGAGGCCGAGGCCCTGCTGGCCCTGGTGGAGGAGGCGGGCCTGCCGGTGCTGGTGGACACCATCCACCCCCGCGGCCTGGCCCGGGCCAAGCCCCACATGGCCCAGGTGCTTGAGTTCCTGGGTTTTTCCGGCACATTGCCCGAACAGATCGCCGGCCTGGCCCGCACCCACCCGGGCCTGAAGATCATCGCGGCCCATGGCGGCAGCCTCTATGGCTGGCAGGAACTGGAACCGCTCCTGGACCTGGACAACGTGTACTTCGACCTGGCCTACCTCAACGGTCTCATCGAGACGCAGGACCTGATGCGCATCATCCGGCGCAAGGGGCCGCAGCGGATCATTTACGGCAGCGACGCGCCCTGGCGGGAGCCAACGGCCTTCCGGCAGTGGTTCGAGGACCTGCCCCTGACCAGCGGCGAGCGGGAGATGATCAGCGCGGGTACGGTGCTGGAGTTGTTGGGCGAAGCGTGATGGTATTAAAGCCTATGTCTAAAAGGATGCCCGCCAAGATTTTGTGTGCGATTCACAGAGATCGTTTCACTTTAGACAGTTGAAGATCAAGGTAGTAGTTGGCTTCTTTGAGGCGCTCTTTGGAAGGGTCGTACATGGCCTCGACCTCTTCGGTAAAAGGGGTTTTGGA
>JBFMFU010000034.1:0-57008 GCA_040751985.1 Thermodesulfobacteriota bacterium | reverse complement strand
CGGAGCTGGCCCAGGCCGCGGCCGGCCGCGACCCCCGGCCCCAGGCCCCGGCCAGCCGGGACGGCGCCGCCTGGCTCCTGGCCGGCACCGGCCTGGCCCCCCTGGCCGACCCCAGCTCGCCGGCCGGGGCCGGCGAGCCCCCGGCCTGGCTGCTCACCGCCCAGGGCTTCGCGCCCCTGGGGGCCTGGCTGCGGCAGCGGGTGGCGGATTTAACCGGCCGCCAGGAGCCGCCGGGCCGCTTCTGGCGGCGCTGGCAGGGGCTCTGCGGCCTGGACTGAGCCCGGACGCGGTTTGCGCGGCCCGGCCGGGTTTGCTAAGCTCCAACAGGAGCAAGGGAGGCGAGCTTGTCCCCACGCCGCGAAGAAGACTGGTTCACGCGCCTGGACCAACGCATCCTGCTCTGGATGTGGCGGCCGCCCCAGCCCCGCCAGGGCTGGGCCCGCTACAGCGTCTATCTGCTGCAGGTGGCCTACCTCTCGCTGCGCAACTCCTACTTGGACCGGCTGCCCTTCCAGGCCAACGCCCTGACCTTCATCACCCTGCTGGGCCTGGTGCCGGCCCTGGCCATCAGCTTCTCGGTGGCCAAGGGCCTGGGCTTCTCCCACGCCCTGCAAAATCTGCTGATCAACGAGTACACCGCCAGCCAGGCCGAGGTGCTCAAGTACATCATCAACTACGTGGACAACACCCGGGTGGGCACCCTGGGCATCGTGGGCCTGGTGGTGCTGGTCATCACCCTGATTCTGGCCATCTCCAGCGTGGAGGAGACCTTCAACCGCATCTGGGAGGCCGGCGCCGGGCGCAGCTGGCTGCGCAAGTTCACCGACTATCTGTCCATCCTGGTGATCTGCCCCCTGCTGGTGCTCTCGGCCACCACGGTCTGGGCCGCCCTGAGCCACCACAGCCTGGTGCAGTGGATGCTCCGGAGCGAGTATCTGGGGCCGGTGGCCACCTTCGGCTTCAGCCTGGGGCCCTTCGTGCTGCTGGCCCTGGCCTTCATCTTCATCTACCTTTTTCTGCCCAACACCAAGGTGCCTTTTATCTCGGCCCTGGTGGCCGGGCTGGTGGCCGCCTTTTTGTGGTGGCTGGTGCAGAGCCTGTACATCTACTTCCAGGTGGGGGTGGCCCGCTACAACGCCCTCTACGGCGGCTTCGCCTCGCTGCCCCTGTTCATGATCTGGGTGCAGGTGAGCTGGATGGTGCTGCTCTACGGGGCCGAATTGGCCCGGGCCCAGCACGCCTGCAGCTACGGCCCCCTGCCCAAGGCCATCCTGCCGGAGCTGAACCCGGCCCAGCGCGAGGCCCTGGCCCTGGGCGTGATGCAGAAGGTGGCCCAGCGCTTCCAGACCGGCGGTCCGCCCTGGTCAATGGCCGACCTGGCCCGGGCCCTCAAGGTGCCCCAGGCCGAGGTGTGGTCCGTGGTGGAGGACCTGGAGGAGCAGGGCCTGGTGGCCGAGCTGAGCCGCGAAAGCCAGGTCATGCCCGGCCGCAGCCTGGACAACCTGCTGGTGCAAGATGTGCTGACCGCGGTGCGCGGCCGCCTGGACCAGGGCCGCGAGGCCGGCCTGGAGCGGGAGGACCCGGCCCTGGTGGAGCTGATGGGCAAGGTGCTGGCCGCCCAGGAGCAGGCCCTGGGCCAGCAGCGGCTGCTGGATTTGGCCGGCCCCGGCGACCCGCACCCGCCGGCCCACTCGCGCTCCCGCCGGCGGCGGCGCCCATGAGCCGGCCGCCCGCCCCCGTGGCGCCGGGCAGCCCCGGCGCCTTGCAACGCCTGGAAAAGCGCCTGGCCCTGGTCTGGTCGCCGGTCAGGGTGGCCGGTCTGAGCCTGGAGCTGCCTGAACCGGCCGACGCCGCGACCTACATCGAACAGCGCCTGGAGCCGGCCGCGCCCGGCGGGGACAAGCTGCCCTACTGGACCAAGCTCTGGCCCGCGGCCCTGGTGCTGGCCCAGTTCGTGGCCGCCCTGCCGGCGGAGGGCGGGCCGCTATTGGAGCTGGGGGCCGGCCTGGGCCTGCCCGGCCTGGTGGCCGCGGCCCAGGGCCGGGAGGTGGTGCAGACCGACCTGGACCCCGATGCCCTGGAGTTCTGCCGGGCCGCCGCCGAGCGCAACGGCCTGGGGGGGCGGATCACGGTGCGGGCCTTGGACTGGCAGGCCCCGCCGGCCGACCTGGGCCGCTACGACACCATCCTGGGCGCCGAGATTCTCTACCACCCGCCCCTGTACCCGCGGCTGGTGGAGCTGCTGGCCGAGCTGCTGACGCCCTCGGGCGCGGCCTACCTGAGCCACCAGGAGCGGCCCTTCACCATCGCCTTCTTCGAGCTGGTCCGGGAGCGCTTCGAGCTGCGCCGCAGCCAGCGCACCCTGCGCGCCAGCGGCGAGGAGCCCACCACGGTCTTCCTCTACGCTCTGCGGCTGAAGGGCGGCGGCTAATCCAGCATTTTGAGGATGTCTTTTAGTTCGTCCTTGACCTGGGCGATGCGCTGCTGGCGGTCCTGGGCCTGGGCGGCCTCGCGCAGCTCATCCAGGCGGCGGCGGGCGCCGGCGATGGTGTAGCCCTGCTCCTGTAAGAGAGTCTTGATCAGGGTCAGAGTCTCGAGGTCTTCGTGGCGGAAGAGGCGCTGGCCGCTGGCGGCGCGGACGGGCTTGACCTGGGGGAACTCGCTCTCCCAGTAGCGCAGTACGTGGGTCTGGGTGCCCAGCAGACGGGCCACCTCGCCGATGCGCAGGTAGGGCTTGTCCATGGCGGGGATGCTCACCCGGTCTCCCTCCCCCGACGGTGGCATCATTATATCCTGCCTCAGGCGCGCAAGGTGGCCTTAAAGGCGCGGCAGAGCTGATCCACCAGGGCCTGGTAGCCGGGGGTGACCTCCTCCTCGGTCAGGGTGCGGTCCTCGGCCCGGTAGGTCAGGCGCAGGCCCAGGGACTTCTGGTCCTTGGCCAGGGGCTTGCCCCGGTACAGGTCGAAGACCTCCACCGACTTGAGCCAGGGGTCCTCATAGGCGCGGGCCGCGGCCAGCACCTGCCCGGCCGGCACTGATTCGGCCAGCACCAGGGCCACGTCGTGCACCACCTCCGGGAAGCGGGGCAGGGCCTGGAAGCGCTTGCCCCGCGGGGCCTGGGCGGCCAGCAGGTCGAAGTCCATCTCCAGCAGGTAGGTGGGCCGCTCCAGGTCGAAGGCCTTGGCCGCGGCCGGACCCAGCCGGCCCAGCTGGCCCAGCACCTGGCCGCCCAGGGTTAGCTGGCACCATTCGGCCGGGTCCAGATAGGGCGGGGCCTCGGCTGCGGACGCGAAGCTCAGGCCGCTCAGGTCCAGGGCCCCGGCCAGATACTCGGCCACGCCCTTGACGCCCGCCAGGCTGGCCGGCGTCTCGCCCGCCCACCAGGAGGCGGGCTGGGCCAGGCCGCTGATCACCGCGGCCAGACGGGTGGGCTCGGCGGGCAGGGGCTCCTCCGGGCGGGCCAGGAACACCTTGCCCACCTCGAACAGGGCCACGTCCGCCACCCGGTGGGCCAGGTTGCGCGCCGCCGCAGTTAAGAGGCCAGGCAGCAGGCTGGTGCGCAGCACCGACTGGTCCTCGCTCAGGGGATTAAGAAGCTTCACCGCCTGGCGGCGGGGGTCGCCCAGGCCCAGGCCCAGCCAGTCCGGCGCCGCCGGATGGGCGAAGGAGAAGGTGATGGCCTCGTCCAGGCCCTGGGCGGCCATGGCGTCGCGCACCCGGTCCCGCAGGCGCTGGGACCAGGCCCTGGCCTCGGCGCTGATCTCGGCCTTGGGCATGGAGGCGGGGATGTTGTTGTAGCCCACCAGGCGGGCCACCTCCTCGCTCAGGTCCACCGGCCGCTCCAGGTCGGTGCGCGCCGCCGGCGGCTCGGCCAGGTAGTGGTCGTCGTCGGCGCCGGGCGCGATCTTCACCCCCAGGCGCGTTAACGGCTCCAGTATCTGCTCCTTGGTCAGGGGCAGCCCCAGGTAGGCCGCGGTGCGCTTGAGGCTCAGCTCCAGGCGCCGCGGCGTGAAGGGCCGCGGGTAGGCGTCGATGATCCCCGGCGCCACCTTGCCGCCGGCCAGGGCGGCCATGAGCAGGGCCGCCCGATCGCAGGCCCGACCGCAGCCGGAGATGTCTATGCCGCGCTCGAAGCGGTAGCTGGCCTCGGTGGACAGCCCCAGGCGCTTGCTGGTGCGGCGGATGCTGGTGGGGTCGAAGAAGGCGCTCTCGATGAGCACGTTCCGGGTGTCGTCCTCCACCTCGCTGTTGAGCCCGCCCATGATGCCGGCCACGGCCACCGAGCCGGCCGCGTCGCAGATCATCAGGGCGTCCTCGGGCATCTGGCGCTGGCTGTTATCCAGGGTAGTGAACATCTCCCCGGACTGGGCCCGGCGCACGATGATGCGGCCGCCGCGGACGTGCTTGAAGTCAAAGGCGTGCAGGGGCTGACCCAGCTCCATGAGGATGTAGTTGGTCACGTCCACCACGTTGTTGATGGGCCGCACCCCGCAGGCCTCCAGGCGGTCGCGCATCCACAGGGGCGAGGGCGCGATGGTCACCCCCTTGACTAGCCGGGCCGCGTAACGCGGGCAGCCCCGGCTGTCGATGATCTCCACCGCGGCCTGGCTGGCGGCGGGCTCGCCCTCCTCGGCCGGGTCGCAGGGGGGCATGGTCAGGGGCAGCTTGAGCAGGGCCGCCACCTCCCGGGCCAGGCCCAGGATGGACAGGGCGTCGCCGCGGTTGGGGGTGACGCCGATCTCCAGGACCTCGGTCTCCAGGTTCAGGGCCTGGGCCAGGGTGTAGCCAGGGGCCAGGGCCGGGTCCAGGGCCATCAGGCCGCTGTGGTCGTTGGACAGGCCCAGGTCGCGCTCGGAGCAGAGCATGCCCTGGCTCTCCACGCCCCGGATGCGCACTGCCTTGACCTGGTCCTCGCCCAGCACCGCGCCCACCAGGGCCAGGGGCACCACCATGCCCAGGCTGACGTTGGGCGCCCCGCAGACCACGGTCTGCTGGCGGCCGCCGCAGTCCACGGTGACCAGGTGCAGGCGGTCGGCGTTGGGGTGGGGGTCGATGGCCAGCACCTTGGCCGAGATGACCCGGCTCAGGCCGCTGAGGCGGTTGTGGACCGCGTCCACCTCCAGGCCGCTGTTGGTCAACAGGTCGGCCAGCTCCAGGGCGGAGAGGTCAAAAGCCACGAACTCGCGGAGCCACTTTAGTGGTGCCAGCACAACAACCCCCTAAAACTGGCGCAGGAAACGCAGGTCGTTGTCGTAGAACATGCGCAAGTCGTCGATGCCCCACTTGAGCATGGCGATGCGCTCGATGCCCATGCCGAAGGCGAAGCCGGTCACCTGGTCCGGGTCGTAGCCCACGTTGATGAAGACGTTGGGGTCCACCATGCCCGAGCCCAGGATCTCCAGCCAGCCGGTGTGGCTGCACACCCGGCAGCCCTGGCCGCCGCAGACCACGCAGCCGATGTCCACCTCGGCGCTGGGCTCGGTGAAGGGGAAGAAGCTGGGGCGGAAGCGCACCGGCACCTCGGGCGAGAAGACCTGGTGCACGAAGCTGATCAGCACGCCCTTGAGGTGGGCGAAGGACACGTCCGGGCCCACCATCAGGCCCTCGACCTGGTGGAACATGGGGGTGTGGGTGGCGTCGGAGTCGCGGCGGAAGGCCTTGCCCGGGCAGACGATGCGCAGGGGAGGCTGTTGGGCCTCCATGGTGCGTATCTGGGCCGGGCTGGTGTGGGTCCTGAGCACCACCTTGTCGGCCACGTAGAAGGTGTCCTGCATGTCCCGGGCCGGGTGGTCCGGGGGCATGTTCAGGGCCTCGAAGCAGTACCAGTCCAGCTCCACCTCCGGGGTCTCCACCACGGCGAAGCCCATGCGGGTGAAGACCTCCAGGATCAGGCGCTCGGTCTGGGTGATGGGGTGCAGGTGCCCCCGCCGGGGCCGGATGCCGGGCAGGGTGGGGTCCACGCCGGGCCGGAAGGCGGCCTTGGCCGCCTGGGCGCGCAGGCGCTCCTGGGCCTGGGCCAGGGCCTCCTCCAGCTCCTTCTTGATCTGGTTGGCGCTCTGGCCAAAGGCCGGGCGTTCCTCTGCCGGCAGACTGCCGGTGGAGCGCAGCATCTGGGTCAGGATGCCCTTGCGGCCCAGGTAGCGCACCCGCAGCTCTTCTAGCTCCTGGTCGCTGGCCGCGGCGCGCACCTGCTCCAGGGCCGCCTGTCCCGTGGCCTTGAGCTGCTCCAGCATGCCCGGCACGCTTAGCCTAGGCGCCCTTGGCTATCTGGGCCACGGCCGCGAAGCCGGCCGGGTCGCTGATTGCCAGCTCGGCCAGGATCTTGCGGTCCAGGGCCACCGAGGCCTTGTTCAGGCCGTCGATCAGGCGGGAGTAGCTGAGCCCTTGCTCGCGGGCGGCGGCGTTGATGCGCACGATCCACAGCTTGCGGAAGTCGCGCTTCTTGGCCTTGCGGTCCCGGTAGGCGTAGCCCATGGCGCGTTCCACGGTCTCCACCGCCGAGCGGAACAGCTTGCGGCGGCCGCCCACGTAACCCTTGGCCATCTTGAGCACCTTGTTGCGGCGCTGGCGGCCCTTGAATCCGCGTTTTACACGAGGCATTTTCTTTCAACTCCCAAGCGCCCTACAGGTTGGGCAGCAGGCGCTTGACTTTCTTGAGGTTGGCGCTGTCCACCATCTCGCCTTGACGCAGGCCGCGTTTGCGCTTGGTGGTCTTCTTGGTCATGATGTGGCTGGCGTTGGCCTTGTTGCGCTTCAGCCCGCCGCTGCCGGTTTTGCGGAAGCGCTTGGCCGCCGCCCGGTTGGTCTTGATTTTGGGCATAATCCTGGCTCCTGTCTTGGGCCCTAGAGGCGCCGGCTGGACCGGCCCCTACTTGGGCGAAATAAATACGTGCATGAAGCGGCCTTCCATGCTGGGGGGGCCGTCGGCTTGCCCCATCTCGGCCAGCTCGGCGATGACCCGCTGCAGCAGCTCCGCGCCAAGGTTGGTGTAGGCGATCTCGCGGCCCCGGAACTGCACCGTGACCTTGACCCGGTTGCGTTCGCCCAGGAACTTCTTGGCGTTGCGCATCTTGAAGCCGAAGTCATGGTCCTCGATCTTGGGCCGCATCTTGATTTCCTTCACCTGGGTGAAGCTCTGGCGCTTCTTGGCCTCCTGAGCCTTCTTGGCCAACTGGTACTTGTACTTGCCGTAGTCCATGACCCGGCAGACCGGCGGCTCGGCGTTGGGCGCCACCTCCACCAAATCCAGCCCCGCCTCCACGGCGTTGGCCAAGGCCTGCTCCAGGGTCACCACCCCCACCTGCTCGCCCTCGGCGTCCACCAGGCGGACCGTGGCGGACCGGATCTGATCGTTCACCCTCACACGCTGCTGTTTGGCTATGGCCCTTTCCTCCTGTTCTACGGTCGCGGCCTCGGCGCCCGCTCCGGGGCGCCCGTCTCTCCCGGCCTAGGCGCCGGGCTTGCTCCCCTACTTGCTGCGCAGCCGCCGCAGCGGCTCGCTGGCCTCTTGCTTTAGGTGCGCGATGAATTCGGTCACTCCCTGGGCGGGCAGGTTCTGCCCGTTCAGCAGCCGGGCGGTGAGCTTTTGCTCCTCCACCTCCCGGTCGCCCAGGATGGCCATGTAGGGCACCTTCATGAGCTGGGCCTCGCGCACCTTGGCCCCCAGCTTTTCGTTGCGCACGTCCAGTTCGGCCCGGATGTCGGCGTCCCTGAGCGCCGCGTGCACCTGCCGGGCCCAGTCGTCGGCGCGGTTGGTCACCGTGAGCACCCGCACCTGCTCCGGGGCCAACCACAGGGGGAAGGCCCCGCCGAAGTGCTCGATCAACACGCCGATGAAGCGCTCGATGGAGCCCAGGATCACCCGGTGCAGCATCACCGGCCGCTTGTGCTCGCCGTCCGCGTCCACGTAATGCAGGTCGAAGCGCTCGGGCAGGGTGAAGTCGCACTGGATGGTGGCGCACTGCCAGGAACGCTTGAGGGCGTCGGTGAGCTTGACGTCGATCTTGGGCCCATAGAAGGCGCCGTCGCCCTCGTTGATCTCGTACTCGCGGCCGCTGGCAATGAGGGCCTTGGTCAGGGCCTCGGTGGCCCGCTCCCAGTCCTGGTCGCTGCCGATGGACTTCTCCGGCCGCGTGGACAGCTCCAGGGTGTAGTCGAAGCCGAACAGGTCCATCACCTCGGTGACGAAGCCCATCACGCCCAGGATCTCCTCCTCCACCTGGTCCGGCCGGCAGAGGATGTGGGCGTCGTCTTGGGTGAAGGCGCGCACCCGGGTCAGGCCGTGCACCACGCCGGACTTCTCGTGGCGGTGCACCAGGCCCAGCTCGAAGTAGCGCAGGGGCAGGTCACGGTAGGAGCGCACCTTGGACTTGTAGATGAGCATGTGGGCCAGGCAGTTCATGGGCTTGATGCCGTAGGCCACCTCGTCCACCTGGGTGAAGTACATGTTCTCCCGGTAGTTGTCGAAGTGGCCCGAGCGCTCCCACAGCTCGCGCTTGAGTAGCTGCGGCCCGGAGACCATGTCGTAGCCGCGCC
Source organism: Thermodesulfobacteriota bacterium (assembly GCA_040751985.1). Lineage (GTDB taxonomy): Bacteria > Desulfobacterota > Desulfarculia > Desulfarculales > Desulfarculaceae > Desulfoferula. The sequence continues at coordinate 48,473 of JBFMFU010000034.1, read as the reverse complement.
GCAGGTGCTCGCGCCGCTCCAGGTCCTCGATGATGGTCCTGAGTATCATGCCCCGCGGGTGCCAGACCACCAGCCCGGCGCCGATCTCCTCGTGGAAGGAGAACAACTCCAGCTCCCGGCCCAGCTTGCGGTGGTCGCGCTTCTTGGCCTCCTCGATCAGGGCCAGGTGGCGGGCCAGCTCCTTCTTGTCGAAGAAGGCGGTGCCATAGATGCGGCTGAGCATGGGCCGCTTCTCGTCGCCGCGCCAATAGGCCCCGGCCACCGACAAGAGCTTGAAGGCGCCCACCCGGCCCGTGGAGGGCAGGTGCGGACCGCGGCACAGGTCCACGAAGTCGCCCTGGCGGTAGATGCCCACCCGCTCGGCATCCAGCTCGTCGATCAGCTCCACCTTGAACTGCTCGCTGCGCTCGGCGAAGAACTCCCGCGCCCGCCCGCGCTCCCAGGTGTCGGTCGCGAAGGGCTGGTTGCTCTTGATGATCTCGGCCATCTTGGCCTCGATGGCCGGCAGGTCCTCTGGCGTGAAGGGCCGCTCATAGGCGAAGTCGTAGTAGAAGCCGTCCTCGATGGCCGGGCCGATGGCCACCTTGACGCCGGGGAACAGGGCCCGCACCGCCTCGGCCATGATGTGGGCCGTGGAGTGCCTGAGCACCTCCAGCGCCGCCGGCTCGCCGGGCAGCACCGGCTCCAGCTGAGCGCCGGGCGCCACCGCCGCGGACAGGTCCAGCAGCCGTCCGTCGTCGCGGGCGGCCACCGCCCGCTTGGCGGCCTTGGGGTCCTGCGCGGCCAATATCTGGCCGGCGCTGGGGGCGCCCTGGGGCGCGTTGGTCACATCAGGTGCCAAAACAAAACTTCCCCCTTGCCCAGTGCAGAGCCCCGCCGGAGCCTTTATTCAGGCTGCTGCGGAACCCGACTTCCGGGCCGGGCTGGTAGGCACGCCGGGATTTGAACCCGGGACCCCCACCGTGTCAGGGTGGTGCTCTCCCCCTGAGCTACGTGCCTGAAAATGAAACCTCTTTCTACCAGCGACACCACCCACTGTCAAGCAACCTCACTGGCGGGCGGGGGCCCGCGGAGGCGTGGCGGAGCCGCTGGTGGGAGAGGCCGGCACGGTGGCCGGAGGGGTGCGGGCAGGGGCCATGCCGGCGCCCGCGGGCTGGGCCTGGGGAGCCGGGGTCATGGCCTGATCCTTGGGGATGAGCACCACGTCCATGTTCTTGGTGGAGGTCTCCACTACGTTGACCAGGAAATCGCCGTAGTTCTGCACCAGGAGCTGGTCGGCCAGGTAGGAGACCGGCACTACGATCTGCACCTTGAGCTTGGCCTGCCCCGGCCCCACCGACTCGCGGGTGACCTTGGTCACCGCCTCGCTGAGCGAGGCCAGCACCTGCTCGAAGCGGTAAAGCTGGGCCAGGGAGCGCACGCCGCTCAGGTTTATCATGATTTCGCTGATGGTGGTCAGCCCGGCCGCGTCGCTGGCAGCCACCTTGGCCATCAGGTCGCGCACGCCGGTCTCCACCGCGGCGGTCACCATCTGGCGGGCGTTCTGGGGCGGGGTGGCGTGGTAGACCGGGCCGTCGCTCTCCACCATGGCCACCGGCCGGCCGTTGGTGGTCTCCAGGGCGATGAGCTGCACCAGCGGCGGCGGCGCCACGTGCTCAGGCGTAACCAGGGGATAGGTGCGCACGCTGCCCAGGATCACCACCTTGGCCCGGGTCTGGCGGCCCAGCTCCAGGGCGTTGGCCTCATTGAGCACCGGCTGGCGCAAATGGGGAGTGAGCAGCGATTTCAAGGGGTCGATGTTCACCATCTTTACGCCCAGGGCCTTGAGCACCTTGGCCACCGAGGCCGGGGCCTCGGGCGCGCCGGGCAGCCCGGACCACCAGTACACCGGCGGCCGGCCGGGCGCCGCCTCCTCGGAGACCATCACCAGGACCTGGCCCAGGTGGCCAGTGGGCAGGCGCAGGGCGGCCTGGATCAGGGCCTTGGCCAGGCTCTTTTCATCCACGGTGACTGAGACCAGGGCCAGGTAGGAGTTGGCCGAGGTGGCCGAGGCCACCAGGCTGTAGTTGGTGATGAACTTCTTGGCGTCCACCAACACCTGCTTATCCAGCACTTCCAGATTCTTGCGCAGGGTGGCCGGGTCCACGAGGGTGCAGGCCCGCTGGGATACGCCCCGGTACAGGGCGTCGGCCACGGCATTCTGTCGCATCTCGGCCTCGCTGCCGGTCAGGGGGGCCCGGCCCAGCACCAAGAAGCTGTCGGCCAGGGCCGCGGTCGCGGTCAAAAGCAGCGCCAGGCACGCCATCAACAAAAGCGCCTTTTTCATCATCCCACCTCGGTACCTGCCAAGAATTCTCGGGCCTTGGCCACCACCCCCGGTACATCCTGGGGGCTATGCCAGTGTAACCCCTCAAGGCCGTTAAACCAAGTGAGTTGCCTCCTTGCGTAGGCCTTAGTCTTTTTTATCATATCTTCCAGGGCTTGTGCAGGTGTCATCTGCTTTTGCAGCGTTGCCACCGCCTGGCAATAGCTCAGGCTCATCAGCCCCGGCGCCGTGGGCGCCAGCCCGCCGGCCAACAGCCCCCGCACCTCCTCCAATAGCCCCTGGGCCCACATCTGCCGGCTGCGCTGCTCGATGCGCTGGTTCAGCTCCGGCCGCGGCCGCTGCAGGCCGAGGTACAGGTGCGGGTAGCGGGCCGGTCGGAAGCCGTGGGCGGCCTGGCTCTGGCTGAAGGGCCGGCCGCTCTGCAGACACACCTCCAGGGCCCTGAGCACCCGCTGGCGGTCGTGCGGGTGCAGCCGCTGGGCCGCGGCCGGGTCGGCCTGGGCCAGGCGGGCGTGCATGACCTGGGGCCCCTCCTCTTCCCACTGCCGGCGCAACTCGGCCCGCAGGGCCGGGTCCACGGGCGGAGCCGGGGCCAGGCCGTGCAGCAGGGCCTTGATGTACAGCCCGGTGCCGCCCACCAGCAGGGCCCGCCGGCCGCGGGCCGTGATGTCGGCGATGGCCTGGTCGGCCAGGGCCGCGTAGCGCGCGGCGCTGAAGCGCTCGCTGGGTTCGGCCACGTCGATCAGGTGGTGGCGCACCTGGGCCCGCTCGGCCGGGCTGGGCTTGGCCGAGCCGATGTCCAGGCCACAATACACCTGCACGCTGTCGGCGCTGACCACCTCCGCCTCCAGCTCCCTGGCCAGGGCCAGGGCCAGCTCGGTCTTGCCCACCGCCGTGGGCCCCACCAGCACCACCAGAGCCGGGGACATATCAGCCCGGATATTTCATGAGGGCCGGGCCTCCGGCACAGCCAGCCGCCGGCGTACTGCGTTGCCGGCTGCGCTCGGGCCTCGACGAAGCTTTGGCTACGCCTGCGGCCCTCGCTTGCCGGACGCCTTGTCTGCCGGCGGCTGGCTGTGCCGGAGGCGTGTACAAACCATGCCCTGGTAACATTGGCGTCTTTTTCATAACGGCCCCATGAATACTGGTTTGTTGTTTAACGCCGCCCAACCCCCATGAAATATACGGGCTAGCTCGGCTCCAGGCCGCGGCGGAAGTGGCGGTCCAGCTCCCGCCGGCTGAGCAGGAGCATCACCGGCCGGCCGTGGGGGCAGGTCAGGGGCGGGGCCAAGCCGCAGATCTGGTCCACCAGCTCCTCCTGCTCGGCCGGGCTCAGGCGCTGGCCCTGGCGCACCGAGCCGTGGCAGGCCAGGCGGCGCAGGGCGGTCTCCATGAACTCCGGCGTGTCCACGGGCAGGCCGCTGGCGTTGAGTTGGCTCAAGAGATCACGCACCACCGGTCGCGGGTCGCCGCCGGCCAGGTGGGGCGGCACGGTACGGATGGACCAAGTGCCGTGGCCGAAGGGCTCCAGCTCTAGGCCCAGGCGCGCCCAGGCCGGGGCTTGCTCCTGGGCCCAGGCCGCCTCGCCCGGAGTCAGCTCCAGGGTGGCCGGCGCGAGTAGGCCCTGCCGGGGCAGGGGACCGCTGGCCAGGCCCTTTTTAAGGCGCTCATAGGTCAGGCGCTCGTGGGCTGCGTGCTGGTCTACCAGCACCAAGCCCTGGGGCGAGCTGCAGAGCACGTACAGGCCGTGCAACTGGCCGATGACCGTCAGCTCCTGGGCCTGGCCGAACAGGGGCCTGAGCCGGCTGGCGGCCGCGGCGGGCAGCTCCGGAGGCGCGGCAGACGGGGATGCGACGGCAGCGGCGGCGGGCCTGGCCGCGGGCTCGGCCACCCGGCCTCCCGGCCGGAAGGAAGCCGGCTCCCGGGCCGGCAGGGGCGGCGGCGCGGGCAAGGGCCCGCGGCGCGGCCGGGGCTCAGCCGGCGCTGGGTGGGCGGGTCGGCCCTGGGCCAGGCCCCGGCGCAGGGCCGTGGCCACGGCGTCATGCACCTGCTGCTGCTGACGGAAGCGCACCTCGCTCTTGGCCGGGTGCACGTTCACGTCCACCAGCTCCGGGTCCAGGGATATGTGCAGCACCACCACCGGACGCCGGTCGCCAGGCATCAGTCCGTGATAGGCCTGGCTCACGGCGTGCAGCAGCACCCGGTCGCGCACGAAGCGGCCGTTGACGAAGGTGAAGACCTGGTCCGCCGCCGCCCGGCTCAAAGAGGGCAGGCCGGCCAGGCCGCTGAGGGCGATGGGCCCTTCCTGCTCGGTCACCGGCAGCATGGCCTCGGCGGTCTGGCGGCCCAACAGGCCGGCCACCCGCACCGCCAGGTCCTGGCCGGCGGGCAGGTCGTAGAGCACCTGGCTGCCCACGGTGTAGCGGAAGGCCACCCCAGGCCGGGACAGGGCCAGACGGGCCAGGGTCGCGGCCAGGTGGCCGCTCTCGGTGGCCTGGCTCTTGAGGAACTTGCGCCGGGCCGGGGTGTTGAAGAACAGGTCCTTGACCTCCACCAGGGTGCCCACGGGGCAGCCCACCTCGCTCACCTCGCGGATGACGCCGCCCTCCACCCGCACCTGGCCGCCGGCCTCGGCCCAGGCCGGCCGCGAGCGCAGGGTCAGGCGGCTGACCGCGGCGATGGAAGGCAGGGCCTCGCCCCGGAAGCCCAACGAGGTCACTGTTGCCAGGTCCTCGGCGCTGGCCACCTTGGAGGTGGCGTGGCGCTCCAGGGCCAAGAGCAGGTCGTCCGGGCCCATGCCCGCGCCGTCGTCCACCACCCGGATCAGGCGGCGGCCGCCCACGGCCACCTCCACCGCGATGCGGCCGGCGCCGGCGTCCAGGGAGTTTTCCACCAGCTCCTTGAGCACGCTGGCCGGCCGCTCCACCACCTCGCCGGCGGCGATCTGGTTGGCCACTTCCTCGGGCAGCAGGCGTATGGCGGGGGCTGGGGGAGCGGGGTCCATGGCTAGAAGGTATAGCACAGGGCCCGCGGCCCTGGCCACCGGCCGCCTTGCCAGGCCGGCGGTTGGTGTTGTAAGCTGGCCGCGCCGGGGATGGGCTGCATAGGTTTATCCTCGGGGCGGGCCCCCGCCGGGAACGTGGAGTGCCTTCTTCCTTCCGGCGGGCGGCCTGGCCTAACCTTCGGAGGCCTGACCATGAGCAGCAAAAAAGACACCCCGCCCCCGCGCCTGAGCCCGCAGGACGAAGCGGTGCTCAAGGCCGCCAAGGAGATCGCGGTCAAGTTCATCGAGACCGGCCGCCTGTCCCTGGCCGCCTTTGACGAGGCCTTTCCCCAGATTTACCGCACCATCCACGACGCGGTGCACAAGGAAAAGAAGTAGGGCAGGAGGTTAAAAATAGAATAAAAAGGGGGATTATGGCTGATGAAATCAAGTGTCCTAAGCGTGGCAGCACGCAGATCACGGCAGGTAAAAAGGGATTTGGGTTGGGCAAGGCGGCGGGGGGCGCGTTGTAGTTGGACCCCGTTGGTTTGCTTGGCGGGATGATCGGCAGCAAGAAGATCAAAATTACGTGCTTGAAGTGCGGCTACGAATGGAAGCCAGGCAAGGCATAGGGCGACGCTAAGAATGGGGGGGCTGTTTCAGTTCGCGGTGTTTTGTGCCCGCCCGGCGGGCGCATATCCAGCGGGAAGTCATTCCTTTTTTGCCTTCCCACCATACCTAGTCTAGATAAAATCCATACCCTCCCGCCACGTTTGTTCTAGGCGGCCTGGTCCTGCTCCGGCGGGTCGCTCTGAAAGTACACCCGGTTCAGGTACAGCCCGCCCGGCGGGGCCTTGGGCCCGGCGTAGATGCGTCGGCCGGCCGCGGCCATCTGGGCCAGGGCCGCGGGCGGCAGCTCCCCCCGGCCCACCTGCACCAGGCCGCCCACCAGGTTGCGCACGCTGTGGCGCAGAAAGCCGCTGGCGCTCAGGCGCACCCGCAGCAGGCCGTCGGCCTGGGCCGCGACCTGGGCCTGGCTCAGGCGGCGCAGGGTGGGGCCCTTGGCCTCGCTGCCCTGGCTGGCAAAGGCGGCCATGTCCACCTCGCCGCGCAGTTGGTCCAGGGACGCGGTCATGGCCGCCAGGTCCAGGCGCTCCTTGAGCGGCCAGCAGAAGGGCTCCAGGAACAGGCCGGTCTCGGCGCCGGGCCACAGGTAGTAGTCGTAGGTCTTGCCCCTGGCCTGGTAGCGGGGGTGGAAGTCCACGGCCGCCGGCCCCAGGGCCCGCGGCCACAGGCCGGCGGGCAAGAGCGCCCGCAGGCCCCGCAGCATCGGCTCCGCGGGCAGGCGGCTGGTGGTGTCAAAGGCCGCCACCTGGCCCCAGGCGTGCACCCCGGCGTCGGTGCGGCCGGAGGCGTGCACCCGGATGGGCTGGTCGCAGAGGGTGGAGAGGGCCGTTTCCAGGGCGCCCTGCAGGGTGGGGGCGTCGGGCTGCACCTGCCAGCCGGTCCAGCCCTGGCCGCAGTAGGCCAGCACCAAGGCCAGGCGGCGGGGGCCCTCGCCGGCCTCGCGGGGCAGAAAAGGCACGTCGTGCGGCGGGAAGCCGCCGGCCAGGCGCGCCCAGAGGGTCTCGGCCACGCCCGCGCCCTACGGCGTGAGGGCCAGCTCGGTCAGGCCGGCGGTCTCGGGCAGACCCAGCATCAGGTTGGCGTTCTGCACGGCCTGGCCGCTGGCGCCCTTGGTCAGGTTGTCCAGGGCCGAGAATATCTTCAGGATGCCGCTACGGGGGTCATTGACCACCGCCAGCTGCACCCGGTTGGTGCCCCGCACCTGCTTGGTCTCCGGCAGCCGCCCCGCCGCCAGCACCCGCACGAAGGGCTCAGCGCCGTAGGCCCGCTGCCAGCAGTCGCGCACGGCCTGGGCGTCGGCCTGATGCGCGCCCTGGGCGTAGATGGTGGAGAGGATGCCCCGGTCCATGGGCAACAGATGCGGGGTGAAGGTCAGCCGCACCTCCTGACCCGCGGCCAGGGAGAGCTCCTGCTCCATCTCCGGGGTGTGCCGGTGGCCGTCCACGCTGTAGGGCCGGAAGTTTTCGTGCACCTCGCCGTGCAGCAGGTTCAGCTTGGCCCTCCGGCCGGCCCCGGACACGCCCGAGGCGCTGTCGGCGATGAGGCCCTGGGGGCTGACCAGACCGGCCTTCAAGAGCGGCAGCAGGGCCACCAGCACGCTGGTGACGTAGCAGCCGGGGTTGGCCACCAGCCGGGCCCCCTTGATCTGTTCCCGGTAGAACTCAGGCAGGCCGTAGACCGCCTCGGCCAGCAGCTCCGGCGCGCTGTGCGGGGCGTACCATTTTTCATAGACCGCCCGGTCCCGGATGCGGAAGTCGGCCGACAGATCCACCACCTTGGCCCCGGCCTTGAGTATGGCCGGCGCGGCGGCCATGGCCGCCTTGTGGGGCACGGCCAGGAACACCAGCCGGGCCGCCCCGGCCAGGGCGGCCGGATCGTGCGGGGTGAAGTTCAGCTCCAGGCCGCCCGCCAGGGCCCCGAACACCGCCTCCACCGCCTGGCCCTCGTACTGCGAGGAGCTCACCGCCGCCAGGTCTAGGTCAGGATGCCCGGCGATGAGGCGCATCAACTCCACCCCGGTGTAGCCGGAGCCGCCCATGATGGCCACGGGGATCATTTCTTAGCTCCTCTCCAAAAAATTTAAGGGGAAGGCCCGCTGGGACCTTCCCCTGATAAGCGGGACTGGCGCGCCCCTAACGCTTGGAGTACTGGAAACGGGCGCGGGCGCCGGCCTGGCCGTATTTCTTGCGCTCCTTCTTGCGGGCGTCGCGGGTGAGGAAGCCGGCCCTCTTGAGGACCTTGCGCAGCTCGGGGTTTATCTCCACCAGAGCCCGGGCGATGCTGTGGCGCAGGGCGCCGGCCTGGCCGGTGTGGCCGCCGCCGCGCACCGTGGCGAAAACGTCCACCTTGTCCAGGTAGTCGGTCAGGGCCAGGGGCTGGCGCAGCAGCTGCAGCAGGGTGGCGCGGGAGAAGTACTGGTCGGCGGCGCGGTGGTTGATGGTGATCTGGCCGCTGCCCTCGCCGCGGAGCCAACAACGGGCCACCGCCGTCTTCCTCTTGCCGGTGGCGTAGGTGCGATTTTCGCTCATCACGAAACTTCCTCCCCTAGCCGTTCAGGGTCAGGGGTTGGGGTTGCTGTGCCTGGTGCGGATGCTCGGGGCCGGCGTAGACCTTCAGCTTGGTCAGCAGCTTGCGGCCCAGGCGGTTCTTGGGCAGCATGCCCTTCACCGCAAAGGTCACTAACCGCTCGGGGTGCATGGCCAGCATGCGCCGGGCGGTGAGCGAGCTGAGCCCGCCGGGGTACCCGCTGTGGCGGTGGTAAAACTTCTGGTCCAGCTTGCGGCCGGTGAGCCTCACCTTGTCGGCGTTCACCACGATGATGAAGTCGCCGGTGTCCACGTGCGGGGTGAAGATGGGCTTATGCTTGCCCCGCAGGCGCGTGGCCACCTGGGTGGCCAGCCGGCCCAGGGTCAGGTCCGTGGCGTCCACCACGTACCAGTCCCGGCTGATGTCTTGTTCCTTGGCTACAAAGCTCTTCATTGCTTAAGGCCTTGCTTATAACGGAGTTTTTCCCTGGGGCCTAGCCCCAGCGGCCAGTCGAAGCTGTATTTATAGGGGAGAGCCCCGATTCTGTCAAGGGCCGAAAAATTTTTGGCGCCGTCTCTCCCTAGCGGCCGAAGGAGAGCAGCTCGCCGAAGCCGCCCAGGCTGAAAGCCACGAAGAAGCCGCGGTCGCGCACGTCGTCGATGTAGATGGCCCGGAAGCCCCAGCACTGACCCTCGAAGCCCACTTCGTAGCGGGTCTCGTAGTCGGTCTGGAAATCAAAGTCGTGCCGGTTGACGAAGGCCACGAACCATTCCTTGGTCAGCAACACCTTCAGAGTGGTGTTCAACTGCTTGATGGTGCCCTGGGTGTACTGGTAATCCACGGTCAGCGAGTCGCCTCGCCTGTTCTTGGTCTGGGCCCAGAAGTTCAGCGTTGTCCACTGGTTGTCATAGGGGTTCCAGGCCACGTCGCCCTGCATGTAGATGCGCTCGTTGGGCAGGAACTCCACGCGCCCGGTGACCTGGCCCCAGGGCCGGGAATCCTCTGAGGTCCGGTACTGGTTCAGGTCGAAGCTGTGGTACACGTTCAGGCGCAGAAACTCGCGGTAGGTCGGCTCAATGGTCCCGGTGTTGGGGTTGGCGGCCATGATCTTGTAGGTAAGGGTGTTGTCAAAGCCGTAGGAGAACTGGTTCACCCGGGTCAGGTCGTTGCGGGCCAGGGTGGCTATGTCGCTCTGGTCGGCGCCTGGGTTGTAGGTATAGACGATGTTGGGCCGCAGGGAGTGCTTGACCTTGAAGGGGTCGGCGGCGCTGCCGAAGTCATAGACCCGGTAGAGGTAGGTGGAGGTCTTGTTGGTGAAGCTCCACTGCTCCAGGCTACCGGTCTTCTTGTGCGTGGGGTCCTCGCCAGCGTCCAGGCTGACCGAGTAGAAGCGCTGCATCCAGGTGAACTTGGGCTCCACCTCCACGTAGTCGCTGAAGTTCAGGGGCATGGACACGGCCGGGGAGATATCGCTGGTGAAGCCGGTGCTGCCCTCCTCGCGGTAGTTGTAGATGAACGAGGAGCCCATGGAGAAGTAGAGGGGAGTCTTGCCCAACTGCTGGGTGGTGGCGTCAAAGGAGAAGTAGGGCATCTGCTGCAGGGTGGTCTTGGCGTTGCCGGTGGTGTCGTCGTAGTAGAGCACGCCGGCGTTGAAGCTGGTCGCGGACCAGAAGCGGCTGAGGTTCACCCGGTTGGTGCGCACCAGGGAGGTGTTGGGGTCCAGGATGCGGCCGAACCACTCGTCCAGGCGCTTGTTGGTGGCGTCGTAGCCGGTATAGCCGAAGGTGAACTCCCGCAGGTAGTCCTGGTCGCTGACCAGGTCGATGTCCGCCTTGAGGTCCACGGTGTTGTTGAAGAACTTCTGGTTGGCCATGCCGCGGAACCAGTAGCGGGACTTGTAGACCTTGGCGTTGTCGCCCTGGTCATACAAGGACTGGCCCATGCCGTCGTGGGGCATGTAGTCCAACATGAACATGCCCTTGGAGCCGGCGTCCAGGTTGTAGCGGTATTCCAGCCCCAGGTCCACCCCGCGCTTGCTCATGTAGTTCAGGGTGACCGTGGCGTCCATGTCTTCGCCCAGGGTCTGGTAGTAGGGCAGGCTGAAGAAGAAGCCGTTGTTCTTGCTGTTGCCCAGTTGGGGCGGCAGCAGGCCGGACTGGCGCTTGAACTTGGCCGGGAACATGAGGTAGGGCGACCAGAGCACCGGCACGTCCTTGACGCGGAAGGCGGTGTTCTTGGCGGTGCCGTAGCCCTCGATGGTCACCTGCATGTCGTCGCCGGTGATCTTCCAGGCCGGGTCGGCTCCGTCGCAGGTGGTGAAGGTGCCCTTCTTGACCCGGTAGGTATCCTTGCCGGTCTTCTCCATCTCCTGGCCGCTGAGGTAGAAGTGGTTGGCCTTGAGGAAGACCCGGCCCTGGTAAATCTTGCCGGTGCCGCTGTTTAGGTTCACCACCATGGACTTGCCGGTGACCACCTGCTCCGGGGTGATCAGGCGCACGCGCCCCTCGGCCTCGGCGATCATGGTCTTGGCGTCCAGGCGCACCCGGTCGGCGATGAGCCGGGTATTGCCCCGAGCGATCTCGACCTCTCCTTCGGCGGTGTAGATGGCGTTGCGCTCGTCATAGGCTACCCGGTCGGCGCGCACATCCACCGGACCCTGGGCGTCCACGGTGATGAGCGATCCCTGAGCCCGGACCTGGGCCGGCGTGCAAAAAAAGCCAGCAAGGCCGGCCAGCAGGATCAGTACCAGGCTGATACGGTAAAGGCCCTTCATTCCAAGCACGTCCACCTCCCCAAAAGGGCGCCGCGCAGAATTCCTCTGCCGTTGTCGCAAATTAGCAGATGCACCAAATTAAGGCAAGTCGGTTTTGCGGTTTCCGGCCAGCAAGGCGCGGGCCTCGCCCACGGTGAAAAGGGAGCCGGTTATCAAGACCATGCCCTTCTTACCGGCCAAGCGGCGGGCCCGGGCGATGGCCCGGCCCAGATCGGGCTCTATCTCCCCCGGCGGGGCGCCCGCCGGGGCGGCGGCGGCCAGCTTTTCGGGCGGGGCCGCCCGCTGGTACACCGGGCGGCTGTAGATCACCCGGTCGGCGGCGGGCAGCAGCAGGGAAAGGATGCGGCCTATCGGCTTGTCGGCCATGACCCCCACCACCATCACCAGGGGCCGCTGCTGGCCGCGAATGCGGGGCAGGCTGGCCAGAAGGGCCCGTGCCGCCGGGGGGTTGTGGGCCCCGTCCAGCCACAGGCTGGGCTGGCCGGAGCGGCTGGGCCACTGCTCCAGGCGGCCCGGCCAGCGCACCTGTGTCAGGCCCGCGCGCAGGTGCTCAGGCCCCAGGGCCAGGCCGGCCTCGGCCAGCACCTCGGCCGCGCCCAGGGCCAGGCAGGCGTTCAGGGGCTGGTGACGGCCGGCCAGGTTGGTCTCTAGGCCCTTGAGGCTCCACAGCCGGCCCCAGAGGTCGAAGCGGCCCCCGTCGCCGCGCCGGAAGCGCAGCTCCCGCCCCCGGCGGTAGACCGGCGCCTGCAGGCGAGCGGCAATATCTTCCACCACCCGCCGGGCCGCGGGCTGGCTCACGCCGTGCACCAGGGGCACGCCTTTCTTGATGATGCCGGCCTTCTCAAAGGCGATGTCAACGAGGCGCGGGCCGAGGTACTCCTGGTGCTCCAGGCCCAGGTTGGTGATCACCGTGGCCAGGGGCTGGCAGATGTTGGTGGCGTCCAGGCGGCCGCCCAGGCCGGTCTCCATGATGGCCAGCTCCACGCCCTGGTCGCGGAAGTGGGCGAAGGCCATGGCCGTGACGAACTCGAAGAAGGTGGGCGGCTCGCGATGGTCCACCACCGCCCAGACCCCGTCGGCCAAGTCCATGACCTGGCGCTGGGTTATCTCGCGGCCGTTGATACGGAAGCGCTCCGTGAAGCGCTCCAGGTGGGGGGAGGTGTAGAAGCCCACCTTGATCCCGGCGGCCATCAGGGTGGCCTCCAGCATGGCCCCCACGCTGCCCTTGCCGTTGGTGCCGGCGATGTGCAGGCAGGCCAGGCCGCGCTGGGGGTCGCCCAGACCCCGCAGCAGGTTCTGGGTGGAGCTGAGGCCAAGCTTGATGCCGAACTTCTGCAGCTCGTAGAGGCGGTCCAGGGTTTTTTGGTAGGCACTCATTTTTTGCGGGCCTCAGGCCGGCTGCAGGTTGGCGTACTCCAGGAGCAGTATCTTAAGCCCGTGGCGGGCAAAGTGCACGATGACCTTGTTGTCGCCCTGGTAGCCCATGACCTTGCCTTGGCCAAAGGTGTTGTGGCGCACCTGGCCGCCCACGGCAAAGGGCCGCTCCTGGCGCTGGCTGCCCCGGCTGGCCGGAGCCGGAGTGGGCCCAACGGACGCGGGCAGCTCGAACACCGCCTCGGCCGGCCGCTCCACCAGGCCCGGCGGCAGGTCCTCCAGGAAGCGGCTGAGCTGGTTGGGCAGCACCCCGGAGCCGCGCTGGTAGGACTCGCGCGGGGCCAGGATGACCAGCTCGTTGGCCGCCCTGGTGCAGGCCACGTACATCAGGCGGCGTTCCTCCTCCAGGGCCTGGGGGTCGCCCAAAGAAGGATAGGGCGGCAGGCGTCCCTCGGTGGCCCAGAGGATGAACACGTAGGGCCACTCCAGGCCCTTGGCCGAGTGCACGGTGCTCAGGGTCAGGCGGCCGCCCTCGCGCTCGCCGGCATAGGTGTTGGGCGGCTCCAGCACCACCTCGGCCATGAACTCGGTCAGGTCGCTGTAGCCCATGGCCAGGCCGGGCAGCTCGCTGAGGTCCTTGAGGCGGCGGGGGTAGTCTTCGTAGGCCTCCTTACACAGGGGCTCGTAGTAGTCCAGCACCGCCTCGATCATCTCCACCGGCTTGGCCTGGGGGCTGCGCAGCACCTCCAGCAGCTTGACCAGTTGGTCCATCTGGCCGCCGCCCAGGCGCGGCGCGCTGGCCAGGCGGTTCAGGTACTCCTCAGGCTCCGCGTCCTGCACCAGGTGCTGGATCACGCCCTGGGCCTTCTTGGGCCCCACCCCAGGCAGCAGCATCAACAGCCGCTGCCAAGACAGAAAATCGCTGGGGTTGGCCACCACCCGCAGATGGGACAGGGCGTCCTTGATGTGCGCCGCCTCCAGGAAGCGGAAGCCGCCCACCTTGACGAAGGGGGTGTGGGCCGCGGTCAGCTCCAGCTCCAGCTCGAAGGAGTCGCGCGAGGCCCGGAAAAGCACCGCGATGCCCTCGGGCGAGGTTCCGCCGCGCAGCAGGCCCTGGATGCGCTCGTTCACCAGGCGGGCCTGGCCGCGCTCGTCCTTGGGCCGGCGCAGCACCGGCTTGGCCCCGCCCAGGCGCTGGCTGAACAGGCGCTTGTCGTACTTATGCCAGGCCTGGGCCATCACCTCGTTGGACAGGTCCAGGATGGCCTGGGTGGAGCGGTAGTTCTGCTCCAGCTTGACCACCTTGGTGCCCGGAAAGGCCTCGGGGAACTCGAAGATGTTCTCCAGGCGGGCGCCCCGGAAGCGGTAGATGCTCTGGGCGTCGTCGCCCACGGCCATCACGTTGTCGTGCTCGCTGGCCAGCAGGCGCAGCAGCCGGGCCTGCACCGCGTTGGTGTCCTGGTACTCGTCCACCAGCACGTGCTGCCAGTGGCCGGACAGCCGCCGGCGCAGGTCGTCATCTTTGCTCAGCAGCTCCTCGGCCAGGAACAGCAGGTCGTCATAGTCCAACAGGCTCTGCTCGCGTTTGGCCTGGGCATAGCCGGCCGCGGCCCGCTTGATCTCCTCCAGGTAGGGGAACAAATGCCCGGCCCACTCCTCCAGGGCCTCCTCCAGGGGCTGCTCCAGGTTGCGGGACTTGCTGATCAGCTCGATGATGCTGCGCGCCTGGGGAAAGTGGCGGTCGCCGCTGGACTTGAGCCCCAGCTCGCTGACCACGCCCCGGATGAGCTGCTCGCTGTCGCCGCGATCGATCACCGAGAAGGCCCGGCTCAGCTCCAGGCGCGGGGCGTGGGCCCGTAGGATGCGGTGGCACAGGGAGTGGAAGGTGCCGCCCTCCACCTGGGCGCAGTCCGGGTTCAGGGCCCGGGCCCGGGAGAGCATCTCCTGGGCCGCCCGGCGGGTGAAGGTGAGCAGCAGGATGCGCCCTGGGTCCACCCCCCGCTCCACCAGATAGGCCACCCGGTGCACCAGGGTGCGGGTCTTGCCGCTGCCCGCGCCGGCGATGACCAGCACCGGCCCGGAAGGGGCGCCCACGGCCAGGCGCTGGGCCGGGTTGAGGCCCTGCAGCGAGGCGTAGTCCAGGTCTGCGGGTTGCTTTTTGCTCACGAGGCGGCGAAGTGGCCGGCCAGGGCCGCGATCAGGGCGGGGATGGTGAACTGCTTGGGCTGCACCTGCACGGCGAGGCCGTACTCGCGGGCCGTGTCGGCGGTGATGGGCCCGATGGCCGCTGCCACCAGGCGGCCGGCCTGGTTGGCCTGGATCAAGGCCGTCCGCCGGTCCTCGGGCAAGAGGGCCATGAGGTTGTGCACCGTGGAGGAGGCGGTGAAGGTGACGGCGTCCAGGCCCTCATCCAGGGCCTGGGCCAGACGCTCGGCCGCGCCGGTGGGCGGCAGGCTGCGGTAGGCCGGCACCACCTGCACCAGGTTGCCCCAGGAGGCCAGGGTCTCGGGCAGCACCTCGCGGGCCTCGGCCGCCCGGGGCAGCAGGATGCGCTGGCCGGTGAGGCCCTTTGCCTGCAGGGCCTCCAGGAGCCCCTCGGCCTGGAAAGTGCGCGCGGTGACGTCGGCGCTGAGCCCGTGCTCGGCCAGGGCCTGGGCCGTGGCCGGGCCGATGGCCGCCAGCTTGGCCCCGCCCAGGGCGCGCACGTCCCGGCCGGACGCGCGCAGGGCAACGAAGAAGGCCTCCACGCCGTTGGGGCTGGTGAAGATCAGCCAGTGGAAGTCCTCCAGCATGGCGATGGCCGTGTTCAGCGGCTGGGGGTCCTCGGGCGGGGCGATGGCGATGGTGGGCACCTCCACCACCTGGGCGCCCAGCTCGGCCAGGCCCTGGCTCAGGCGGGAGGCCTGCTCCCGGGCCCGGGTGACCAGCACCCGCCGGCCGAACAGGGGCAGGCGCTCGAACCAGTTCAGCTCAGCGCGCAGGCCCACCACCGGCCCCACCACGGTGATGGCCGGGGCCTTGAGCCCCGCGGCGGCCACCAGATCGGGCAGGGTGGCCAGGGTGCCGCTCACGGTCTCCTGGGCCGGGGTGGTGCCCCAGCGGATGGCCGCGGCCGGAGTGGCCGGGTCGCGGCCGTGCTCCACCAGTTTGGCGCAGATGCGGGTCAGGTTTTTGACTCCCATCAGGAACACCACGGTGCCGATCTGGGCCAGGGCCGCCCAGTTGATGGTGGAGGAGGCCTTGCCGGGGTCCTCGTGGCCGGTGACCAAGGCCACCTCGGTGGTGGCCCGGCGGTCGGTGACCGGGATGCCGGCGTAGGCCGGGGCGGCGATGGCGCTGGTCACCCCCGGAACCACCTCGAAGGCCAGCCCGGCCTGGGCCAGGGCCGAGGCCTCCTCGCCGCCGCGGCCGAATACGAAGGGGTCGCCGCCCTTGAGCCGGCAGACCCTCTTGCCCGCCGCGGCCAGATCGCAGAGCAGACGGTTGATCTCGCCCTGGCCCATAGTGTGGTCGCCGCCCTTCTTGCCCACGTAGATGCGCTCGGCCGTGGCCGGGGCCAGCTCTAATAGCCCGGGGTTGGCCAGGAAGTCATAGACCACCGCGTCGCAGGAGGCCAGGCAGCGGGCGCCCTTGAGGGTCAACAGGCCCGGATCGCCCGGACCGGCCCCCACCAGATACACCTTGCCGCTCATCGTGGCTCCTCCCCGTAGACCTGGGCCAGTATCTCCCGCGCCCCGTCGGCCAGCATCTGTTCGGCCACCGAGGCACCCATGGCCGCAGCCTCGGCCGGCGCGGCCAAGCCCTGGCCCCGCACCACCCGCCGGCCCTCCAGGTCCGCCACCAGGCCCGCGAACCTAACTATACCGTCTTCCAGGCGGGCGTGGCCGGCAATGGGCACCTGGCAGCCGCCCTCCAGCCGGGCCAGGAAGGCCCGCTCGGCGGCCACCGCCGCCGCGGTGTCCGGGTGGCCCAGGCGCTGCACCAGCTCCCGGGTGGCCGCGTCGTCCGCGCGGGTCTCCAGGCCCAGGGCGCCCTGGCCCACGGCCGGCAGCATGGTCTGCACCGGGATGGGCGCGGCCGGCAGGCCGCTCAGGCCCAGGCGGTTCAGCCCGGCCGCGGCCAGCACCACCGCCGCCAGCCCCAGCTCGGCCATCTTCTTGAGGCGCGTGTCCACGTTGCCCCGCAGGGCCACCATGCTCAGATCCGGCCGCAGGGCCTTGAGCTGGGCCTGGCGGCGCAGGCTGCTGGTGCCCACCGCCGCGCCTGAGGGCAGCCCCGCGATGTCGCCGGCCACCCGGCTGATCAAGACGTCGCGGGGGTCCTCCCGCCGGCTCACCGCGGCCAGCACCAGCCCTTCGGGCAGCTCCGAGGGCACGTCCTTCATGGAGTGTACGGCCAGGTGGGCGCGGCCGGCCAGGAGCGCGTCTTCGATCTCCTTGACGAACAGGCCCTTGCCCCCCACCTGGGCCAGGGGCACGTCCAGGATCTTGTCCCCGGTGGTCTTGATGATCTCCAGCCGCACGCCCAGGCCGGGCTGCAGGCGCTCCAGGGCGCCGGCCACCCAATGGGCCTGGGCCAGGGCCAGGCGGCTGCCCCGGGTGGCTATGACCAGGCTGGGCATGAAGCTAAGAGGCGCTCCCCGCCTAGTGGCAGGATGCGCAGGAGGAGGACTTGCAGGAGGCGCAGCCGCCGCTGGAGACCATCTTGCCGCCGGCGCTCTTGTGGGCGAAACCGCTCATGAGCCGCTCCACCTTCTTGCAGTCGCACTTGGGGCAGGTGATCTTGTCGCGGCTGTTCATTACCAGGACCTCGAACTGGTCCTGGCAGCGCGGGCAGTGATATTCGTAGATGGGCATATTCTCTTCATCCCTAGGCGGCCGCGGCCGCCCTCGCGGGTCTGTCAAACGGGCCGGGTTGCTGAACTTTAAGATAATCCCCCGCCGGCCGCGGGGCAAGGTTCAGGCGGCCAGCCCCTCCTTGACCATGGCCAATAACAGCGGCAGGTTGATCTCGTGGTGGCCGGTGATGCTGATGCCCCGGCCGCCGGTCAAGACCGGCCGGGTGACCACGTTGGTCAGGGGCCGGTAGTGGCGGATCATGTCCAGGTTCACGGTGGTGAAGTCCTTGACCTCGTTACCCAGGTTGCGGGCCGCGCTCAGGGCCTTCAGGAACACCTCGGGCAGCATCACCGCCGAGCCCACGTTGAAGTAGACCCCGCCCTTGAGCCCCGCCACCTGGGCCGTGAATAGGCGGAAGTCCACGTGGCTGGCCTGGCCGGTGGCGGCGCCGTCGAAGCTGGGGTGCATGTGGATGATGTCCGCGCCGATGCTCACGTGCACCGTGGCCGGCAGGCCCAGGCGGCAGGCGGCGGCCAAGAGCGACACCTCCACGCAGGCCGGCGCGTCCTGCAAGAGGGCCCGGCCCACGGCCCGGCCCAGGCCCTCCTGGGGCGCGGCGGCCACGGCCTTATTGATGAACTCGCCGGTCTGGCGGGCGGTGCCGAAGCTGCCGTCGGCCAGGGCCTCGGCCACGTCCTCACTGGTGCGGCCGGCCAGGGCCATCTCGGTGTCGTGGATCACCCCGGCGCCGTTGAAGGCCAGGCCGGTGAGGATGCCGGCCTCCATGGCATCTATGATCAGCGGGTTGAGCCCCACCTTGATCACGTGGGCGCCCATGGCCAGCATCACCGGCCGGCCGGCCCGCCGGGCCCTTACCACTGCATCGGCCGCGGCGCGCAGGTCGTCGGCGGCCAGCACGTGGGGCAGGGAGTGGACGAACTGGGCCAGGGAGCCGCCGGGCTGCCAGGACCGGCCCAGCATATGGCTGTCCACCTTGGAGCGGCGCAGGTCCAGGTCCGAAAGCTTCAGCCGTTTCAGGTCGATGGGGTCCATGGTCATGGGGCGCTTCCAAAGAGCTTGTAGTCCACCAGCTCGCAGAGTAGGTGCACGCAGAAGCCATGGACCTCCTGCACGCGGGGGGTCTCCTGGCAGGGGGCGGATACGAGCACCTCGCACAAGGGGGCCATGGCCTCGCTGTAGGAGCCGCACAGGCCGATGGTGTGCATGCCCCGCTGGCGGGCCGCGGCCAGCCCGGCCAGGACGTTGGGCGAGCGGCCAGAGGTGCTCAGGCCCAGCGCCACGTCGCCTTCACGGGCCAGGGCCTTGATCTGCCTGGCGAAAACCTCTTCATACTCGTAGTCGTTGGCAATGGAGGTCAGGATGCTGCTGTCGGTGGTCAGGGCCAGGGCCGGCAGGCCGGGCCGCTCCATGACGTAGCGGTTGACGAACTCGGCCGCCAGGTGCTGGGCGTCGGCCGCCGAGCCGCCGTTGCCCATGGCCAGGAGCTTGCCCCCGGCCAAGAACACCTGGGCCACCACCTCGGCCGCCCGCACCACCTCCTCCAGCCCCTGGCGCAGGAACTCCTGTTTCACCTCGATGGAGCGCTTGAGGCTGGCGGCGGCCATGGCGTGCATGCCCAAACTCCTCCTAAATGGCTTAACAGGCCGTAGAAAGGCTTAAATTATCCTTGGGCCCCGCCATTGTCAAGACCGCTGGCCGCTCAGCCGGCGGCCGCTGCGCTGGCGGAAGATGAGCCGCAGGGGGGCCATCTTCAGCCCTAAGGCCTGGCGCAGCTCGTTATTCAGATAGCGCCGGTAGGAAAAATGCACCCACTCCGGCCGGTTGACGAACAGCACCACCGTGGGCGGCCGGGTGTCCACCTGGGAGGCGTAGAAGAGCTTCAGGCGCTGGCCCTTGATCGCCGGCGGCGGGTGGTGGGCGGCGATGTGCTCCAGGGCCTGATTAAGAGGGCCGGTGGCCAGGCGCAGGTTGTACTCCTGCCAGAGCTGGTCCACGGTGGGCAGCAGGCGCCTAACCCCCTGGCCGGTCTTGGCGCTCAGGAACAACAGCGGCGACCAGGGCGCGAAGCGCCGGGCCATATCCAGTTCTTTCTTGAGCTGCTCCTGGCGGTGGGCGTCGCCCTTCAACAGGTCCCACTTGTTCACGGCCATGATCAGGCCGCGGTGGGCCTCCAGCACGTGGCCGGCCAGCTTCAGGTCTTGGTCCGTGACCCCCTCGCCGGCGTCGATCAGGACCACGGCCACGTGGGCCCGCTCCACGGCCCGTAGCGAGCGGAACACCGAGGCCTTTTCCAGACCCCGCTGCACCCGGCCCTGGCGGCGGATGCCGGCGGTGTCGATGAGCACGTAGTCCCGGCCGCCCACGTTCAGCGGGGTGTCCACCGCGTCGCGGGTGGTGCCCGGCACGGCCGAGACCACCGCCCGGGGCTGGCCGGTGAGGGCGTTGAGTAGGCTGGACTTGCCCACGTTGGGCCGGCCTACCAGGGCCACCCGCACCGCCTCCTCCTCCAGGCCCGCCTCGGCCGCCTCTGGCGGCAACTGGGCCAGGATGTCTTCCAGCAGCCCGTTGATGCCGCGGCCGTGAGCGGCGCTGATGAAGTGCAGCCGGTCGGCGCCCAGGGCGTAGAACTCGGCCGCCGCGTCCTCCTGGGCTGGGTTGTCCACCTTGTTCACGGCCCAGATCACCGGCTTCTTGGTGCGGCGCAGGCGGCGGGCCACCTCCTGGTCCAGGGGGCTCAGGCCGGCCCGGCCGTCGGTCAGACACAGGATCAGGTCCGCCTCGGCCAGGGCCAGCTCGATCTGGGCGTGCACCTCGGCGGCGAACTCCTGGTCCGCGGGCGGGTCGAAGCCGCCGGTGTCCACCAGGGTGAAGACCCGCCCCTCGGCCTCGGCCCGGCCGTAGAGGCGGTCGCGGGTCACGCCGGGCAGGTCGTCCACCAAGGCCCGCCGGGTGCGGGTCAGGCGGTTGAACAGGGTGGACTTGCCCACGTTGGGCCGGCCCACGATGGCCACGATGCCGCTGGTCACCTCAGCTCTCCCAGGAAGTCGAAGCTGTGGGGCCCCAGGCGCGCGGGCAACCCTTGCACCAGGCCGGCCAGGGCCGTGAAGCCGGCCAGGCTGGGGTCGTCCAGGACTTGGGCCAGGCTGGCCAGGGCCGGGGCCACCGAGGCCGCGAAGTGGGGCCGGTTGCGCCGGCGGGTCAGGAAGCTGAAGGCGCCCAGGGCCTGCATCAGGCGGCTGGCGCTCACCGCGGCCCAGCCGGCCCCAAAGGCCTGGGCGTCAAAGGGCCCCTCGGCCCCGCGCAGCGCCAGGTACCGCGCCAGCAGGCGCCGGCGCAGGCCCCAGCCCAGTTGCACGTAGGGGTCGTGCAGCAGCGAGGCCAGGTCGTACTGGGCCGGGCCCAGGCGGGCGCCCTGGAAGTCCACCAGGCCGTAGCGGCCGCTGTCATAGACGATGTTGCGGCTCTGGAAGTCGCGGTGCACCAGGCCCCGGGGCCCGGCCCGGCCGGCCAGCTCGCACAGGGCCCGCAGCTCGTCCGCCAGACCCGGCGGCAGCTCCTCGGGCCTCAGCCCGGCCGCGCCCAGCACCAGCTCGCGCAGGAAGTAGCCCGCCTCCTGGTCCAATAGAAACTCCGGGGTCAGCTCCGGGCCGTCGTAGCACAGGCTCAGGTCCAGGCCAGCCGCGCCTTGGGCCTGCAGCCGGGCCAAGAGGGCCAGCACCGGCTCATACAGGCCGGCCACGGCCTCGGCGTCGTCCGCCTGGGCCAGGGCCGCCTCCATGAGCGAGCTGCGGCCCAGGTCCTCCATGAGGAAGCGGCCGGACGCCAGGTCCGCGGCCAATACCCTGGCCACGGGCAGGCCCAGGGCGGCCAGGTGCCCGGCCAGGCCCTGCCAGGCCCGGTTCTCCGGCGGGTTATCCGGGTTGCTCAGGGCCACCAGGCTGCGGCCGCCGCCGGTCAGGCGCAGGAAGCGGCGCATCGATCCATCGGCGGCGATGACCTCGGCCTGGAGCGGGCCGGGGTCGCCGCCCGGCCAGTGTCGCCGGGCCCAGTCGCGCAGGGCGTCTATGTAGTCGGCCTCAGGCATAGGCTCCGTTGTTCAGCTCTCCTCGCGCCACGAATCCATCCCCCAGCACCGCCCCCTGCACCCGGCTGCCGGCCGCGGCCCGGGCTCCGGGCAGGAGCAGGCTGTCGATCACCAGGGCCCCGCTCTCCACCACCGCCCCCGCGCCCAGCACGGCCATGCCCTGCACCCGGCCGCCGGGCTCCACCAGTGCGCCGGGGCCCAGGACCAGCGGTCCGGGCGGGGCCAGGTACTCCAGCCCGGCCGGCGGGTCCTGCACCAGGCGCTGGTGCAGGTCCAGCAGCCGCTGGGGCGCGCCCAGGTCGTCCCAGAAGCCCCCCAGCTCCACCCCCAGCACCAGCCCGCCGCGGGCGCGGGCCGAGCGCAGGCCCTGCACCAGGGTGGAGAAGCCTTGGGCCGGCAGCAGGTCCAGAAACGCCGGCGTCAGGCAGGCCAGGCCGCTGTAGGTGCGCCAGCGGGCCGCGGCCGGCAGGCCGGCGTCGCCCGCGAAACCCAGCAGGCGACCCTCATTGTCCAGGGCCACGCTGTTGATGGTCGGCTCGTCCACCATCCCCAGCACGGCCAGGGCCTTGGTCTCGGCCTGGACGCGGGCCAGCGCCGGCAGCTCCGCCGTGGCCAGCACGTCGGCGTTGACCAAGAGAAACGGAGCCTGGCTCAGCCAGGGCCGCGCCGCCACCAGCCCGCCGCCGGTGCCCAGGATCACGGGCTCGTGGCTCAGGCGCAGCTCCAGGCCGCGGGGGGCGTGCTCCGCGGCCCAGGCCTGCACCATAGGGGCCAGGTGATGGGTGTTGACCACCGCCCGCTCCACGCCCCAGGCGGCCAGGCACTCCAGCCACAGACCCAGCAGAGGCCGGTTCATCACCGGCATCAGGCACTTGGGGCGCTTGTTGCTCAGGGGCAGCAGCCGGGTGCCCAGCCCGGCCGCCAACACCATGGCCCGCATGCAACACCTCCGCAGGCAGTGGGAGCCCAAGATTAGCACACCGCCCGCAAGGCCACAAACCGCCGCGGGGCTTGACCTGGGCCCCTGGCCCGAGTAAGTCTTCTGTTAACCGGAGGAAATGCATGCCGCTTACGGCGATGTCTCGGTTGGTGCGCTGCCTGGGCCTGGTCCTGTTGTTGTCGGCCCTGGCTCTCTTGCCCGGCTGCCTGGACGTGGTGGCCGAGCTGGTACTCAAGCCCGACGGCCTGGGCATCCTGACCATGACCCTCAAGGTGCCCCAGGGCCTGGAGACGCAGGTGAAGCGCGCCCAACTGCAGGAAATCATGACGCCGGGGCCCCGGTTCTCGCAGGAGCGGGAAAAAGGAACGGTGGAGTTCAACCAGCAGACCACCTTCGGCCACCTGGAAAACCTGGCCTCGCGGCGCATACGCTTCGAGATCGAGCGCGTGGACCTGGGCCTCTTAGGCATCCGCGACGACACCTTCCGCCTCACCGGCTGGCTGCGCAGCCTGGAGGGCGACCGGCCGGACCGCGACATACCCCTGGGCACCGAGCTGGACCCGAGCCACGCCGGCCGGACCCGGCCTGGGGCCGACGATCCCGCCTCCCGCCGGGCCCGGCAGCTTATGGCCGCCACCCTGGCCGGGCACTACCTGAAGGTGATCTACGTGGTCCCCGGCAGCATCAAGCAGGCCTGGCCGGTGGAGGTGGGCGCCGAGCGCTTCGACCCGCAGCGGGGCAAGGGCGAGGGGGTGGTCATCTGGCAGGTGCCCATGGCCGCCATCTTCAACGCCCAACTGCGCCACACCCTGATCTTCCGGGTGGACTTCGTGGGCAAGTACCGCTTCAAGGCCGAGAACATGGACAAGGCCGAGAGCAAGTTCTACGAACCGCCCAAGGACGCCGCCGCGCCCGACGCCAAGGCCAAGTCCGGCGCCCAGCCGGAGCCCGCCCAGAAGTGAACCGCCAGGCGCTCAAAAACAGCCTGGCCCAATCCCTGGTGGTGGGCCTGCCCGGCCCGCAGGCCAGCGCCCAGGACCTGGCCCTGGTGGCCCGGGAGGGCCTGGGCGGGGTGATCCTGTTCAGCCGCAACGTCCAGTCGCCGGCCCAGGTCTGGCAACTCAACTACGACCTGCGCCGGGCCGCGGCCCAGGCCGAGCGGCCGCCCCTGTTCAGCATGGTGGACCAGGAGGGCGGCAGCGTGGCCCGGCTGCATGCGCCCTTCAGCGATGGGCCGGAGATGGCCGCCCTGGGCCGCCTGGGCGACGCCGCGGCCCTGCGCGCCTTCGGCCGCCGCCTGGGCCAGGAGCTGGTGGCCGCTGGCTTCAACTGGGACCTGGCCCCGGTGCTGGACGTGCACGCCGTGGAGGGCGGCATCATGGCCCGCCGCAGCCTGGGCGCTGACCCCCGGCGGGTGGCCGAGCTGGGCGCGGCCTTCATCGAGGGCATGCAGGCCGCCGGCTGCCTGGCCTGCGCCAAGCACTTTCCAGGCCTGGGCCGCACCACAGCCGACACCCATAAGGAGCGCCCCTTGGTGCGCCTGAGCCGGGCCGAGCTGGAGGAGGTGGAGTTGGTGCCCTTTCAGGCCGCGGCCGCCGCCGGCGTGGCCGGGGTGATGATCTGTCACGCGGTCTATGCCGCCCTGGACCCGACGCGGCCGGCCTCGCTCTCGCCGCCGGTGATAGGGGACCTGCTGCGCGGCGAGCTGGGCTATACCGGCCTGGTCTTGAGCGACGACGTGGAGATGGGGGCCCTGGCCGCGCACCTGGACCCGGCCCAGGCCGCGGTGGAGGCCTACTTGGCCGGCTGCGACCTGGTGTTGGTCTGCCACCGGGCCGAGCTGGCCCTGGCCGCCCTGGAGCGGCTGCTGGAGATGGCCCTGGCCGGGGAGATCGATCCCAGGCTGATCGCGGAAAAGGCCCGGCGCATCCTGCAGCGCAAGCAGGGCCTGGAGCCGCTGCCGCCGGATCTGGGGGTGCTGCAGCAGGTGCTGGCCGAGAACCAGGCCCGGGCCTAGGCATCCAGTCGCCCAAGTATGCTCTTGATGTAGGGGCGGAGTTTATCCCCGCCCGTTTTTGGTGCCATCAAGAGGGGGGCGGCAAACCTCTCCCCTGTGTTTATGCCAGCCTTAATAAAGCATCGCCGTCATTGCGAGCCGGGCCGGCCCGGTGGCTTGTACGCAGCGATCGGTTCTCCCGGCCCGGCGGGGCAATCCTCCCTTCTCCGATGGGTTGCTGAGATGGAAAAAATATTAGATTTCGGGGCTTGCGCCCCTTTACCCAACTTACGCGGTTTCCTTGTCTTGGGTGGCCGGGACAGCTTGCCTGTCCCGGTCGCGGAGCTTGAGCGACGCGACAAGCGGTTAGGGGGTTAGCAAGCCATAAGACCGCTTGCGCCTACGGCGCCCGGACAACCAGTTGCCCGGGCCACCCAAGGCCAGGTTTTATTACTCGAAGCGAGCGGTGCCGGGGCAAGGGCTATCCCCGCTCCTCTTTTTTGCGGAGGGCCTCCAGTAGGCGCTGGTGCAGGTTGTCGAAGCCACCGTTGGACATGACCAGGCAGAGGTCGCCGGGCCGCAGCTCCTTTAGCAGCGCGGCCAGCAGGGCGTCGGTGTCGGCAAAGGCCGCGGCCGGGATGCCCTGGGCGCTCAGGTCGGCGGCCAGGCGGGCGCTGCTGAAGCGCTGCTCCGGGGCCAGGTCCTCCACACCGGGTGGCTCGCGCAGCAAGACCAGCTCTGCGTCGGCGAAGGCCGCGGCGTAGTCGGCCTGGAAGCGGCTGGTCTTGGAGGTGTTTGTGCGCGGCTCGAACACCGCCACCAGGCGGCCGCTGCCCGGCCGCCAGCCGGGCAGGCCGAAGCGGGCCAGGGCCTTGATGGTCTCGCGCACCGCCGTGGGGTGGTGGGCGAAGTCGTCCACCACCAGCACCCCGGCCGCCCGGCCGCGAGGCTCCTGGCGGCGGCGCACCCCGCCGAAGCCGGCCACCAGGCCGGCGGCGCGCGCGGCCGGCAGACCAGCCGCCTCCAGGGCGGCCAGGGCGGCCAGCACGTTGAGAGCGTTGTGCTCGCCGGCCAGGGGCGAGGCCAAGGACAGCTCGTTGCCCTGGGGCGTGCGCACCCGCAGGGCCGCGCCGCCGTCCGGCGCGGGCTCGGCAGCCATGAGGCGCCAGGCGTTGTCCGGGCCTGTGCCATAGGTCTGCATCGGGCAGGGCGCGGCCTGGACTCGGGCCAGCACCTCCTCGCTGTCGCCCCAGGCGATGAGCACGCCCGCGGCCGGCATCTCGGCCACCAGCAGGTCAAAGGCCCGGCGCACCGCCTCTAGGTCCGGGTAGATGTCGGCGTGGTCGAACTCCACCGAGCTGAGGATGGCCACCCTGGGCCGGTAGTGCACGAACTTGGGCCGCTTGTCAAAGAAGGCGGTGTCGTACTCGTCGCCCTCCACCGCAAAGTGGGGGCCGCGGCCGTCGCGGAAGTTCTGGCCGCCCTCCACCATCACCCCCCCCACCAGGAAGCCGGGGTCCAGGCCGGCGCGCAGCAGCAGGCTGGCCAACAGGGCGCTGGTGGTGGTCTTGCCGTGGGTGCCGGCGGCCACGATGGACAGGCGGTCGCGGATGAACCAGCGGGCCAGGGCCTGGGGCAGGGACAGGTAGGGCAGGCCCAGCTCGGCCAGGCGCAGCGCCTCGGGGTTGTCCGCCCGGATCACGTTGCCCACGATCACCACCTCGGGCCGGGGCTCCAGGTTGGCCGGATCGAAGCCCATTGCCACCGGTATGCCGCGCTGGGCCAGGAAGGTGCTCATGGGCGGGTACAGGGGCCGGTCCGAGCCGCGCACCGCCCGGCCCTGGGCCTGGAGCCCCGCGGCCAGGGCGCCCATAGCCACCCCGCCGATGCCCATCAGGTACACGCTCTGGGGCGCGGCCGGGGCCGTGTTCAGTTTGGGGTCCAGCAACTTCAGTCCAGGGCCCGCCAGGCCAGCTCGTGCACCTGGCGGCGGAAGGAGTGAATCTTGTCGTTGTCGCGGCCCAGGGCCACCCGGTTGGTCAAGAGCACCACCCCGCGGTTGCTGGCCGGGTGCCACCACAGGCTGCAGCCGGTGAAGCCCAGGTGCCCCACGGTGCCGGCCGGGGCATTGGGCCCGGCCGCGCTCGCCGGCCCGCTGGGGGTGTCGAAGCCGGGGGTGCGGCCCGAGCCCGGCGTGTCCTGGTCCACCGCGAACAGCCGCGCCGCGGCCGCGGCCGGCCAGGGCCCCTGTCCCTGGGCCGCCCGGCACAGGGCGTCCGTCACCGCCGCCACCTGCCCGGCGCTGCCGAACAGGCCGGCGTGGCCGGCCACCCCGCCCAGGAAGAAGGCATTCTCGTCCTCCACCTGGCCGTGAATCTCCTGCCGGTCCGGCTGGCGGCCGCAGGGCGCGATGCGGCCCAGGGGCCAGGGCAAGGGCCGGCCCAGGGGCAGGTAGCAGGGGCCCTCCACGCCCAGGCGCTGGTACAGCCCGGTCAGGCTGTGCTCCAGTCCCTGGCCGAAGCCCTCGGCCAGGAGCAGGCCCAGCAGCAGATAGCCCAGGTCGCTGTACACCGCCTGCCGGCCCGGGGGGGAGAGCAAAGGCTCGTTCATGAGCATGGCCTTCAGCAACCCCGGCCGCACGGCGGGCAGCACCCGCTGCAGGGCCTGGTAATAGGGCTCGTAGGCCGGGTAGCCGGCGGCGTGGGTTAGCAGTTGGCGCACGGTGATGGCCTCTTTGTCCGCGGGCACCGCCCCACCCCAGAGGCCGCCCAGGTCGGCCGACCAGGGCAGCACTCCTTCCTGCTCCAGCTCCAGGGCCAGGGGCGCGGTGGCCAGGGGCTTGGTCAGGGAGGCCAGGTCGAAGACGGTGTCCACCTGGGCCTGGCCGGCGGCCAGCAGGTGCCGCGGGCCGTGGCCCTGCCACAGCAGCAGCACCATGGCCGGGGCCACGCCCTGGTCCACGCCCTGGTCTAGGATTTTTTGCAGCTCGCCTGCCTCAGACAAGGTCCAGCCCCACGCAGAGCGTCCCGGCTCCGCCGTCCAGCTCCGCCAGCGCGCCCACGGGCAGCAGGCGGTTGGCCGGCCCGTGGCCGAAGGGCAGGCCCATGACCAGGGGCCGGCCCAGGCCGCTCAGGCGCGCCGCCACCGCCTCCACCAGATCCGGCGGGTCGCTGGCCTGGTCGGAGAGCCGGCCCACGGCCACTCCGGCCACCCCAGCCAGGGCCCCGGACAGCTCCAGCTGGGTGAGCAGGCGGTCCAGGCGGTAGGCGGCCTCGCCCGTGTCCTCGATGAACAATACGGCCCCGCCCAGTTCCGGGAACCAGGCCGTGCCCAGCAGGTGGCAGAGCATGGTCAGGTTGCCGCCTAAGAGCGGTCCCCACGCCTTTCCGGGGCGCCGGCCCTGGCCGCGCAGCAGGCCGGGGAAGGGCGGCCGGCCGGCCAGCAGGGCGGCCAGGTCGGCCCGGCTGTCCGCGTCCAGACGGGGCAGCTGGGTCACCACCGGCCCGTGCAGGGTGGCCAGACCCCGGGCGGCCAGGGCGCCGAGCAGGCAGGTGAGGTCGGAGAAGCCCAGCAGGCAGGCGCCGCCGCCGGCCAGGGCCTCCAGGTCCAGCAGGGGCAGCAGGCGCGAGGAGCCGAAGCCGCCCCGGGCCGCCAGCACCGCGCCCAGGCTATGGTCGCGTAAGAGGCGCGTCAGGTGGGCAGCCCGCTCCTGGTCGCCGCCGGCCAGGTAGCCCTGGCTGGCCCGCACCGGCTCCTCCACGATCAGCCGGCTGCCCGGCGCCAGCGCGGCCAGCGCGGCCAGGCCGGCCTCCAGGGCCGCCGGCGGCACCGCCCCGGCCGGCGCGACCAGGGCCAGGTCGGCGCCGGGCTTTGGCCAGCGGGGAGGGCGCACCCGGCTCATTGGTTGCGCTGGTAGATGATGCGCAGGCCGCGCAGGGTCAGCAGCTCGTCCACGTGATCGATGCTTTTGGTGTGCTCGGCGATCACCGGGGCCAGGCCGCCGGTGGCCAGCACCTTGGACCGCACGCCGCGCTCGTTGTTGATGGCCTCCACCAGGCCGTCCACCAGCCCGGCGTAGCCGAAGATGATGCCCGCGTTCATGGAGCTGATGGTGTCCTTGGCCACCGCGGACTTGGGCCGGGAGAATATCTCCACCCGGGGCAGCTTGGAGGCCCGCTGGAACAGGGCCTCGCAGGAGATCATGATCCCCGGCGCGATGGCCCCACCCAGGTATTCGCCGGCGGCGGAGATGCAGTCGAAGGTGGTGGCGGTGCCGAAGTCCACCACGATCAGGTCGGTGGGGAAGCGGTCGTAGCCGCCCACCGCGTTGACGATGCGGTCGGCGCCCACCTCGCGCGGGTTGTCGTAGAGGATGGGCATGCCGGTTTTGATGCCCGGACCCACGAACAGGGGCTCCCGGCCGAAATAGCGCCGGCAGAACTCGTCGAAGGTGGTCTTCAGTGGCGGCACCACGTTGGAGATGATTACCCCCTCGATGCTGCCCATGGCCACCGGGCTTGCGGCAAAGAGGTTGGAGAACAGCACGCCCAACTCGTCGCGGGTGCACTCGCGCTCGGTGCGCACCCGCCAGTCGGCCAACAAACGCTCGCCCTGGAACACCCCCAACACGGTGTTGGTGTTGCCCACGTCGATGACCAGCAGCATACTGCCTAGGCCTCCCGCCCGCCCAGCTCGGCGACCACCACCGCTTCCAGCTCGGCCGCCACTTGGTTCATCAGCTCTTCGTCCTCGGCCTCCACCATGATCCGAATCTTGGCCTCGGTGCCCGAGTAGCGCAACAGAAGCCTGCCCCGCCGGCCCAGGCGCTTTTCCTGCTGCTCCATGGCCCGCACCAAGGCCGGCCGCTCGCTGAGGGGCGGCTTGTCCTTCACCGGCAGATTGATCAGCACCTGGGGCAGGCGGGTCATGATGCGCTTGAGCTCGCTCAGGGGCCGGCCAGTGCGCACCATCACCCCCAGCACCTGCAGGGCGCTGGCGATGCCGTCGCCGGTGGTGTTGTGGTCCAGGAACAGGATGTGGCCGCTCTGCTCGCCGCCCAGGTTGAAGCCGCCGGCGCGCATGGCCTCCACCACGTAGCGGTCGCCTACCTTGGTCCGGAGCATGCGCACCCCGCGCTCGCGCAGGCACATCTCCAGGCCCAGGTTGGCCATCACCGTGGAGACCACCGTGGCGTGGTTCAGCTCGCCGCGGCTCATCAGGTCCTCGGCGCAGATGGCCAGTATCTCGTCGCCGTCCACCACCTCGCCGTTCTCGTCCACCATGATCAGCCGGTCGCCGTCGCCGTCGAAGGCCAGGCCCAGGTCCACGCCGTTGTTCTTGATTATCCCCGAGAGCACCTCCGGGTGCAGGGCCCCCACGCCGTGGTTGATGTTGGTGCCGTCGGGCTGGTTGCCGATCACCTGTATCCGGGCCCCCAACTCCGAGAACACCGCCGGGGCCACCTTGTAGGTGGCGCCGTGGGCGCAGTCGATGGCGATGGTCAGGCCGTCCAGGGTGTAGTCGGCCGGGAAGCTGTTCTTGAGGAAGACGATGTAGCGACCCAGGGCGTCGTCTATGCGCCGGGCGCGGCCCACCATGCCGGGGCGGGCGCCGCTGTCGCCGCCGCCGGCCTTGAGCGCGAAGACGTACTCTTCGATGGCCGCCTCCTCGGCGTCGGGCAGCTTGTAGCCGTCGCGGCCGAAGATCTTGATGCCGTTGTCCTGGTAGGGGTTGTGGCTGGCGCTGATGACGATGCCCGCCTCGCAGCGCATGTTGCGGGTCAAGAAGGCGATGGCCGGCGTGGGCAGGGGCCCCACCACCAGTACGTCCAGCCCCAGGGAGCAGATGCCGGCCACCAGGGCGTTTTCGAACATGTAGCCGGACAGGCGGGTGTCCTTGCCCAGGATCACCTTGCGGCGCCCGTCGTGGCTCTTGAGCACCGCGGCCACGCCCTGGCCGATGGCCAGGGCCGTCTCCACGGTCATGGGCTCCAGGTTGGCCACGCCGCGCACCCCGTCGGTGCCGAACAGCTTGCGTTCTACCTTCATCCCTTGGCTCCGGGATAATTTAGCGCTGGGCCGCGTCCTCGGCGGCCTGCGGCTGCTGGTTGCTGGCGCCGCTCTTGCCCGCCGGAGGCGCGGGGGCCTTGGCCGCCGGCTGGCGGCGGATCTTGATCTGGGCCTGCACGGTGGCCGGGCTCAGGCGGATGCTGCGCCCAGCCGGCGGCCGCAGCACCGCCTTGAGGGTGGCGTTGGCCTTCAGCCGGCTCACGTCCAGGGGCGCGGTCCACACCCAGTCCAGGTCTTCCAGCTCCTGCTCCAGGCCCGAGACCTTGACCACCGCCGGCTTGAAGGTGACCTCGGCCACCTCGTAGCCCGCGGGCGGCCGGCCCTTGATCACCGGGCGCACCACGGCTTCGCGGTTGAAGCGGGCGGCCAGGCTTACCCGCAGGCGCGAGGGGCTGATGCGCACCACGTTCACCGACGGCGGCAGGTTCAGGTCCTCGGGCAGCACCTGGAATATGTGGTCGCCGGCGGCCAGGCCGGCCAGGTCCAGCTGCTTGACCCGCGGGTGCAGGGAGTACTGGCGCACCAGGTTCTGGGGCCCGTAGACCCGCACCTCCACCTCGCTGTCCACCTGATTGGCCAGCACCAGGTCCTGGGGCAGGCCGGTGATCTCCACCGGCACCCGCACGGTGGTCTCGGCCTTCTCCTGGCCCACCACAAAGGCCCACAGGGCCACGGCGATGATCAGGGCCAGCAGCTTATAAGGCCAGTTTTCCAGAACCCGCTCAAGCACTCGCCCTCTCCCGGGGCAGAAGCCGGCCGCGCTTCTTGCCCGAGACCTGGAACAGCTCCAAGAGCAAGCTGCTCAGGGCCACCGCATCCAGGTCCGGCGTCAGCTTGTCGCCCACCGCCACGCTTACCCGGCCGCGCTCCTCGGAGACCACCAGGGCCACGGCGTCGGTCTCCTCGGCGATGCCCAGGCCGGCCAGGTGGCGGGTGCCCAGGTTGCGGCCCGCCGCCGCGGCGCTGCTGGACAGGGGCAGCACGCAGCGGGCGGCCAGGATGCGGTTGCCGCTGATGATCACCGCGCCGTCGTGCAGGGGCGAGGTGACCTGGAAGATGCTTATCAGCAGCTCGCGGCTCACGCGGGCCTCCAGGCGCACCCCGCTGTCCAGGTAGTCGGCCAGTCCGATGCGCCGCTCCAGCACGATCAGGGCGCCGGTCATGCGCGAGGCCAGGCTCACCGTGGAGCGCACCACCTCCTCCAGGGTGGCGGTGAGGTCCTCGTGGGAGGAGAAAAAGGGTCCGCGGCCCATGCGGGCCAGGGCCTTGCGGATGTCGGCCTGGAACAGCACCACGATCACCAGCAGCAAGGAGGCTAGGAAGCTCTGGATAAGCCAGTGGATGGTGACCAGTTGCAGCTGCTGGGCCGCCAGCATGGTACCCACCACCACCCCCAGGCCGACCAGCATCTGCATGGCCCGGGTGCCCTTGACCAGCATGAGCACCTTGTAGACCACGAAGGCCACCAGGGCGATATCTAATAGGTCCAGCCAGCGCAGCTGCAAAAATGGGGTCAGGAAGTTGGTCACGGCCTCGCCTCCAGGGCCATCACCGCGTCGCTCACCGCCAGGGCTTCGCGGTAGGGGGCCGCCTCGTGCACCCGCACGATGTCCGCCCCCAGGGCCGCGCCCAGCACGTGGGCCCCTAAGGAGCCCCACAGCCGGTCTTGGGGCGCCTCGCGGCCGGTGAGCCGGCCCACGAAGGACTTGCGGCTGGCCCCTAACAGGAGCGGATGGCCCAGCTCGGCCAGCTGGCCCAGGCCCCGGATCAGGGCCAGGTTGTGCTCCAGGGTCTTGCCGAAGCCTATGCCTGGGTCCAGAATGATGCGCTCCCGGGCCACCCCGGCGGCCAAGGCCGCCTGGGCCTGTTGGGCCAAAAACGCCTTCACCTCGGCCACCACGTCGTCGTAGTGGGGGTTGTTCTGCATGGTGCGCGGCTGGCCCTGCATGTGCATCAAGATCAGCCCCGCGCCGCTGGCCGCGGCCAGGGCGGCCATGTCCGGGTCGCCGCGCAGGGCGGTGATGTCGTTGATCACCTGGGCCCCGGCGGTGAGCGCCGCCTCGGCCACCGCGGCCTTGGAGGTGTCCACGCTGATCACGGCCGGGCAGCGGGCGGCCAGGGCCTCTATCACCGGCAGCACCCGCTCCTGCTCCACCCGGGCGCTTACCGGCTCGGCGCCGGGCCGGGTGGACTCGCCGCCCACGTCCAGGATGTCCGCGCCCTGGGCGGCCAGGGCCAGGCCCTGCTCCACGGCGCGCTCCTGCTCCAGGAACAGGCTGCCGTCGCTGAAGGAGTCCGGGGTGACGTTGACCACGCCCATGATCAGGGTGCGCGGCCCCAGCCGCAGCTCGCCGCGAGGCAGCGGTATGCGGCGCAGGGGCCTAGGCACCTGGCTGACCCTCCAGGGGCGGTTCAGCGCCGGGCGCCGGCGGCGGGCTGGCGGCGGCCAGGTTGCGCGGCCTCGGCCGGCCGGCCGCAATGGCGTCCACGGCCTCGGCGTCCAGGGTCTCCTCCACCAGCAGGGCCTGGGCCAGGTTGTGCAGCCGCTCCAGGTTGCCCTTTAAGAGGGCCTGGGCCCGCTGGTGGGCCTCGTTGACCAGGCGGCGCACCTCGTCGTCGATGGCCTGGGCGGTCTTCTCCGAGTAGTCGCGGTGCTGGGCGATCTCCCGGCCCAGGAATATCTGCTCATCGCGCTTGCCGAAGCTCAGGGGGCCCATGGTCTCGCTCATGCCCCACTCGCAGACCATCTTGCGGGCCAGCTCGGTGGCGCGCTCGATGTCGTTGCCGGCGCCGGTGGTGAAGGTCTCCAGCACCAGCTCCTCGGCCGAGCGCCCGCCCAAGAGCACCGAGAGGTTGTCGATCAGGTAGTCGCGGGTGTAGGTGTGGCGCTCGTCCACGGGCAGCTGCTGGGTGAGACCCAGGGCCCGGCCGCGGGGGATGATGGTCACCTTGTGCACCGGATCGGTGCCTGGGATCAGCTTGGCCACCATGGCGTGGCCCGCCTCGTGATAGGCCGTGGTGCGCTTCTCCTCCTCGGAGAGGATCAGGCTGCGCCGCTCGGTGCCCATCATCACCTTGTCCTTGGCCCGCTCGAAGTCCACCATGTCGATGCGGTCCTTGTCCTCGCGCGCCGCGATCAAGGCCGCCTCGTTGACCATGTTCTCCAGGTCCGCGCCAGAGAAGCCGGGGGTGCCCCGGGCCAGCACGCTCAGGTCCACATCCGGGGCCAGGGGGGTGCGCCGCGAGTGCACCTTGAGGATGGCCTCCCGCCCGCGCACGTCCGGCACCGGCACCACCACCTGGCGGTCGAAGCGGCCGGGGCGGAGTAGGGCCGGGTCCAGCACGTCCGGCCGGTTGGTGGCCGCGATGAGGATCACGCCCTCGTTGGACTCGAAGCCGTCCATCTCCACCAGGAGCTGGTTCAGGGTCTGCTCGCGCTCGTCGTGGCCGCCGCCCAGGCCGGCCCCCCGGTGGCGGCCCACCGCGTCGATCTCGTCGATGAAGATGATGCAGGGGGCGTTCTTCTTGCCCTGCATGAACAGGTCGCGCACCCGGCTGGCGCCCACGCCCACGAACATCTCCACGAAGTCCGAGCCGGAGATGGAGAAGAAGGGCACCCCGGCCTCGCCGGCGATGGCCCGGGCCATGAGGGTCTTGCCGGTGCCCGGCGAGCCCACCAGGAGCACGCCCTTGGGGATGCGCCCGCCCAGGCGGGTGAACTTGCGGGGGTCGCGCAGGAACTCGATGATCTCGGTCAGCTCCTCCTTGGCCTCCTCCACGCCGGCCACGTCCTGGAAGGTGATGCGCTTGCCCTCGGGCTCGGTCTGCAGGCGGGCGCGGCTCTTGCCGAAGCTCATGGCCTTGCCCCCGCCCATCTGCATCTGGCGCATGAAGAATATCCAGATGCCGATCAGAAGCAGCATGGGGAACCAGGAGACCAGCATGGTCATGTACCAGGGCGAGTCGTCGGCCGGCTTGACCGTGATCTTGACGTTCTTGGAGCGCAGGTTGCTGATCAGCTTGGGGTCGTCCGGGGAATAGGTGCGGAAGCGGCGGCCGTCCGGAGACCAGCCGCGGATGTCGTGGCCCTGTATCTCCACCGAGGACACCTGGCCCTTGTCCAGGGCGGCCAGGAAGTCGGAATAGGACAGCTTATCCATGCCCGGATCGGGCCGGCTGAAGAAGTTGAACAAGAGCACCATCATCAGGCTGATCACCAGCCAGAGCGCCAGATTTTTGTACAGCGGATTCAATTAATTGGCTCCATATTGGCCAAACAGTAAGTGTTTCATAGAGCCAGCCTATAGTTAGGGGCCCTATTCAGTCATTATCGCGTATCCTAGTATATGGGGCCTACAGGGGAGTGTCAACGAATGAGAGGCGTAAATATGCGCCCTCATGGCCTTTTAGACGCGCGCGCTCGGCCACGGCCCAAGGCCCCACCCACCAGGGGCCTTTGCTGTCAGCCACCACCAGGGTGCGCGCCCGCCACCAGGGGGGCACTTTTTGATCGATGAGAAAGCGGCTCAGGCGCTTGGCCCCTGGGGCGCCCAGGGGATGAAAGCGCTCGCCGGGCAGGGGCGGGCGCAGGATCAGGGGCCAGGCCACCTCCTGGGCCGGCAGCCAGGCCTGGGGCCCGCGGCCGCGCTTCTCGGCGGCGCTGGCGCACAGCTCCACCACCAGCCGCTTGCCCAGATGAGGCAGGTTCACCGTGGCCGGTCCCTGCAGGTGCAGGTGGATGCGCGGCGGCGGCTCGGCGCGGCCCAGGCGCAGGCCCTCCGGCTCGCGCCAGGCCTTGAGCCCGGCCGGCAGGCTCAGGCTGCGGCCAGACGGGCCGGCCAAGAGCTCGCGCAGTTGCTCCACGTGCCGGGCCAGCAGGTGCTGGCCGCTGCCGCTGAGTTGGCCGGCCCCGTAGCGCAACAGGCGGCGCTGGCGCGGGACGGGCAGGGCGGCCAGGCCGCCGGCGGCCAGCACCAGGCTGGCGCCCTCGCGCCGGACCAGCGCTGCGGCCGCCTCTTGGCACCACTGTTCCCACAGCTCCTCTTCGTCCGCGGCCAGGGCCGCCAGCCGCGCCAGGGCCTCCACGGCCCGTGGGTTGACCAGCTCCTGGGCCAGGGGCAGCAGCCGGCCGCGCACCCGGTTGCGCAGGGGGCCCATCTGCTGGTTGCTGGGGTCCTCGCGCCAGTCCTGGCCCAGGCCAGCGAGCCAGCGGCGCAGGGACTCGCGGCGCTGGCCCAGCAGGGGCCGCCACCAGGGCGCGTCCCAGGGCCGCATGGCCGCCAGGCCGCTGGGCCCGCTGCCGCTGAGCAGGCGGCAGAGCACCGTCTCGGCCTGGTCGTCGGCGGTGTGGCCCAGGGCGATGACCCCGGCCCCGGCCTCGGCGGCCATGTCCATGAGCGCCGCCCGCCGGGCCTCCCGGGCCGCCTCCTCCAGGGAGCGGCCCTGGGCCGGCACCTGCACCCGGCGCAGGGAAAAGCTCAGGCCCAGCTCTGCGGCCAGGCGGGCCACGAAATCAGCGTCCTGGCCCGAGTCGGCCCGCAGGCCGTGGTCCACATGCGCCACCGCCACCCGCCAGCCATGCGCCGGCACGGCCTGCTGCAACAGGCGCAGCAAGGCCACCGAATCCGCGCCGCCGCTGACCGCCGCCAGCACCACCGCGCCGGGCGCGGGCAGGGGCCCGCCCAGGCCGGGCTCTGGCGGGCTGCCGGCCTTGACGCTGCCGGGAGCCGAGGTTAAGCTCAAGGCAACCCTGTTTTTCTCCGGATCGGTGGACATGGAACAACCCCGCGTGGTTTCCGTCAATATAAGTTCTACCAAAGGCGTGGTGAAAAATCCCGTGCCCGCCGGCCGCCTGGAGCCCGAGGTGGGCCTGGTGGGCGACGCCCACGCCGGCCCCTGGCACCGCCAGCTCTCCCTGCTGGCCCTGGAGTCCATCCAGAAGATGCGCGCCAAGGGCCTGTCGGTAAACCCCGGCGACTTCGCCGAGAACATCACCGTGGAGGGCCTGTCCCTGCACACCCTGCCCATCGGCACCCGCCTGGCCCTGGGCACCGTGGAGGTGGAGGTGACCCAGATCGGCAAGGAATGCCACGCTGGCTGCGCCATCCGCCAGCAGACCGGGGACTGCGTCATGCCCCGTGAGGGCATCTTCGTGCGGGTGCTCAATCCGGGCCAGGTGCGGCCCGGCGATCCGGTGCGCCTGCTGGGGGACCAGCCATAGGGGGAGGCCTTTGAGCAACCTGCAGCGCATGGGGGGCAAGAGTTGCACCTACTACGTGCGCAAGCGTTGCACCCGCACCACCAGCCCCGAGGACAGTGAAGCGGTGCGCTGCACCCTGCTGGAGGCCCGCCGCAAGGTGGGGGCCCGCACCCTGGACCGCCTGGACCGGCTCAAGCGCCTGGCCGACCCCGTGGACCGCGAGGTAGCCCGCCGCCACGTGATCCAGAAGAACCTGGACGAGATCACCCGCCTGAGCTGCCCCCGCTACGTGCCCCAGAGCGGCCGCGGGCCCCTGTGCGTACACCAGCACCTGATCTACTGCCTGCTCTTGATGCCCGCCTGCACGGGACGCTGCGATCATTTTCTGCTGCGCCGCCAGCACCGCGCCGCCCAGGGGAGCGGGGCGTGAAGCGCTCCCTCACCTGCCCGGCCTGCGGGGCCCCGGTGGAGGCCTGGCGCAACCCCTTTCCCACCGTGGACATCATCATCGAGCTGGCCGCGCCGGGCCGGCCCATCGTGCTCATCGAGCGCGCGGGCGAGCCCCTGGGCTGGGCCCTGCCCGGCGGCTTCGTGGACTACGGCGAGAGCCTGGAGCGGGCCGCGGTCCGCGAGGCGGCCGAGGAGACCGGCTTGAACGTGGAGCTGCTGGCCCTGTTGGGGGCCTACTCCCGGCCGGACCGCGACCCCCGCCAGCACAACCTCTCGGCCGTGTTCCTGGCCCGGGCCGTGGGCCGACCCCAGGCCGGCAGCGACGCCCGCGGCGTGGGCGTCTTCGACCCCTATGCCCTGCCCGGGCCCCTGTGCTTTGACCACGCCACCATCCTGGCGCACTACCGCGCCTGGCGGGAGGGCCGGCGGCCGGCCGCGCCCGTGCAGGCAGAAAGCGACTGAGATATGTCCGAGCGCGAGCTGACCCCCAGCGAACAAAAGGCCCTGCTCAAGCTGGCCCGCCAGACCATCGCCCGCCTGGTGCGCGCCGGCGGCGACCAGCTGCCGCCAGCCGGGCTGCCCGGCCCGGAACTGGCCCGGGGCGCCTTCGTCACCATCCACCGCCGGGGCCGGCTGCGCGGCTGCATCGGCAACTTCGCGGCCCAGGGCCCCCTGACCGACACCGTCTGCGACATGGCCGTGGCCGCGGCCAGCGAGGACCCCCGCTTCCCGCCGCTCAGGGCCGATGAGCTGGGCGACATCGACCTGGAGATCAGCGTGCTCTCGCCGCTGAGGCCCATCCAGGACATCAACGAGATTCAGGTGGGCCGCCACGGCATCTACATCGTCAACCCCCGCGGCCGCGGGGTGCTGCTGCCCCAGGTGGCCACCGAGTACGGCTGGGACCGGCTGAGCTTCCTGGACCAGACCTGCCTCAAGGCCGGCCTGGCCCCAGGCTGCTGGAAGGACCCCCAGACCCAGATCCTCATCTTCTCGGCCCAGATATTCGGGGAAAAACAGACCGGTCAGGCCTAGCCCGGATGTTTCATGAGGGCCGGGCGTCCGGCTTCGCCAACCCCCGGCATACTGCGTTGCCGGCTTCACTCGCGCCTCGATGTAGCTTTGGCTACGCCTGCGGCCCTCGCTTGCCAGACGCCTTGTCTGCCGGCGGCTGGCTGTGCCGGAAGCGGATACAAACCGTCCCCTGGTAATGTCGGCGCCTTTTTCACAATGGCCCTGTAAATACTGGTTCGTTGTTCAATACCACCCAACCCTCATGAAATATCCGGGCTAGCCTGGCCGCGGACGCCAAAAACAAGGCCGGCCCTCTGGGCCGGCCTTGGCGCTTTTTAAGCGGCGGCTATTTCTCTTTGGGCGGCTGTCCGAACCTCTCGCGCAGGCGGCGGGCCACCACCGCGGGCACCAGGCCGTTGAGGTCCCCGCCCAGGGCGGCGGCTTCCTTGATGATGGTGGAGCTGACGTAGAACCACTTGTAGTCAGTCATCAGGAACACCGACTGCACCTTGCGCTTGAGCCGGCGGTTCATCAGGGCCATCTGGAACTCGTACTCGAAGTCGCTCAAGGCCCGCAGGCCGCGCAGGATCACGTTGCTGTTGACGCTCTCCACGTATTCCACCAGCAGGCCGTCGAAGGTGTCCACCGAGGCGCCGGGCAGGTTGGCGATGACCTCGTTGATCATCTCCAGCCGCTCGTTGATGCTGAACAGCCCCTCCTTCTCGGGGTTGACCGCCACCGCCACGATGACCCGGTCGAAGATGTCCAGGCCGCGGCGCAGGATGGAAAGATGGCCATTGGTAATGGGGTCGAAGGAGCCCGGATAGACGGCGGTTTTCATGCCTGGAAACCTTTCCGCGCTGCGCTGGCGCTGAGCAGGCTCAACTGGGTCTGCCCGTAACGGCGGCGGTCCATCACCGCCAGACCTTTACTTGCCGTCGGCGTTTCGGCCGGTGAGTGCTCGATGGCCAGCAGGCCTCCCAGCGCCAGCAGCCCTTGACTGGCCACCAGCTCCAGGGCGGCCCTGACCAGGCCCCGGTTGTAGGGCGGGTCGGCCAGCACCAGATCAAAGGGCCCGGCCGCCTTCAGCCGCCCTCCCGCGGCCGCCAGCGGGGCCGGCAGTACCTGCCCCCGCTCCATAAGCCCCAAGGCCTCCAGGTTGGCCCGGATCAACCCGGCCGCCCGGCGGTCCTGCTCCAGGAAGATGCACCAGGCGGCGCCGCGGCTCAGGGCCTCCAGGCCCAGGGTTCCGGAGCCGGCGAACAGGTCCGCCACCCTGGCCCCCACCACCCGCGGCCCCAGGATGTTGAACAGGGCCTGGCGCATCTTAGCGCCACTGGGGCGGGTGTCAAGCCCCGGCGGCGTCTTGATGCTGCGCCCCCGAAGCTCCCCGCCGGTGATCTTGAGCAAGGCCGCCGCCCCCCGACCGGGCCTAGAGGTACTTTTCGGCCAGGATTTCGGCGATCTGCACCGCGTTGGTGGCCGCGCCCTTGCGGATGTTGTCAGCCACCACCCACATGTCGATGCCCCGCTCCTGGCTGATGTCCTCGCGGATGCGGCCCACCAGGGTCAGGTCCTGGCCAGCGGCCATCAGGGGCGTGGGGTAGATGAGCTGGGAGGGGTCGTCCACCACCTTCACCCCTGGGGCCTTGGCCAGGGCCTCGCGCACCTGGGCCGGGCTGATCTTCTGCTTGGTGGTGACGTTCACCGCCTCGGAGTGGCCGTAGCGCACCGGCACCCGCACGCAGGTGGCGCTGAGCTTGATGCTGTCGTCGCCCATGATCTTCCGGGTCTCCAGGACCATCTTCATCTCTTCCTTGGTGTAGCCGTTGTCCTGGAAGACATCGATATGCGGCAGCAGGTTCCAGGCGATCTGGTAGGGATAGACCTTGTGCTCCACCGCCCGGCCCTCATGCAGGGCCTTTAGCTGGCCCTCCAGCTCGAAGACGGCCTTCTGCCCGGTGCCGCTCACCGCCTGATAGGTGGACACCACCACCCGCTCGATGCCCGCCAGGTCGTAGATGGGCTTGAGCGCCACCACCATCTGGATGGTGGAGCAGTTGGGGTTGGCGATGATGCCGGTCTTGGGGTAGGCGGCGATGTCCTGCGGGTTCACCTCCGGCACCACCAAGGGCACCGCCGGGTCCATGCGCCAGCAGGAGGAGTTGTCCACCACCACCGCGCCGGCCTGGGCGGCCAGGGGCGCGAACTGCTTGCTGGTGGAGGCCCCGGCGCTGAACAGGGCGATCTCTATGCCCGCGAAGGAGTCCGAGCCCAACACCTGCACCGGGACCGGCTGGCCCCGGTAAGTCAAGGTTCTGCCCCGGGAGCGCTCGGAGGCCAGCAGGCGCAGCTCGCCCACTGGAAAATTCCTCTCTTCCAGGCACTGGATCATCTGGTTGCCCACTGCGCCGGTGGCTCCGCAGACCGCCACCTTGAACCGCCTAGCCATGACTTTGTTTCTCCGCTCCAGGATGGGGGCAGGCCAACGGGGCCACACGGCCCCGCGGCCGCGGCGCCGACGGGCGCCACGGTCCTTATTTAGCCAAGGATTGTGGTTATTGCAAACGGTTTATGGCTCCAGGCCCGGAGGCGGGCGGCCGCCCCTGGGCCCAGGCCTGCTTTAGAGCGAGCGGTCCCCCTGGGCCAGGGTGGGGGAGTGCATCTTCAGGTACTCCAGGCGGTTGAGGCCGTTGAGGTAGGCCTTGGCCGCCGCCACCAGGATGTCCGGGTCCGCGCCCTTGCCCAGCACCACCAGGCCGTTCTCGCCCAGGCGCACCGTCACCTCGCCCTGGGCGTCCAGGCCGCCGGTGATGGCCGAGATGGTGAAGCGCAGCAGGTCGGCGTTGGTGCTGGTGATCTTCTTGATGGTGTTGTACACCGCGTCCACCGGCCCCACCCCGGAGCCGAACTCCTGCTTGATCTCCTCGCAGTCGTACAGGCGCACCGTGGCCGTGGGCACCGTCACCGTGCCGCTGACGATGTTCAGGTAGTCCAGGCGCCAGCGCAGGGGGATGCGCAGGATCTCGTCGGCGATGAGCGCCTCCAGGTCCTCGTTGAAGATTTCCTTCTTCTTGTCGGCCAGCACCTTGAAGGCCTTGAACAGGCGCTCGAAGTCCGACTCCTTGAGCTGGTAGCCCAGCTCCTTGAGGCGGGCGCCCAGGGCCGCGCGGCCCGAGTGCTTGCCCAGCACCAGGGAGTTCTGGCTCAGGCCGATCTCCTCGGGGGTCATGATCTCGTAGGTCAGAGGCTGGCGCAGCACGCCGGCCACGTGGATGCCCGCCTCGTGGGCGAAGGCGTTGGCCCCCACGATGGCCTTGTTGGGCTGCACCGCGATGCCGGTGATCATGGAGACCAGGCGGCTGGTGGGGTAGAGCTCCTTGCGGTTGAGGTTGGTCGTGAGGCCCAGGGCCGCCTGGCGGGTGGCCAGCATCATCACCACCTCTTCCAGGGAAGCGTTGCCGGCCCGCTCGCCGATGCCGTTGATGCACACCTCCACCTGCCGGGCGCCGGCGGTGATGCCGGCCAGGCTGTTGGCCACGGCCATGCCCAGGTCGTCGTGGCAGTGCACCGACAGCACCGCCCCGGCCAGCTCGGGCACCTGCTCCTGCAGCTCCTTGAGGCGCTGGGCGAACTCGTGGGGCAGGGCGTAGCCCACCGTGTCGGGGATGTTGATGGTGGTGGCGCCGGCGGCCAGGGCGGTGCGCACCGCCTGGGCCAGGAACTCCGGGTCGGTGCGGGTGCCGTCCTCGGTGGAGAACTCCACGTCGTCGCAGAGGCTTTTGGCCAGGCCTACCCCGGTCTTGATCTCGCTGAGCACCTCCTCGCGGGTCATCCTGAGCTTGTGCTCCAGGTGGATGTCGCTGGTGGCGATGAAGACATGGATGCGCGGCCGCGGGGAGTGCTTGATGGCCTCCCAGCAGGTCATGATGTCCTCCTGGCCGGTGCGGGCCAGGCCGCAGATGACCGGCCCCTGCACCTGCTGGGCGATGAGGCTGACCGCCTCGAAGTCGCCGGGGGACGCTGCGGGAAAGCCCACCTCGATGATGTCCACCCCCAGTTGGGCCAATTTGTGCGCAAGGCGCAGCTTCTCCTCCTGGTTCATGGAAGCGCCGGGTGATTGTTCGCCGTCCCTGAGCGTGGTGTCGAAGATGAGAACCTTGTCAGACATTTTCTTATCTCCCATGTCCAAGACATAGCAAACCCCCTTCCCCGGACAGGCGCGAGCTCCGCGGAAAGGGTCGCCAGCTATGTCAGGGAGAGGGGGCGGGGTGACTAGCTAAGGTGCAATCGCTCTTCGGCCGCGTCCTGCTGCAGCTCCTGCTCGGCCAGCTCCTTGGCCGCACGCTTCTTGGCCAGCACGCGCTCGGCGAAGGGGCCGCCCACCACGTAGGCGGCGATCAGGACGAGGCCCATGATCTGGGGTTGGATGACCACCAGTACGAACAGCAGCAGGCCGGCCACCAGGGCGTTGAAGGACCGCAGTTGGGCCAGGCCCAGCCGTTTGAAGGACAGATAGGGGATGGTGCTGACCATCAGGAAGCTCAGCACGAAGACCATGATCACCACCGGCCAGACGTTGCTGGGCCCCTGGGGGAAGACCTGCTGCCAGGCCAGCACGCTGGTGGCGATGAACGAGGCCGCGGCCGGGATGGGCAGGCCCACGAAGTGGCTGGTGCCCACCTGGTCCACCTGCACGTTGAAGCGGGCCAGGCGCAAGGCGCCGCAGGCTGTGAACAGGAAGGCGGCCACGAAGCCCAGGCGCTCCAGGGACTGCAGGCCCCACATGTACACCAGCACCGCCGGCGCCACCCCGAAGGCCACCAGGTCGGACAGGGAGTCGTACTCCACGCCGAAGCGGCTGACGGTGTTGGTGGCGCGGGCGATCTTGCCGTCCAGGCCGTCGAAGACCAGCGCGCAGAGGATGGCCAGCGAGGCCAGGGTGTAGTGGCCGCTGATGGCCTCCATCATGGCGAAAAAGCCGGCGAAAAGGCTGGCGGTGGTGAACAGATTGGGCAGCACGTAGATCCCCCGCCGCCTGGTCTGGCGGTTTTTCTTACGGCTGGGGCGGTGCCTGCGGCGGCCCATCTGGCAGCTCTCCGATTACGCTGACTCCGGCTCGCACCCGCTGGCCCGGCTGCACCCGGGCCTCGGCCTCCAGGGGCAGGTATACGTCCAGGCGCGATCCGAACCTTATCATACCGTATCTCTCGCCCCTTTGCACCAAATCTCCAGGGGCCAGCCGGCAATGGATGCGCCGGGCCACCAGCCCGGCCACCTGGCTCACCACCAGGGCTTGGCCCCCAGCCGGGATGATGACCACCTCCACCCGCTCGTTGGCCTCCCTGGCCTGGGGCCGGTCCGCGGGCAGATAGCCGCCGGGGACCCGCCGCACCCCCCGCACCCGGCCCGCGACCGGGGCCCGGTTCACGTGCACGTCGAAGATGTTCATGAAGATGGAGACCAGGCGCCCGCGGCCGCCGGGCAGCTCCGGGTGGTCCGCCTCCTGCACCGCCACCACCTTGCCGTCGGCCGGGGAGATCACCGCCCGGGGGCCGGCCTCATTGCGGCGGGCCGGGTCGCGGAAGAAGTTGACGATCAGCAGCGTAACCAGCCACAGGGGCACCGCCAGCCACCAGGCTTCCAGAGCCGTGGCTACCAAGGACAGGAGCAGGACCCCCAGCACATAGGGCCAGCCGGGGCGGGCCAGGGGAAACTTGTCCATCCAGCCTCTCGTCGGCGGGTTTAGGAACGCCGGCCGCGGTAGCCGGCCAGTATCTGCTCGATGCGGTCGCGGCCGGCCAGC
Source organism: Thermodesulfobacteriota bacterium (assembly GCA_040751985.1). Classification (GTDB taxonomy): domain Bacteria; phylum Desulfobacterota; class Desulfarculia; order Desulfarculales; family Desulfarculaceae; genus Desulfoferula. The sequence goes on along the minus strand of JBFMFU010000034.1, from coordinate 4,448 downwards.
TTGAGTTTCTGCAGCCGCTTGCGCTCCACCTGCTCCTCGGGCGAGAGGTACAGGCGGCTGTTCATGTCCTCCAGCCGGCCCTCCAGCTCCAGGTGCTCAGCCCACAGGCGGGCCAACTCCTGGTCCTGCTGCAGGTGGGACTGAATAAGCTCCAGGTCTTCTGACTCCATGATCCCTTCATCCACCCCTTGGTTAAAGCAACTTCGATCTTAGCGGGCAGCCGCCGCGGGCTAGGGCCTGGTCTGCAGGGCGAAGACGCACAGCACCTCGGCGCTGATCATCACCTGCGCCGCCTGCATGGGCGTGGCCGGGGCTGCGGCCATCTTGGCCATGCGCACCTCGCCGCCCCGCACCGGCTGCCGCCCGCTGGCGTCCATCTTGATTAGGGGCCCCAGGCCCACCTTGGCCGCCTGGACCAGGGCCCGGGCCTGGGCCAGGGCGTCGGCCACCGCCGCCTGCTGCACCTTGAGCCGGGCGGCGTTCTCGTCGGCCAGCCCCCACTGCGGCCCGGAGACTTGGTTGGCCCCGGCCGCCACCCCTGCGTCCAACAGCGCCCCCACCTTTTTGGGATCACTCAGGGTGATCTGCAGGCGGTGCACGGCCTGATAGCCCACCACCTCGTTCTGCTGGCGTTCCTTGTTCCAGCGGGTGCGCTGGGCCAGGTAGTAGCCCGCGGTCTCCAGGCGCTCGTTGGGGGCCAAGAGCTTCTTCACCGCCGCCAGCACCTTGGCTGTGGCCGCGGCGTTGGCGGCGGCGGCCTGGGCCGCGCCGGGGGCCAGGGTCTCCACGCCCAGGCTCAGGCGGGCCTGATTGGGCGCGAACCCCTGCACGGCCCGGCCCACCACGGTGACGGACGGCTGGGACGGCCCGCCGGCCAGGCCCAGCCCCGGCCAGCAAAACGCGGCCAGGACCGCCCACCCCAGCAGCATGGTTACTGCGCGGCGCATGACTCCCCTCCCTTTAGGTCTGCATCATCATACCACGGCCGGGCCCGGCTTATTGAATCAGGCGATACTCGTCCAGGGGCAGGCCGAAGCGCACCTCCGCGTCCGAGGGCCGGCAGTAGCGCGGCTTGAGATCCTCGGGCCCCGCGCCCTGTCCCTGGGCCAGCCGCCGGGCCCCGATCAGGGCCAGGCGGCCGGGGTCGGGCAGGTCCAGCTCCGGCGGGGCCAGCTCCCGCCCCGGCCCCAGCAGGGTATCGGCGTAGAGCCGCGCCCCCGAGCCCAACAGCAGGGCCGGCGGCTCCAGGCGCTGGGCCAGCCGCTCTGGGGTGATGGCCACGTCCTCCTGGCGGCGCAGCAGCCGGCCGCCCTCCCAGGCAAAGGCCGCGGCGTAGACCAGCCCCCGCCGGGCGTCGGCTATTGCCCAGATGGTGCCGGCCCCCTCTGGGGCGGCCTCGGCCAACAGGCGCAGGCTGCCCACCCCCACCGCCGGTATGTCCAGGCCCAAGGCCAGGCCCTGGGCCGTGGCCAGGCCCACGCGCAGGCCGGTGAAGAAGCCCGGCCCCAGGGTCACGGCCAGGCCGCCCAGGTCGGCCGGGGCCGCGCCGGCTTGGGCCAGCAGCTCCTCTACGGCTGAGAGCAGGCGCGAGGAGAAGCTACGGCCCGGCTCCAGGCGGTGCACGGCCAGCACCTGCCCCCCCTGGGCCAGGGCCGCGCCGCCGCCGGCCAGGGCAGTGTCCAGGGCCAGCACCAGCAAGGCGCGGCCCTCTACTGCACCCCGCCCACCAGACGGGCGATGTCGTTGTAGAAAATGAAGGCCATCAAGAGGATCAACAGCACCATGCCCACCTGCTGGGCCTTCTCGCGGGTGGAGGGCCTCACCGGCCGCCGGGTGAAGGCCTCGATGAGGAAGAACAGCACGTGGCCGCCGTCCAGGGCCGGGATGGGCAGCAGGTTGAGTATGGCCAGGTTCACCGAGATCAGCCCGGCCAGGTCCAAGAGCGGGGCCAGGCCCTGGCTGGCGGCCCGGCCGGCCACCTGGGCGATGAGGATGGGCCCGCCGATGTTGTCCACCGAGACCTTGGCCTGGATGATCTTGACCACGCTCATCACGATCAGCTCGCCGGCCAGGTAGGTCTTCTTGAAGGCCAGGGACACGGACTCGAACAGCCCCACCTCGCGGGTGAATATCTCCTGGCCGGCGGCGATGCCCACCCGGTAGATCTGGTGCTCGTCGCCGAAGATGTCTTTGACCTTCACCTGCCGGGGCTGCACGGTCAGCTCCAGCTGCTCCTTGCCCCGCTGCAGCAGCAGGCGCACCGGCCGGCCGCCGCTGCCCTGGATGGCCTCCACCATGGCCCCCCAGTCGCTCATGGGCCGGCCGTTGATGGCCAGCACCCGGTCGCCCTTCTGCACCCCGGCTGTGGCCGCCGGCTGGCCGATCTGCACCTCGCCCACCAGGGTGGTCACGGTGGGCAGGCCCCAGGCCGCCAGCACCAGGTAGTAGGCCAGGAAGGCAAAGACGATGTTGGCCAGCGGCCCGGCGGCCACGATGGCCAGGCGCCAACCCACCGGCTTGTGCGAGAAGGAGCGGGGCAGGTCGGCCGGGGCCACCTCCTCGCCTGGGTGCTCGCCCACCATGCGCACGAAGCCGCCCAGGGGTATGGCCGAGAGCCGGTAGTCGGTCTCGCCGCGCTTGAAGCCGATCAGCCGAGGCCCGAAGCCCAGGCTGAAGGTGCTCACGCCCACCCCGGCCCGCTTGGCCACCAGGAAGTGCCCCAGCTCGTGCACGAAGATCAACACGCCCAGCACCACCACGGCGCCGATCACCGTGAGCATGGCGCACCTCCTTTGTTAGACACCCAGTCTCGGGCCTGGCCGCGGGCCCAGCGGTCGGCCTCCAGCACCTCGGCCAGGCAGGACAGCGGCGCGGGCTGGTGGCGGCCGAGCACCTCCTGCACGCAGGCCGCGATCTGAGGGAAAGCCAGCCGGCCGGCCAGGAACCCGGCCACCGCCACCTCGTTGACGGCGTTTAAGACCGCCGGCGCGCTGCCGCCGGCCCGGCCAGCGGCAAAGGCCAGGCCCAGGGCCGGGAAGCGGCTCAGGTCCGGCCGGGCGAAGGTCAGGCTGCCCACCTGGGCCAGGTCCAGGCTGGGCAGCTTCAGCTCCAGGCGCTGGGGGTGGGCCAGGGCGAAGGCGATGGGCACCTTCATGTCCGGCAGGCCCAGCTGGGCCAGCACCGAGCCGTCCACGTACTCCACCAGCGAGTGCACCACCGACTGGGGGTGGATCAGTACCGCGATGTCATCCCAGGCGCGCTTGAACAGCCAGTGGGCCTCGATAACCTCCAGGCCCTTGTTCATCATGGTGGCCGAGTCCACGGTGATCTTGGGGCCCATGGACCAGTTGGGGTGGGCCAGGGCCATCTTGGGGGTCACCGCGGCCAGTTGGCCGGGGGTGAACTCCCAGAAGGGCCCGCCGCTGGCGGTGAGCCACAGCCGCCGCACCCCGGCCGGGTCGTTGCCCATCAGGGCCTGGTAGATGGCCGAGTGCTCGCTGTCCACGGGCAGGATGGCCGCGCCGCTGGCCGCCGCCTCGGCCATGACCAGCTCGCCGGCCGCCACCAGGGTCTCCTTGTTGGCCAGGGCCACGTCGATGCCCGCCTTGACCGCTGCGTAGGTGGGCAGCAGCCCGGCCGCCCCCACCATGGCGCTGACCACCATGTCCGCCCCACAGCCGGCCGCGGCCTCCATATAGCCCTGGGGGCCGTAGACCACCCTACCCCGGAAGTCGGCGGGCAAGAGGGTCTTGAGCTGGGCCGCGGCCTGGGCGTCGGCCACGGCTAAGAGGGCCGGGCGGTGCAGGGCGGCCTGGCGGGCCAGGGCCTCCACCGAGCGGGCGGCCGACAGGCTCACGATTTTAAAACGCTTGGAGTGGGCGGCCACCACCTCCAGGGTGGAGGCCCCGATGGAGCCGGTGGAGCCCAGTATGGCCAGGCGCTTTAGGGCCACCACACCCCCCGGATCAGGAGGAACAGGGCCACCGCGGGCAGGATGCCGTCCACCCGGTCCAGCACCCCGCCGTGGCCGGGCAGCACCCCGCCGGAGTCCTTGACCCCGGCCGAGCGCTTCAGGGCCGACTCCAAGAGGTCGCCGGCCACGCTCACCGCGGCCAGGATCAGCCCCAGCAGCGCGCCCAGGCCCGGGCCGGTGTCCGGCAGCCAGAGCCCGGCGTACACCGCGCCCAACGCCGCCGCCGCCGCCGCTCCGCCCAGGGCCCCCTCGATGGTCTTGCCTGGGCTGACCGACGGAGCCAGTTTGCGCCGGCCCCAGAGGTGGCCGCAGAAGTAGGCCCCCACGTCCGCGGCGATGACGCAGAAGATGGCGAACAAGAGTAGCGCCCGGCCCTGGGCCCGCGCCGCCAACAGGAGCAGGCAGGCGAACAGCCCACCGCAGTAGAGCACCCCCCAGGCGCGGCGCGAGGCCTCGGACCAGGCCGCGGCCATCT
>JBFMFU010000033.1:0-6751 GCA_040751985.1 Thermodesulfobacteriota bacterium | reverse complement strand
AAACCTTACAAACTGGCCCTCATCGCCGTCATGAGAAAAATGATCGTCACCCTCAATGCCATGATGAAAAACAAATCCCCATGGCAGCACAACCCTCAAATCACATGATTGACAACACGGTTGCTACGAAACCAAAGACGTTCTGTCGCGAAGCGCCTTCCCGCCTGTCCCGGCCACCCAAGACAGGGCGCTTCCTCCCCTCCCCTCACTTCTTCGGCGGTATGGGATTCTGCATGACCTCGGTGGCGCGGCCAAAGGAGGCGGTGTCCAGCCCGGCCAGGGGATGCTGGCGGGCATACATGGCCTTGAGCTTGCGGGCCCGCACCTCGGGGTAAAAGGTGGCGATGGCCGCCTGGCTGCGGTCCTGGGCCACGGGGATCAGCTCGTACTGGTCCGTGCCCAGGCCGTTGCTCGCGCCGCCGTAGATCTGGGGCTCGGTGTCCTTGCCCTTGATGATGTTGAGCTTGTGGTCGCCCGGCGCCATGGCCCCGTGGTCTTCGGCCTCGGAGTTGGTCAGGCCTGGGGCCTGGTTCACCAGGTCCATGCAGGCCTTGTCCACGGCCACCGGGTCCGTGGAGGCCAGCACGCCGATGCCGTTGACGATGGGCGTGTCCGACCAGCCGTAGCAGTCGCAGGAGGGGCTCACGTCGATGGCGTAGTTCAGGCAGAACACCTTGCCCGGCCCCTTGGTGCTGCACACGGCCAGGGCCGAGTCCGCGATGCGCCGGCCCAGGGCGGGCAGGTGGTCGAAGCGCTGGATGGCCCACACCCCGGCCATGTTCACGCACAGGTTGGCGCAGGCGAAGCAGTACACGCAGGCGTTGAGGTCCACCTTCAGCTCGTGCTCGCTCACCTCGATGGCGCCCTCGGGGCAGCAGTCTTGGCAGGTCTGCCACCACTCGCACTGGCGCTTGAGGCACTTGTCCGGGTTGACTACCGGCTTGTCGCCGGCCAGGGCGCCGTGCAGGTTCATCTTGCCCCGCTTGGAGGTGCAGCCCACGCCCAGGTTCTTGATGGCCCCGCCGAAGCCGCCGGCCGGGTGTCCCTTGAAGTGGGCCACCGAGATCACGGCGTCGGCGTCGGCGATGGCTCGGGCCACGAACTGCTTGTTCAGGTAGTTGCCCCGGCCGCCAAGCTCCACGGTGATGTCATCGGTGCCCAGCCAGCCGTCGGCGATGACCACCGGGCAGCCCATGCTGGCCTGGTTGAAGCCGTTGAAGTTGGCCGTCTCCAGGTGGTCCAGGGCCAGGGTGCGGCTGATCCAGGGGTGGTAGGGCATGGTGGTGGTGTCGGTGACAAAGGGTCGGCAGCCCCGGGCCTTGAGCGCCTCCACCAGGGTGCGCACGATCACCGGCCGCAGGTAGCCCACGTTGTAGGCCTCGCCCATGTGGGTCTTGACCGCCACGATGTCGCCGGGCGCCAGGCCCTCCAGCCAGCCGGAGTGCTCCAGGAGCTGGCGGCCCTTGATGGCCGTGGACTCCAGAAAGCGGCTGGCCCGCGCATTCATGAACCACACCTTGGCCTTGTCCATGGATTCCTCCGGATTGGGGGGCTGGGCTTCAGCGTCCGCCCAGCATCTTAATCCAGGCCGCGGGCCGGGCACAACCAGGGGCCCCTGGCCAGAGGCGAACCGGCAATGATTGCCGGAGGGAAGCCGTTTTTGCTAAAATAACTACAAATAGCAGGTGATTATTTCTAAACCTTGGGCTCGGACAGGCCATTGCTCCGAGCAGGGAGGAGGGGGTCATGGGTGAGATGGACCGAAGGGAGTTTTTGAATACGGTGGTGGTGGGCGGGGCGGCCTTCAGCCTGGCCGCCGCGGCCTGGCCCACGCCCTTGCAGGCCGCAGGGCAGCGAGTGGACATAGGCCTATGCAAAAAGGTCAAGGTGACAGCAGTGTCCGAGGTGGGCTGGTGGGACACCAAGAAACTGATCAAGGAGATCATGGCCGGCGGCGGTCCCCAAAAGTGCGATCAATGGAATGCGGCCTGGGATTTGCGCAACGGCGCGGGCAGCGCCTCCTTGGTGGAGGTAGAGGGTCTGGACGGCAAAGTCACGCGCATTCTGCTGGACACCGGCTGGAACCCAATCTACATGGCCTGGCGCTATGAGATGACCGGGGTGGACAAGCTGCTGGCCGCTAAGCAGATAGACTACCTGGTCATCAGCCATGAGCACCTGGATCATCTATGGGGGCTGGAAGCCACCCTGCGCCTAGACCCCAATATCACCATGGTGATACCCTCCACCTTCCGGCCCCAGGCCAAGCAGTTTATGGCCGGGGCCGATTTCAAAAAGGCCAACGCCCGGAACCAGGTCAAGCATCAGGGCAAGATGCTGGTCATGCGGCCGGGCGGTGTGCACAAGCTCTTTGCTGGGGCGGGCCTGGCGGTTTTCGACATTCCCATCCTGCTCCAGATACGCGGCGAACAGTCCCTGTTCTTCAACATCAAGGACAAGGGCCTGGTGCTGGTGACCGGTTGCTGCCACCAGAACATCATCACCTACTCTGACTTCGCCCAGCAGAACCTCAAGAGCGGCGGGAAGCTTTACGGCCTGTATGGAGGGTTGCACATAGCGCCCTTCGGCAAGCTGGGCCAAAAAGAAGAGGGCTGGGTGCGCGGCATGGCCAAGTACAAGTTCCAGCGGGTGGCCTGCAACCACTGCACGGGCCTGCCGGCGGTGCAGCTCATGAAGCAGTTGGGCTACCCAGTGGTGGGCGGCAGCGGGTCTCAGGGCTCCATGAGTTCCCTGTACGTGGGCAACGGGGATTCGGTGACCTTCGGCTGAGTCATGGCTTAAGGAGGCTGCGCACGGCCGCCGGCCAAGGTCGGCGGCCGCTTTTTATGCGTCCGGGTGGGTCCCATTAGCAAGCCGGCTTTGGCGATTGCGGGTTAATTTGATATAACTCCAGGTCATCAGTAATATTTAGCAGCTCAGAACCAGCAACAGAAAGGCTTGCCTTGCCGCCCTCAGCGCCTAGCAATTTATTGACCACCGCCGCGCCCCCCCGCGTGGTGGTGGCCGCCCTGCGGGGCGGCAGCGGCAAGACCACTTTGACCCTGGGCCTGATCCAGGCCCTGGCCGACCGCGGTCTGTCCGTGGCCCCCTTCAAGAAGGGCCCGGACTACATCGACCCCTTCTGGCTCAGCGAGGCCGCCGGCCGGCCCTGCCGCAACCTGGACCCCTTCCTCATGGGCCGCGACCAGGTGGAGCGCTCCTTCGTCCATTACGCCGCCGGGTTCCAGGCCGCGGTGATCGAGGGCAACCGGGGCCTGTTCGACGGCCTGGACAGCCAAGGCTCGGCCTCCACCGCCGAGCTGGCCAAGATGCTGGGAGCGCCGGTGCTCTTGGTTTTGGACTGCACCATGACCAGCCGCACCATGGCCGCCCTGGCCCTGGGCTGCCAGCGCTTCGACCCGGAGCTGGACCTGGCCGGGGTGATCCTCAACCCGGTGGGCAACGCCCGCCAGGAGTCCCTGGTGCGTCGTTGCATAGAGGAGGCCACCGGCCTGCCGGTGCTGGGCGCGGTGCCCCGCCTGAGCCTGGACCTGCCCGAGCGGCACATGGGCCTGGTGCCGCCCCAGGAGCACGCCCGGGTGGCCGAGGCCCTGCAGCAGGCCGCCCGCTCGGTGGCCGCCCACGTGGAGGTGGCGCGGGTGCTGGCCCTGATGCGGGCCGCGCCGGCCTGGTCCGCGGCCGGTCCGCCGGCGGGCCTGTTCCCGCAGGCGCCGCCCGCGGGCCCGGGTCCGGTCATCGGCGTGGTGCGCGATGCGGCCTTCGGCTTCTACTACCCCGAGAACCTGGAGGCCCTGGCCAACCACGGCGCCCGCCTGGTGTTCTGCTCGGCGCTGGCTGACCCCGCCCTGCCCCAGGTGGACGCCCTGTATATCGGCGGCGGCTTTCCCGAAACCCACGCCCAGGCCCTGGCCGTCAATGCCTCCTTTCGGGAGGGCTTACGCCGGGCGGCCGAGGATGGGCTGCCCATCTACGCCGAGTGCGGCGGCCTGATGTACCTGGGCCGGCACCTGATCGTGCAGGGCGTCTCCTATCCCATGGCGGGTGTTTTCGAGATGGATTTCACCATGCAGCCCCGGCCCCAGGGCCACGGCTACAGCATCTGCCGGGTCAGCGGCGACAACCCCTTCTGGCCCCAGGGATATGAGTTCAAGGCCCACGAGTTCCACTATTCCCTGCCCCAGCCCCTGGCCGGCGCGCATCTCAGCTTCGCCTACCAGGTGCTCAGGGGCCAGGGCATCCTTTCCGGCCTGGGCGGCCTGTTAAAGCATCGGGTTCTGGGCACTTATCACCACGTGCATGCCCTGGGCTCACCTGGCTGGGCCCCGGGCCTGATCAGCGCGGCCAAGGGTCAGTAATTCCTTGACAGAACGGCAACCGGCGGATATGTTGGGCCTGGTTGTGAAATACTGCTCCAAGCTTCAGGAGGGAAATACCGATGGCCGATGCCAATGAGATCAGAAACCTGGTTATGCAGGTCATGGAGAAGAAGCAGAAGCGCATGATGATGAATGACCTGCTCAAAGAGGTCCAGAAGCTGGACGAGAGCGTGGACAAGCGCAGCCTGAAGAAGGTGACCACCACCATGATCCAGGACCAGAGCCTGTCCTACTGGTCCTCGGGCTCCACCACCTACTTCGCCCTGCCCGGCGGCGGCAAGCACGCCGAAGGCGAGGACTAGGCTGACCCCTGGGGCGCCCCTGCCGGGGCGGCCCCTCCCCTCCGCCACAGCCCGGGCCGTTTAGGTTCGTTGCTGGGCGGAGGTTTATTTTGCCCCCGGCCCACCGCGGCGGGGGGAAAGCTAGCATTTTCATGAGCGAGAAGATAACCACCAGCAGCGGCGTGCCCGAGGACGACCTCCTGCGCGAGGGCCTCATCGACCGCCTGCGCCAGTACCTGGGCGCCGAACCCGAGGCCTGGCACGTGCGCTACAACCTGGGCGTGGCCCTGCTGCAGGACGGCCAGCCCGAGGAGGCCCTGGCCGAGTTCCGCCAGGTGCTGGCCCAGTCCCCCAAGCACCTGGAGAGCATGATCAACATCGCCGCTATCCACCTGGGGGCCGGCCGCCCGGCCGAGGCCATGAAGGTGCTGCAGTCGGCCCTGGCGGTCTGGGACATCCCCCTGGTGCGGGCCAACCTGGGCGTGGCCTATCTGCAGATGGGCCGCTTAGCGGACGCGGTCCGGGAGCTGAAGACGGCGGTGAACTCCGCACCCAACATGCCTGACGCCCTGATCAACCTCAGCAGCGCCTTTTTGCAGTTGGGCGAGCTGGACCACGCCGAGCAGGCCGCCCGCGAGGCTTTGAAGCTGAGTGACGGTTTTGCAATGGCCCACAACAACTTGGCCGTGGTGCTGGCCGAAAAGGGCCAGACGGACCAGGCCCGGGAGCATGCGGCCCGGGCCCTGGACCTGGGTTACCCGGTGCCCGAAGGGCTGCTAAGGCAGCTGGGCCTGGCCGGCTAGCCCGGCCCTGCCCCCATGGCCCGCCCCAGGCTTGACGGGCGGCCGCGGAGGCGCTATTAAAGTGCCGGCGGCGCCCGGTGCAGGAAATGCTTGACAAGCGCCCTCAAAGCAGGGATAGAACGTGGAGCAGTTAACGCCGGGCCGCTCCGGAAGGCGCCCTGGCTACAGAAACAACAAGCCCGCCGTGGCGGGCGGGACGACTCGAAGCTTTTTCGGGCTGGTCCCGAAGGACTTTGGCACTAAGGAGGATAAGATATGTTCCAGGTTGTGGTTGATCCCGAGAAGTGCATCGGCGACGAGGAATGCGTGGAAGTCTGCCCGGTGGACGTTTATGAGATCCAGGACGGCAAGGCCGTGCCCGTGAACGCCGAGGAGTGCCTGGGCTGCGAGAGCTGCATCGAGGTCTGCGAGCAGGACGCCATCACCGTTACCGAGGTCTAAGGCCCGGACCTAACGAAGCCAGATATACGGCCCGGCCAGGAGCGCCCCTCCTGGCCGGGCCTTTTTGCGCCCTGCGGCCGCTGAGGCCCAAAGCGAAGGGCCGGCCCCTGGCGGGGCCGGCCCTGGGATCAGATAGTTGCTGAGTTACTTCTTAGGATGGCACTCGTTGCACTTGGTGGGGCCCTTCTTGGCCTGGCGGTGGCAGGGCTGGCAGTTCTTGTGGAAGGCGTTCTGCAGGCTCAACACCTTGCCGTTGTTCTTCTTGGGGTCCTTGTGGCAGGAGGCGCACTTGGCGACTTTGTCGCCTTCCTTCCACATGTTCTTGCCGTTCTTGTAGTCGTGGTGGCACTCGGTGCACTTGATCTTGTAGTCCACGCTGTGCTTCTTGTGGCTGAGAGTCACCGCCACCTTGGTGTGCTTGCCGAACAGCGGGTCGTGGATCTTGAGCACGTCGTTCACTTTGCCGGATTTGGTGTCCTGGGCAATGGCCATGGTGCCCACCAGCGCCGCCAGGGCAAAGGCCACCGCCATCAGAATAATCAGGCTCGTTTTCCTCATAACCCCGTCTTCCTCCCTAAGCTTTGAGCTTTATAAAAGCGAAATGCTTCACGATCGTTCGGCTCCGTTTATATGAGAAACGGTCCCCTGCTGTCAAGAAAATTCAATGCCCCTGGGCCCATTTTGGCCTGCCAAACCCAGGCCCTAGGTGTTGTTAGCAAGGACGTTGTTCACAGTTTGCCAGTCTTGAGACAGGCGGTTTGTAGTTAAGAACAGTGTGGGGTCTTGTTTGGTTGTAGTAATCCAGCCACGGACCCAGCTGCTCGATTCT
>JBFMFU010000032.1:0-24549 GCA_040751985.1 Thermodesulfobacteriota bacterium | reverse complement strand
CAATACCGGGTTTTTCAAACCGATTGGGCAATTCATACCTCCAGAATGATCGGCTGAAGGTATTATAGTAAAATATATCAGATAGTTAAAGCTATATTAGCGCACAAGCACCGCGCATCGGCCTCATGACAGAAGAAAAGAAATTTTTGATACCTTGCAAGCGTTCTTTGATAGGGTTGCAGGTGACGGAGGAATTAAGCAAGAAACCTATGAGAAATTTGCAGTCAATATCTATCCGCACAGATTTTTATTTCCTAAAGAAATACACCAATACTTAGACGAAACTAGACTTAAAGCGAGGGAAGGTGTCATACTTTATATATACCAGTGGAAAGGAACACCCACTGAAAAACAGAAGGCTGAGTTCGACGAAAACTTTGAATGGTTCGACAGCCAGAGAAAGACGCTTGACGAGAGGTTCGAAGCGTGCTTGAGGGTAGGGCAAGACCACTAATCCTGGGCGAAATCTGGGCGAAGAAAATCGTCAAACATAGCCAATATCGTATAATATCGTATAAATTCGTCTAACCAAAAGAGAAAGGAGGTCAAGGGCTTAGAGTAAATCAGGGTAGTTAGCTAACCCCCTTGAAATCACTGAAAATCCCCGTGTCGGCGGTTCAACTCCGTCCCTCGGCACCAAAGATATAAGCGGCTTAGGCTATTCGGCCTAAGCCCTTTTTTTTGTCAGGGAAGCTCGGGGAAAGTCCTGAACGCATTTTCAAACTGATAAAAAGTGCACATGTGAATTATCTCTTTCCGGCGCTAGCTGGCAAGGCTAACCTTCCATTTCCTCTGTTAATTAGTCGCCGTTGCGCTGGCTTCATATCCTGAATCTTCTGGAAGTCTCCCCGAATCAGATCCGGCCAATAGGTTGGGATTTGTCCGTCAGCCCTTAACCTAATCTCCCCACCAGAACAGTGTTGCTCAGGCAGAGAATAAACGTTCCTATTAATAAAAAAAATTTTTTCAAATAAATTTTTATTGACAAAAATTTTTTTCTTATCTAGTTTGGGCCAGGCTGCCGCAACGAGTGGCCAACCGGAATCCAGGACATCCTCCGGCCCAGACACCAGTATGGGGAGCTTATGCCCAACACCCGCCCGGAAAGCCTGATCAAGATAGAGAATTCCCTGCGCTCGCTTAAAGAGGCCGAGAAAAAGGCCGCCGAGTTCATCCTGGCCAATGCACAGAGAGTGGTCGACATGACCATCTCTGACGTTGCCCAAGAGAGCGGGGTCAGCGAGTCCACGGTGTTCCGGCTCTGCCGTGCCCTGGACTTCCCGGGGTTCCGGGCTTTCAAGATGGACTTGGCCAGACAAGGGGCCGTCTCGCTGGAGCGTCCTTACGAGCCGGTTTCGGCAGATGACGATGCGGAGGCCATTGCGCACAAGGTCATCACCATCACAGTCGAATCCCTGCAAGAGACCCTGCAGATACTGGACTACAAGGAACTGGAACTGGCCTACCAGGCCTTAAAGAAGGCACGCAAGGTGCTGGTTTTAGCACTATCGGTTTCACGAACCACTGCCATCTTCGCGGCGGACAAATTCAATTTCGCCGGCCTTGATGCCAGGGCCGAGATTGACGTTCACTTCCAGGCGATGCGCGCGGCCACCTTGGGCCAAGGGGATGTTTTGATCGCCTTTTCGCGATCTGGCGACACCCGCGACCTTATCGAGGCGGTGCAGGTGGCCAAGAAAGCCGGCGCTACCACCATCGGCGTGGTCAACAACCCTCGCTCCTTCTTCGCCAAGCTGGTGGATGTTCGCTTGGTGACCAAATCCAAAGAGACCCGCTTCCGCAATGACCTTCTGGCTTCGCGCATCGAACACCTAGCGGTGGTGGATGTGCTGTTCACCATGCTGGCCGCTCGGGAGCCTGAGCGGGCCGCCCGGCATTACCGCCCCATGCACGATGCCGCGCTAAGCAAGCAGTACTAGAGGTCAACCAGGAGCCGGGAGCAACAGGAGCTACTAATGGCCGGACAAGGCTCGGCAACGACAGGGTCCTCTTGGCGCGCAATGCCAGTATCGCGCAGCATGTCCCTTTACCGGCGCATCGTAGAATCCACCCCCTGGTACGCGTGGTGGCTGGCCCCGGCCGTGATCATCCTGGCGGGCATCACCCTGTTCCCGTTCTTTTGGATGATCTACATGTCCTTCATGAAGGTCCGGCTGGCGCCGGGCCTGCCCGACCTCTTCGTTGGCTGGCAAAACTGGGCGCGCATGTTCGAAGACTACTCGGTCTACCAGGGGTGGTGGCTCCAGTTCCAGTACGTCGGGGTGAGCATGGTCCTGCAGATGGGCCTGGGATTGGGCCTGGCCTTGATGCTCAACAACACCAAGGGCGGCAGCGTCTTGGTGATGATCTTCATGGTCCCCATGATGGTGGCTCCCGTGGTGGTGGGCCATCTATTCAACCTGTTGCTCAACTCCAGCTATGGCCTCTACGCCTGGATTCTAAATACCCTGGGCATCTACTCCAAGGGGAGCCTGCTGTCCAACCCGGATACCGCCCTGTGGACCATAGTGGCCATGGACACCTGGGAGTGGACGCCCTTGATCATCTTGATCCTGCTGGCCGGCCTGAAGAGCGTGCCCCAGGACACCATAGAGGCGGCCCACGTGGACGGCTCCAACCCCATCCAGGTGTTTTTCAACGTCACGCTGCCTTACCTGGCCCCCAGCCTTTTGATCGCCTTCCTGCTGCGCTTCATGGATTCCATGCGTTTCATCGACAAGATTCTCATCACCACCAGAGGCGGGCCGGCCGAAGCCACCAAGACGCTCCCCATCTACCTCTATTTCAAGACATTCCGCGAGTTCAACATCAGCATGGGGGCGACCATCGGCTTCACCTTGCTGGTGGCCATAATCGTGTGCGCCCTGATCGCCACCAACATCCTGCTCAAGGAGAAGGGGGGCGAGGAGCATGCCTAAGCCCGGTCGCATATTGAAGTGGTTGGGGCTGGGGGCCTTTTCCCTCTGGACCATCCTCCCCATCGTGTTCATGATCTCGGCTTCTTTCAAAGGCACCGGCGACATCTTCAAGCTGCCTCCGCCCGGGGATTGGTGGGGCATTCTCAAGCTGCTGTTCTGGTTCGACGCCTCTCTGGTGCAGTTCGAAAGCATCTTTCACGAGGGGTTCTTCTTCAGCCACCTGCTCACCAGCATTGCCGCCACGGGTCTGTCGGTGGCGATCTCGGTGCCGGTGGGGCTGGCCGCGGCCTACGCCCTCTCCCGGGCCAACATCCCCGGCAAGAAGCACCTGTATTTCTGGGTCATCACCACCCGCATGGCCCCGCCCATCGCGGTGATGATTCCCTTATACGTGCTCTGGCGCAGCCTGGGGGCTCTGCACAGTCTGCCGGGACTGGTGCTGGCCTACATCACCTTCAACCTGCCTTTCGCCATCTGGCTGCTGCGCGGCTTCATGGACTCCATTCCCAAGGAGCTGGAGGAAGCGGCTTACGTGGACGGAAAAGGCAGGGTAGGCGCCTTCGTGGAGATCATCCTTCCTCTGATCCGCCCTGGGGTGGGCGCCACGGTGATTCTGTGCAGCATGTTCGCCTGGAACGATTATCTCTTCGCCCTGATCCTGGGCGGGCGCGGAGCCAAAACCCTGCCGGTGGGCATCAGCGAACTGGCCAGCGCCACCCAGATCCACTGGGGCCAGATCATGGCCGGCGGATTAGTGATGATCATACCCATGGTGGTTTTGGGCCTGGCCATCCGCAAGTCGCTGGTGACTGGCCTGACCATGGGCGCCATGCGGGGTTGATCCAATCGCAAGCTTAGGACCGCGAGGACGTGAGCAATGGCAGAAGTTCTTCTAAAAAACGTGGTCAAGAAATACGGCAAGGTCGAGGCGGTCAAGGGCCTGAACCTGCGCTGCCAGGACAAGGAGTTCCTGGTGCTCCTGGGCCCCAGCGGCTGCGGCAAGTCATCCACCCTGCGCATGATCGCCGGTCTGGAATCCATCACCGACGGCGACATCTTCATCGCGGGGGCCCGGGTGAACCAGATGCACCCCTCCAAGCGCGACATCGCCATGGTCTTTGAGACCTATGCCCTCTACCCCCACAAGACCGTATTCGAGAACATGGCCTATCCCCTGCGCATACGCAGCCTGGCTAAGTCCGAGATCGAGAGCCGGGTGAAGCGGGCGGCGGGCATCCTGGAGATCGAGCCCCTGCTGGAGCGCTATCCGCGGCAGCTCAGCGGCGGACAAAAGCAGCGCGTGGCCATCGGCCGAGCCATCGTGCGCGACCCCAAGGTGTTCCTTATGGACGAGCCCATCAGCCACCTGGACGCCAAGCTGCGCAGTCATATGCGCGGCGAGCTGAAGCACCTGCACAAGGAGCTCAACCAGACCTTCATCTATGTGAGCCACGACCAGACCGAGGCCATGTCCATGGCCGACCGCATCGCGGTGATGAACCTGGGCGACTTGCAGCAATTCGACACCCCGGAAAATATTTTCAACAAACCAGCCAATGAGTTCGTGGCCGGCTTTGTGGGCGACCCGCCCATGAACTTCCTGCCCGGCGTGCTGGTGCCGGGGGATGAGCAGTGGCGCGTGGAGTTCAAGCAATTCACCATCGAGATTCCCGACAGAGTGAAAGCGCTGGTGCAAAAGGCGGGGGCGCGGCTCAGCGGCCGGCACGAAGTGACCCTGGGCATCCGGCCCGACAACGTCGTCTTAAAGCAGGAACGGACCAAGCCTGACGACCTGGCAGGCGAGATATACATCACCGAGCCCTTGGGCTCCTACATGATCGTGGACGTGGAGGTGGGCGAAGAGCGGGTCAAGGTCCGCGCGGACATCAGCTTCCCCGGACGCAGCAAAGACCCCATATTCCTGGGGCTGGACGGGACGCACCTGCACCTGTTCGACGCAGTCACCTCCCGCTCCTTGATCCATAGCCAGAACGGACAGGCAAACCGCGCCCTTTGAGAGAGGAGGGCGCTAATGTCAATCGGGGGCTACCAGTCTTTTTAAGGGAGGGAAACCATGAAGGAGTTGGATCGCAGAACTTTCTTGAAATGGAGCGCCACCGCGGCGGGCGCGATGGCCATGCCCTTATGGATCGAGAAGGCCCTGGCCGACCCCAGCGAGGCGGCCAAATGGCAGCAGTTCAAGGGCCAGACGGTGAAGGTGCTCACGGAAAACACGCCGCCTTCCCTGGGCATCAAGGCCGCCGCCGGCCAGTTCACCAAACTGACCGGCATGAAGGCAGAGTTCACCCTGGATGCCATGGACGCTCTCAAGGAGAAGATGTTCCTGGACCTCAGGGGCGGCAAGCCTGAGTACCACGTCAACTATGCCCAACCCCGGCCCATCGGCTGCGTGGTCTGCGACTACTGGCAGCCGGTGAACAAGTTCATCGACATCAAGACCGGCAAGTCCAAGATGCGCGACCTGCCCGACGTGCCGGGGATTAACCCCAAGGACCCCAACGGCCTGTTCAACGCCTTCCTGCCTAAGCACTTCGACTCGGGCTGCATCTACTATGACCGCTCCAAGCTCTACGGTCTGCCCTACGACACCGCCCAGGGCATCATGTTCTACCGGCAGGACATCTTCGCCAAGTACGGGCCCAAGTACCAGGACAAGACCGGCAAGCCCTTCAAGCTGGGCGTGAACGTCACCTGGGACGATTTCTTCGACATGTGCATGTTCCTGAAAAAGAACTGCAAGGAGGTGGACGCGCCCCTGGGCCTGCATTATGCCCAGAATTGGCCCATCGCCAGCGAATACGCCTCCATGCTCACCGGCTTCGGCGTGGAGAAGGAAGGCTTCGCCGAGATCAAGGACTACTTCGCGGGCCAGCGCGACCCCGGGCCGGTGTTCAGCCGCAAGGCGGACTACGAAAAGGGCCTGCAGGTCCTGGAGTACCTCAAGAAGCTGACCCAGATCATGCACCCGGATATCAACACTTGGGGCTGGACCGAACTGGGCACGGCCTACGCCACCGGCAAGCTGGCGGTGATGCGCAACTGCGGCGAGTTCTGCCCCTACATCGAGGATCCCAAGGCCTCGGTGGCCGCGGGTAAGACCGGCTACGAGGTGGTGCCCAAGGGGCCCAGCGGCATCAACGCCTACGAAATCGGCGCCGCCGGGCTCTCCATCCCCAAGGCCCTGCCCGAGAAGGAGCAAAAGAAGGCCTGGTTGTTCATCCTGTGGGCCACTGGTCCCAAGGCGCAGTGGGAGGCGTTCACCAAGTTCTACGGCACGCCGGTGCGCACCGCCAACCTGGACGAGGCGCGCCAAAAGGGCTGGTTGAAGCCAGATGCCCAGATGCGCAAGGCCCAGCACCTGCGGGTGCAGGAGATCGAGCTGAAGGGCCACCTGGACGGCTTCAACGCCGGCCCCAAGATTCCCACTTATAGCGAGTACCTGGACATCGTGGGCGGCGAGCTTTCCAAGTGGGTGACCGGGCGCACCCCCACCGCCAAGAAGTGCCTGGACTCCATGATCGCGCGGCTGAACAAGCTGCACGGCCACTAAACCCTCGGCCTTTAGGGCGTGCATCTCCCCTCCTGGGGGAGGGGAGCCTGCGGGCTCTCCTCCCCCGCTCCCCGACAGCAGAGCGGGAGTGCCGTACTTGTGACCAGAGCCGAACACTGAGGTGAGCCATGGCCAGCTATTACATCGGGTTCGATTGCGGCACCCAGGGCACCAAGGTCGCCGTCTACGCCGATGACTCCACCCTGGCGGCGGAAGCCTTCCGCGAACACCAGATCATCTATCCCAAGCCCGGCTGGGCCGAGATGGCGGCCAACCAATTTTACCGCGTGGTCGTCGAGGGCATAGCCGAATGCGTGGGCAAGGCCAAGCTCAATCCGGATGACGTCAAGGGCATTTCCTGCAGCGGCATCATCTGCGGCATCGTGCCCATCGATCAGAATTGGAATGCCCAGGGGCCCTACATCCTCTATCTGGACGGCCGCTCGGCCGGGGAGGCAGAGCGCATCCAGCGCGAGGTGGAGCCGCTGTGGCTCAGCGAGAGCGGCAATGCGGAGGTGGGCCCCTTCATGCCGCCGGTGATGCTCAAGTGGCTGCTGACCCACCAGCCGGAGCTGGTGGCCAAGAGCAAGAAAATCGTGACCAACAGCCAGTTCGTGATGGGCAAGCTGGGCGGCCTGAGGGCCGATCAGGCCTACATGGACTGGGGCAACCTCTCCGGCTGGATCATCGGCTACGACGCGGCCCGGCGCGACTGGTCGGACCAGCAGCTCGATCTGCTGGGCCTGCCCCGGGAGCTGCTGCCCCCGGTGGTGAACCCGGCCCAGGTCGTGGGCGCCCTGTGCCCGGAGGCGGCCCGGGCCACGGGCCTGAAGCCGGGAATCCCCTTAGTGGCGGGCAGCGGGGACATCATGCAGGCCAACCTGGGCTGCGGGGTGCTGGCCGAGGGGCAGTGCTCGGATGTGGCCGGCACGGCCAGCATCTTCACGGTCAACGCCAAGCAGATTCACCCCGGCATCACCCCGGTGCCGGGGGTCATCTACTCCATGGGCACCCTGCCCGGTCAGTACCTCTACTGGGGTTACATCCGCGCCGGCGGCCTCTCCCTGGGCTGGCTCAAGGATGAGGTGATGGAGCGGGGCGGTGACGACGATTTCTTCCGCCGCATGGACAAGCTGGCCGAGCAGGCCCCCCTGGGATCGCAGCTGACCCTGTTCTATCCCTTTCTGCAAGGCGGCGACGCCTCCCTGCCCAACGCCAGCGCGGCCTGGCTGGGCCTGACCGGCGCCGCAGGGGCCGGCAGCATGTGGCGCTCCCTGCTGGAGGGCATCTGCTTCGAGTACCTGGGCTGGGTCCAGATGTTTCGCTCCCAGGACATCGCGGTCCAGGAGGTGGTGGGCACCGGCGGCGGGGCCAAGAGCGCCCTGTGGAATCAAATCAAGGCCGACATGCTCTCAGCCGACTACGTGACCCTGCAGCGCGCAGAGGGAGCGGTGCTGGGCGATGCCCTGCTGGCTGCCCACGGCGTGGGCGACATCCCGGACCTGGCCTCCGCTGCCAATCAGTGGGCGGCGGAAAAAGACCGTTTCCGACCCCGTCCGGCCCAGGGCGCGGCCTACCAGAAGATCTATCAGGCCCGTCAACGGATCCTGAATGGACCCTTGCGCCAGATCTTTGCCGAGCTGACCGCCCTGCAGGAAGCAGGCGCGTCAGAACAGGCAAAGGCATAGGACCCGCCATGGCTGACACACGCATCATCGCCGGCCTGGACATCGGCACCACCGGGGTCAAGGCCCTGATCCTAGACAGCCAGGGCAAGGTGTTGGGCAGCGGCTACCGGGAATACCCCTGCCGGTTCCCCCATCCCGGCTGGATGGAGCAGGACGTGACCGTCATGTGGCCCGAGGTCTGCAACGCCTTGCGCGCGGCCGTGGCTGTGGCGGGGGTCAAGCCCGAGGCCATCGCCTGCCTGGGCCTCTCCAGTCAGCGGGGCACCTTCATCCCCGTGGACCGGAAACTGAGGCCCCTGATGAACTCGGTGGTGCACAGCGACATGCGCGCCGGCGCCGAGGTGGAGTGGATCAAGACCGAGATAGGGGCCGAGCGCTACACGGCCATCACCGGCGCCACGCCCACCGCTATCTGGGCTTATCCCAAGATCAAGTGGCTCATCGACCGCCAGCCGGCCCTGTTCGAGCAGGTGCACCTGCTGCTCAACGGCCAGGAATACTTCCTGCGCCTTTTGGGGGCCGAGGACCTGAGCACCGACCCGGCCTCGCGCACCCTGGACGGTCTGCTGGAGGTAGGGCGCCTGGACTGGTCCCAGGAATTGTGCGCCCTGATCGGCCTGCCCCTGGACAAGCTACCCAAGATCGGGCCTCCCGCGCGCCAGGTGGGAACCCTGTCCCCTGCGGCGGCCGCGGCCACCGGCCTGGCCGTGGGCACGCCCCTGGCCATCGGGGCCGGCGACCAGCAGTGCGCCGCGGTGGGGGCGGGCATCATTAGCGAGGGCATGGCCGAGATAACCATCGGCACCTCCATGGTGATGGTGGCCCACATCGATTCGCGCAAGGCCGACCCGGAGGGGCAGGTGCTCATCGGCGGCTCGGGCATCCCCGGCAAATGGGACATGGAAGGGCTCTACGCCACCGCCGGCAGCAGCCTCAAGTGGTGGCGCGACACCTACGGCCAGCCCGAAAAGGCCGCGGCGGATGCCCTGGGCCTGGACGTATACGACCTGATCACCCTGGAGGCGTCCCAGTCGCCGCCCGGAGCCAAGGGCTATTTCTATCTGCCCTATCTCTACGGCATCCTCACGCCCCACTACCATGACTTCGCCCGGGGGGTGAGCCTGGGCCAGAGCCTGTTCCACGACCGCAAGGACATGGCCCGCGGCGTGCTGGAGGGGGTGACTCTGGCCATCAAGATGAGCGTGGCGGCCATGGAGCAGGTCCTGGGGCGGCCCTTCGCGGTGCTGCGGCTGTCCGGCGGGGGAGCCAAGTCAGCCATGTGGAACCAGATGCAGGCCGACATCTACGGCCGCCGGGTGGAGACCCTGGCCGAGGGCGAGTGCACGGCCCTGGGCGCGGCCATCCTGGGCGCGGTGGGATGCGGCGTCTTCGCCTCGGTGGAGGAGGGGGTGGCGGCCATGGTGCACCCCACCGGCCACCTGGACCCTGACCCCGGCCGGGCGGCCCTGTACGCCGAACAGTATGAAATTTTCGCCGAGGCGGTGCAGCTGCTGATCCGCAGCGGGCTTTATGAAAAAGTGGCCCGCTTCCAGGGCCGCCACTGGGGCTAGCCGTGCTCATCGCCGCCGCGCAGATGAGGCTGTCGACCGACTTGCCGGCCAATGAGCAAGAGATCCTGCGCTGGGCCCGCCGGGCGGCCGAGCAGGGGGTGCGGGTCATGAATTTCCCGGAGGCCTCTTTGACCGGCTATCTGTTTGGGGGCTTCGCCGGTGTGGATTTGCTCCAGGTGGAGGCATCCCTAGAGCAGTTGCAGCAAGCGGCCCAGGAGCCGGGGGTCAGCCCCATCGTGGACCCCAACGGCATCGTGGTGCAGCGGGCCGGAGAGAGCCTGCCGGAGCTGCTGACCTGCGACGCCGACCCGGCGGCGCGGCCGCTCTGGAGCGCCTGAGGGGGGACAGCGGTGATCAAGGATTTTCTGCACGTGGCCATCGCGGTGGAGGACTTGGCGGCCTCGGTTGCCTTTTACACCGAGATCATGGGCATGGAGCTGGACTATCGAGCCCATCACCAGGGAGAGTTGCCCTCGCGCATAAGCGCGGTGCCGGATGCCGACTTGGAGGTGGCGGTGCTTAAAAAGGGGGGCGCGCGCATCGAGCTGACCGACTATTGCCGCAAGGAGGCCGCCGGCCCCAAGCCGCAGAACCAGATCGGCCTCACGCACATCGCCTTTCTGGTAAGCGACATCGAAAGCGAATTTGAACGCATCTCGGCTTTGGGCTATCGCTTCAACTCCCCGCCTCTGCGGAGTAGGCCGGGGGGGCCCAAGGTCTGCTACCTCCATGGACCGGACAACGTAGTGATCGAGCTTTACCAGCCTGCTCCCAAACGCTGATCAGGGCGGGCGCCAGAACCAGGACAAGAGACTTCACGGAGGTCATCATGAAAGTCGATTATGATCCCATCATCTTTTGCCAGCACGAATCCTTGAACCACGAGGATTTCGTCATCGCCACCTATGCCATGTGGATGAAGACTGCGGACTGGCTGCGCCGGGCGGGCGCCATCGCGGTGGAGCAAACCACCGGCACCTGGGTGCCGGTGCCCCACGAGACCCCCGAGGTGCGGCGTCGCCACGTGGGCCGGGTGGTGGGGGTCTATCCGGTGCCCAGCTACGAGGACGCCTGGCCCAAGGACCAGGAGGAAAAGACCCTGATAGTCCAGATCGCCTTCCCCTGGAAAAACTTCGGCCACCAGATCGCGGAGATGCTCTCCTCGGTGCAGGGCAACATCTCCATGGCCGGCAAGATAAAGCTGCTGGACCTGGAGTTCCCCGCGAGCTTTGCGGCCGGCTTCTCCGGACCCCGGTTCGGGGTGCAGGGCATGCGCGAGCTTATGAATGTGCCCCGGCGCCCCCTTCTGCTGGGCATGATCAAGCCCTGCACCGGCGCGGACGCCAAGACCACCGGCGAGATCTACGGTGAGCTGGCGCGCGCCGGCGTGGAGTTAATCAAGGATGACGAGTTGATCGCCGACCCGGAGCACGCCCCCTTCGAGAAGCGTCTGGAGTACTGCCTGGAGGCCGGCCTGAAGGCCGAACAGGAAACCGGCCACAAGAGCATATATCTCATCAACATCACCGACCGCCCCGACCGCATGATAAGCAAGGCCCGCCGGGCCGTGGAGCTGGGGGCCAACGGCCTGATGGTCAATGTGCAGGCCACCGGCTTCGGCACCATCGCCATGCTGGCGGATATGCCCGAAGTCAAGGTGCCCATCCTGTCCCATCCTTGCTATGCGGGTACGGGTTATATGTCGCCCCACTACGGCATCGCCTCCAACTTGGCTCTGGGCAAGTTCCAGCGGCTGGATGGGGCGGACATCGTGGTCTATGCGGCCGCCTACGGAAAGGTGGGGGCCATCCGCGAGCGCTACATCCGCACCGCGCAGACCTTGTTGTCCAAGATGTACGGCCTAAAGCCCACCTTGCCTCTGCCTGCCGCCGGCCTGCACCCGGGAATGATCCCCACCGTGATGCACGACCTGGGATCGGATATCGTCATCGGCTGCGGCGGGGCCATGCACGGCCACCCAGGAGGATTGGAGGCCGGTGTAAAGGCCATCCTGCAGTCGATCGAGGCCACCTTGGACGACGTGCCCCTGGAGGACGCCGCCCGCGAGCACAAGGAGCTTAAACAGGCCCTGGACACCTGGGGCGTTTTCGATCCCAACAAATCAATTTTCGAGCTCACCCAGTAGCCGGCGCTGACGGGAGCCGGCGCAGAGGCGCTTGGGCTCCCTCAGGCCGTTATTAGGCAGAAGCATGGATCCCGTGGAAATGGTGGCCCAGCTCATGGCCCTGAGCGCCACCACCGCACCCAAAAGCAAAGGCGAGGACTTCGTGCGGACCAAGGTGCTCTCGGGCGACGAGCTGGCCGCCCTGGCCCGGGCCATGGAAGACTACGGCCGCCAGTCAGGCAAGGGGCATTTTGACCGCGACGGGGCCAACGTGGCCAACTGCGGGGCCCTGCTTCTGGTGGGCTTGCGCAAGGCCCGGCCCTGCGGCCTGGATTGCGGGGCCTGCGGCTTCGCCACCTGCAAGGAGATGCTCGGCCACGGCCCGGTGGAGGTGGAGTTCGTTGGCCCGGTGTGCGCCTATCGCCTGCTGGATTTGGGCATAGCCTTGGGTTCGGCGGTGAAGACCGCCAGCCTGCACAACCTGGACAACCGCATCATGTACCGGGCGGGAGTGGCGGCGCGCCGCCTGGGGCTGGTGGACTGGGAAATAGCCCTGGGCGTGCCCTTGTCCGCCACCGGCAAGAACCCCTTTTTCGACCGCAAGGATTCCGCCGCGGCCGCGCCCGCATAAATTGGCCATGGACCGATCCCACCCCCAGCCCGGTATGGTCAAGGCGGTCCTCTTGGACATAGAGGGCACCACCACCTCACTGGCCTTCGTTAAAGAGGTCCTGTTTCCCTATGCCCACCGGTGCCTGCCCGCCTTTCTGGCGCAACACCATGCAGAGCCAGCCGTCGCCGAGCAGCTGCAGCAGGTGCGCCAGATCGCCGGCCAGGACCTGACGGTGGAAGACATAGGCGCCGTGCTGCGCACCTGGATCGCACAAGATCTGAAAATCGCGCCTCTCAAAAATCTGCAAGCAATGCTCTGGCAGCGCGGCTATAAATCCGGCGCGATCAAGGGCCATGTTTACTCCGACGCCGTTATCGCCATGAAAAAATGGCAACGGGCCGGCCGGTCGCTTTATGTGTACTCTTCCGGTTCAGTGCAGGCGCAGAAGCTCTTGTTTAAACACAGCGGGCACGGCGACCTTACTTCTCTGTTCTCCGGCCATTTCGACCTGAAAACCGGCGGGAAAAAAGATGCGGCCTCTTATGCCGAGATAGCCCGCGCCGTTGGTTTGCCGCCCCGGGAAATTGTTTTTCTTTCCGATGCCGAGGATGAGCTGGATGCTGCCCGGCGAGCCGGCATGCGAACCGTATGGGTGGTGAGGGAAGGCAGGTTGCCTGCGCCGGGCGGCCATATCACGGCACGGGCTTTTGATTCCATCAAGCTGAGTTAATAGATTGACACCAATGGAGTAGGGCGGAACCAACTCCTTCGGCTGAGAAGAGCGGTTGCGGTCTAAGCCCTGTGGCAAAGAGTCATTGCGTTTGGGTGAAAAAGGTTGGCGCTAAAAGATAAGCTAGGCGCGTCAGTCCAAAGTAATTTGTGAGCACGATTTTTTCGCTTGGCTCTAAGCCCCCCGCACCGCCACCATGCCCAAGTCGATTTATTCTCGGTCCCCGTTGGGGGCGCCACAATACCCAGCAAAGAATGATTAAGCTCAGGGCGTGAAGGTGGATACGGCCGCAAGCCGCGTCCGCTTCTATTTTCTCCACCTGCCGGTGGCAACCCTAGAGCAGGCTAGTTAGGCATACAAATATGTAAAAATTATACATTGTGTAATAAAAAATAAACAAAGTGTAAAAAACTGTTGACAGGGTAAAACTCCTACCTTTAGGATTCTAAAAAAAGGGAACTATGACTACCAACGACGCCAAGGAATCGGCCTCAACCTCTAAAAAGCCTCAACGCGGTGTACAAAGCATTCACCGCGCTATCGGCCTTTTACGAACCGTGGTAGCCCACAACGAACGGGGCATCAGCTTGGCCGCCCTGGCCAGGGAGTGCGATCTGCACGTGGCCACCGCCCGGCGCATGCTGGGCGCCCTGGAAGCCGAGGGGCTGCTCACCTACAACTCGGTGACCAAACTCTATCATCTGGGCATTGAGCTGTTTTATTTCGGGGCGGCGGCCCACCAGTTCCAAGTACGCGACCGCTACCGCCACGCCCTGGAGCGTATCGCCAAGCGAACCGAGGACACAGCCTTTTTGCTGGTTCGCTCCGGCAACGACTCCTTGGTCATCGACCGGGTGGAAGGCGCTTTTCCGATCCGCACTCTCACCCACGAAGTGGGCCAGCGCTCCCCTCTGGGCATGGGGGCGGGCAGTACGGTGTTGTTGGCCACCCTGCCCGACAAGAAGGTCCGGGCCATAATCCAGGCCAACAAGCGGCGCTATGCCCAATACAAGAACAGCACCACCGACGACGTGTGGCGGTTAGTCAACTACTACCGAGAATTCGGCTATTCGCTCACCGGGGGGGTGTTCATTCCCGAGGCGGTGGGCCTGGGCAAGCCGGTGCGCGACGTCTCGGGGGAGGTGGTGGCGGCCATCAGCGTGGCGGCCATTAAGCAACGCATGGGTCCGGATCGCCGTGAGATGGTCGCCGCCATCATCCAGGAGGAGATCGAAGCCGTGGAGGAGCCCAACGGCTGACCTCCTGGCCAGCCCAATATAACCGTAGAGAGCCGCCGAGGAGGTGGTTCTGTTAAACACTATGCTTAGCGAGAGGGAAAAATGTCTAAAATATCATCGAAACTGAAAAAGACGGGGCTGGCCCTCACGACCACAGCTCTGCTGCTGGCATTGTGTCTGACCCCCGGTCTAGCCGCCGACAAGCCTAAGTTGGGCGGCACCATCACCGTGGGGCTCAACACCGATCTTACCGCGGTGGACCCCCATACCAGCGTGGCGGTGGTAAACGCCATCGTACTGCACCATGTATTCGAACCCCTGTTGGCCTATGGTGAGGATCTGAAGCTCATGCCCGTGGCCTGTGAGAGATGGGAAGCCAACAAGGATTATACCGCCTACATCTTCCACCTGCG
Organism: Thermodesulfobacteriota bacterium; assembly: GCA_040751985.1. Lineage (GTDB taxonomy): Bacteria > Desulfobacterota > Desulfarculia > Desulfarculales > Desulfarculaceae > Desulfoferula. The sequence continues at coordinate 9,661 of JBFMFU010000032.1, read as the reverse complement.
CAAACACAAGCTGTTCCACAACGGCCGGGAGATGGTGGCCGAGGACGTCAAGTTCTCCCTAGAACGGGTGATGGACCCCAAGATCAGCCCCCGCGCCAAGCACTTCATTGGCGTGGCCGGCGTGGAAGTCAAGGACAAGTACACCGTCGTGGTGAAGCTAAAGAAGCCCTTCGCCGCCTTCCCCCACCTGCTGGCATACATCAACCCGGTCATCGCCGTCGTGCCCAAGGAAGAGCTTGCCAAGCAGGGCGGCGTGTTCAAAGAGCGCCCCAGCGGCACCGGTCCTTACATGTTCGCCGAATGGAAGCCCGACCGCTACATCATCCTCAAGAAATTTGGCAAGTACACCGGCCCCACTGGTCCGCGCAACGGCTTGGGCGGCGAGCGCATCGCCTATCTGGACACCATAAAACTGGTTCCCATCCCCGAGGAGTCGGTGTCCCTGATGGCCTTGCTCAACAAGGAAATCGACCTACTGCAGTACTTTCCACCCAAGTACGTGGAGAAGCACAAGAAGGACTACGCCAAAAAGGGCCTGGTCCTGAACGAGGTGCCCGGTCTGTCTTGGTACCAAATCTACTTCGGCGTGAACCGGCCGGTGACCAAAAACCTCAAGTTCCGTCAGGCCTGCGCCTATGCCATCGACCTGGACAAGGCGACCCAGGCGGCCTACCTGGGCCACGCCAAGAGCAACCCATCGGTAATCACCCGCGGCAGCGTCTACCGCACTCCCTACCACGACACCTGGTACAAGTATGACCCGGTCAAGGCCAAGCAACTGCTGAAGGAGTCAGGCTACAAAGGCGAGCCGGTGATCCTGGACACCACCAAGAAGTACATCGCCATGTTCCGCCAGGCGGTGGCGGTGCAGGCAGCCCTGCAGGCCATCGGGGTCAACGTGAAGCTCAACGTAGTGGAATGGCCGGTGCTGCTCAAGAAGTGCGTGAACGGCGACTTCCAGATGCTCTCCTACGGCGCAGGCGGGACCCCCAACCCGGCTCTGGCCTACGCCTACCTAAAGCGCGGCGGCTTCGAGGGCGCCTACCCCGAGATCAAGAAGATCAAGGAGGCGGCCCTGATGACTGACGACCTCCAGCAGCTGCGGAGCCTTTATGAAAAAGCGCACCGTATCACCTACGAGCAGGTGCCCTGGATCCAGCTGTACAACTACAATTACCTCCAGGCCCACTGGAACTACGTAAAGGGCTACAAGACCATCAACACCGGCTATCCCATTCTCTGGGGCGTGTGGCTGGATAAATAGGCTACTACGGTAAGCCCCGTGGGGAGCGCCCGTGCTCCCTACGGGGCACCCCCTTGGCGGCTGCCCGACGATGCTCAAGTTCATCATCAAGCGAATCATCTACCTGATACCCACCCTGGTCCTGGTGGCGGCCATGGTGTTTCTGCTCATCCACCTCATCCCCGGCGACCCCGCCGCGGTGATCCTGGGGCCCGACGCCACCGCCGAGGATGTGGCCTCGGTGCGCCAGGCCTTGGGCCTCGACCGGCCCCTTTACGAGCAGTTCGTGGTCTGGCTGGACAACCTGGTCCACGGCCACTTCGGGGTGTCCATCCACTCCAAACGCCCGGTCATCGAATCCATCAGTGAGCGCTTCCCAGTGACCCTGATCCTCACCACCCTAGCTCTTATCTTCGCCTTGGCGGTGGCGCTTCCCTCGGGGGTCTTGGCCGCGGTGAATCACAACACCAACAAAGACTATCTGTTCATGATCGGCACCATTCTGGGCGTATCCATACCCGGCTTCTGGCTGGGGCTCATGGCCCTGTTGGTCTTCTCGGTGCACCTGGGATGGTTCCCCTCAACCGGCTTCGTGCCCATGTGGGAGGATTTTTGGGGGGGCCTGCGCTACATGATCTTGCCGTCCATGACCCTGGGTTTGTTCATGGCCGCGGTGGTGGCCCGCATGGTGCGCTCCTCCATGCTGGAGGTGCTGCGCCTGGAATACGTAACCCATGCCCGGGCCAAGGGGCTGAGTGAATGGAAGGTCATCACCAAGCATGCCCTGAAGAACGCCTTCGCCCCCACCCTGACCACGATCGGCATTCAGTACGGCATGCTCCTGGGCGGGGCGGTGGTCACCGAGACGGTGTTCAGCCTGCCCGGCCTAGGCAAGTACTTGGTGGTGTCCATTTATATGCGCGACTATCCGGTGGTCCAGGGCTGCATCCTGTTCATCGCCCTGGTCTACGTCTTCATCAACACCGTCGTGGACCTGCTCTACGGCTACTTCGATCCTCGGGTCCAATATTCGTAGGGTGCCTGCGTGTTCTGGGAAAGATTTCTGCACAACCCCATCGGGATGATCGGCGTGGCGGTGATCGCCATGAACATCTTCATGGCTGCCTTCGCACCGCTGCTGGCCACCCACAACCCGCTGGCCATCAACGTGGCCCAGCAGTCCGAGTCGCCCTCGGCTGAGCACTGGTTCGGCACCGACGAGTATGGCCGCGACATCTACAGCCGACTCATCTACGGATCGCGCATCTCGCTTTATATCAGCCTGCTGTCGGTGGCGGTGGCCACCCTACTGGGCGTGGCCATTGGCGCTTCCTCGGGTTACTACGGGGGTTGGATCGACAACGTCGTCATGCGGGTTATGGACGCGGTGATGTCCTTCCCGGCCATTCTGTTGGCCATCGGCATACTGGCGGTGCTGGGCCCCAACATCTACAACGTGGTGCTGGCCTTGGGTCTGGTTTATACGCCGCGTTTTGCGCGCATCGTGCGCGGCTCAGTGCTCTCACTCAAGGAAAAGGAGTTCGTGGAGGCCTCCCGGGCCATCGGCAACGGCGACGCCTACATCATCTTTCGCCACATCCTGCCCAACTGCACCGCGCCGTTGATCGTACAGGCTACGGCCAGCCTGGCCTATGCCATACTGGCCGAGAGCATGCTCTCCTTCCTCGGCCTAGGCGCCCCTCCGCCCGCGCCTTCCTGGGGCAACATCCTTTCCGACGCGCGCAACTTCATGATGGACAACGCCATGATGACCGTGTTCCCCGGCCTGGCCATCACCTTGGCTGTGCTGGGCTTTAACCTAGTGGGCGACGCCCTGCGCGACGTCCTGGACCCCCGGCTCAAGTGACGGCATGGAGGCACTGCTCAACATAGAAAACCTGGAGGTGAGCTTCCACACCCGCCAGGGCGTGGCCCGGGCGGTGTGCGGGGTCAGCTACGACATCGGCCAGGGCGAGGTGCTGGGCGTAGTGGGTGAGTCCGGCTCGGGCAAGAGCGTCACCGCCCTGTCGGTGCTGCGTTTGGTGCCCTATCCCGGGCGTATCACCGGCGGCCGCATCCACTATGATGGGCGCGACCTGCTCGCTATTCCCGAGAAGCAGATGCGCAAAGTGCGCGGCGACCGCATCTCCATGATCTTTCAGGAGCCCATGATCTCCCTGAACCCGGCTTTCACCATTGAGAACCAGCTCACGGAGGCGCTGCACAGCCACCGCAAGATGAGCCAGAAGGAGGCCCGGGAGCGGGCCACTGAGATGCTGGCCATGGTGGAGATCCCCGATCCGGCCAAGCGCATCAAGGACTACCCCCACCACCTGAGCGGCGGCATGCGCCAGCGGGTGATGATCGCCGAGGCTCTCCTCTTGGACCCCGATGTGCTCCTGGCCGACGAGCCCACCACCGCCCTGGACGTGACCGTGCAGGCCTCGGTGCTGGATTTGATGCACCGACTCAACCAGCGCATCGGTACGGCTATCATGCTAATCACCCACAACCTGGCGGTGGTGGCCGAATCGGCCCAGCGTGTGGTGGTTATGTACTGTGGCCGGGTAGTGGAACAGGGACCGGTGCGCGAGATATTCGAGGAGGCGGCTCACCCCTACACCCAAGGCCTGTTGAAATCCATCCCTAAGCCGGACGGCAAGGGAAAGCTCGTTGAGATGGCGGGCATCGTGCCGAGCCTCTTCGACCTGCCCCAGGGCTGCCTCTTCAATCCGCGCTGCCCCCAGAGCCGCCCCGAGTGCGTCCAGAGCCCGCCGCCTTGGCGCGAGGTGCGACCGGGCCATCACGCCCTTTGCTGGCTCAACGCATAAACGCCATGTCCGTGCAAGCCATATTGAAGGTAGAGGATCTGACCAAGCACTTCGCGCTGGGCCGCTCCATGTTATCCTCCGGCGATGTGATCAAGGCGGTGGACGGGGTGAGCTTCTCCCTGATGCAGGGCGAGACCCTGAGCCTGGTGGGCGAGTCCGGTTGCGGCAAGTCCACCATCGGCCGGCTGGTGCTGCGCCTGATCCCTCCCACCCGGGGGGCCGTATTCTACCAGGACCAGGACATCGGCCAGCTCCCGCCGGAGAGGATGCGCAAGCTGCGCAGCGAGATGCAGATCATTTTCCAGGACCCGTGGTCGTCCCTGAACCCTCGCATGACCGTCAAAGAGATCATCGGGGAAGGCCTGCGCCGCGAGACGGGCCTGAGCAGCTCGGAGCGCAAGAAGCGCATCCTGCGCATGATGGAGACTGTGGGCTTGAGACCCGAGCACTACGACCGCCACCCGCACGAGTTCAGCGGCGGCCAGCGCCAGCGCCTGGGCATTGCCCGCGCGCTCATTATGCGGCCCAAGCTGGTGGTGGCCGATGAGCCCCTCTCGGCCCTGGACGTGTCGGTGCAGGCCCAGGTGGTTAACCTGCTGGCCCGGCTCAAGCGCGACCTGGGTTTGTCATACTTGTTTATTTCCCACGACCTGGCGGTGGTGGAGCACATCAGTGACCGCATCGCGGTAATGTATCTGGGCAAGCTCATGGAGCTGGCCTCCAAGCACCAGCTATTTTCCCAGCCGCGCCACCCTTACACCCAGGCCCTGTTCTCCGCCGCCCCCACCACCGAGGTGGGGCGGGAGAAAAAGCGCATCCTCTTGAGCGGCGACGTACCCAGCCCGCTCAATCCGCCCTCCGGCTGCCGTTTACATACCCGTTGCCCCCAGGCCCAGGAGGACTGCCGGCGGCTGGAGCCCGAGTTCAAACTTCTTTCACCGGGGCATTGGGTGGCGTGCCACCACCCCCTGGCCAGCTGATCCAGGGCATTCACGGTTTCAAGGAGACATCTGTGAGCTCATCCGAGATTCAGAAGCTGCTGTTTTCGGCCGTGGACCAGCTGCGGCCCCAACTGGTTCAGACCCTCCAGGAACTGGTGAGGATTCCCAGCGTCGTGGGCCACGAGGCCCAGGCCCAACAATACATGGCCAAGCTCTACCAAGACCTGGGCCTGGAAACGGAACTGGTGGAGCCCGACATGGAGCAGGTGCGCAAGCACCCCGCCTTCATAGACACCGGCCAGCCCTATGCAAACCGCCCCAACCTCATCGGCACCCTGCCCGGTCGGGAGGACGCGCCCTCGCTGGTGGTCAACGGCCACGTGGACGTGGTATCGCCCGAGCCCCTGGAGGCTTGGACCCGAGACCCCTGGGGCGGCCAGGTGGAGGGCAACCGCCTTTACGGTCGGGGCGCGGCGGACATGAAGGCCGGCCTGCTGGCCAACTATTTCGCCCTCAAGGCGGCCCTCACCGCCGGCCTGCGCCCCCGGGGCATGGTTCGCCTTATGAGCGTCATCGACGAGGAGGCCGGCGGGGCAGGCGGCACCCTGGCTTGCCTGTTGGCCGGTTACCGGGCCGATGCCCTGCTCATCACCGAGCCCCATGGTATGAACGTGACCGTGGCCAACGCCGGGGTGAACCACTTCCGGGTCACTGTGCCCGGCCGTTCAGCCCACGGCGGGGTCTCCCATTTGGGGGTCAACGCCATTGGCAAGGCCTTGCCCATCTACCGAGCTCTGGCTGAGCTGGACGAGCTCCGAGGCCGCGAGGTGCACTACGAGCTTTTCGAGAAGGGCTCGGGCCGCTCCTGTCACGTCACCGTGGGCACCATGCACGCGGGCGATTGGCCCTCCACCGTGCCCGGCGAGGCGGTGATGGAGTGCCGCATCAGCTTTGTGCCGGGCGAGCCCCGGGCCCAGATCAGGGCCATGGTGGAGGAGCTGGTGGCCAAAGTGGCGCAGGGAGACCTTTGGCTCCAGAAGTATCCGCCCAGGGTGGAGTGGTTTGGCTGGCAGACCAGCCCGTGGCAGCAGGACCCTGGGCATCCCTTCGTGCAGACCTTGGTGGGTGCCGCCCAGGCAGTGGCCGGGCGGCCGGTGGGGTTCATCGGCCGTGCCTCGGGCCTGGACTCGCGCTTCGCCCCAGACTTCGGCATAGCCGCCGCTTGCATCGGCCCCAATGGTGCCAACTATCACGGCATCGACGAGTATGTGGAATTGGACAGCATGGTGGATACGACCAAGGTGGTGGGCCTGACCATGCTCAATTGGTGCGGTCTGGCCGAACGATGAGCGGCGTCAATACGGAACCGGGAGAAGCCCAAATGAAGAATGCGCGGCTCGCGGATAGAAAACTGCGGCAGGTACCTCGTGGCGTGGGCAACGTGACCCCGGTGGTGATGGCCAAGGCCGAGGGGGCCCTGGTATGGGACCCCGAGGGCCGCGAGTACATCGACTTCGCCGGCGGCATCGGGGTGAACAACGTGGGGCACCGCCACCCCAAGGTGGTGGCGGCCATCAAGGAGCAAGCCGACCAGTACTTGCATGGCTGCTTCCATGTGTCCATCTACGAGCCCTACGTCGCTCTGGCCGAAAAGCTCAACGCCCTGGTCCCCTGTCCGGGTGAGAAGAAGACCATGTTTGGCAATTCCGGGGCCGAGGCGGTGGAGAACGCGGTGAAAATCGCCCGCTACGCCACCGGCCGGCCAGGGGTGGTCTGCTTCGAGGGGGCCTTCCACGGCCGCACCGCCCTGTGCATGGCCCTGACCAGCAAGGTGATGCCCTACAAGTACAAGTTGGGGGCGCACCTGCCGGCCATCTACCGGGCCCCAGCACCTTACTGCTACCGCTGCCCCTGGGGCAAGGAGTACCCCGGCTGCGGGGTCTACTGCGGCCAGGAGTACTTCGAGGAAGAGTTCTTCAAGTATCACGTGAACCCGGACGAGGTGGCCGCGATCATCATGGAGCCGGTGCTGGGCGAGGGCGGCTTTATCGTGCCCCCGCCGGAATACTGGGGCCAACTGCGCCAAATCTGCGACGAGCACGGCATCGTGCTGATCGCCGACGAGGTGCAGAGCGGCATCGGTCGCACGGGCAAGATGTTCGCCCTGGAGCACTTCGGGGTGCAGGCGGACATCGTGACCACGGGCAAGTCCCTGGGCGGCGGTCTGCCCCTGAGCGGCGTCACCGGCCGGTCCGAGCTGATGGACAGCGTGCACCCGGGCGGCCTGGGCGGGACCTACGGCGGCAATCCGGTGGCCTGCGCGGCCGGGCTGGCGGTGTTGGAGGTGATCGAAAGCGAGGACCTCCTGGCCCGGGCGGCGGGGCTGGGGGTTAAGGTACACCAGGCGCTGCTGGGGCTGCAGGACCGCTTCTCGGTGATCGGGCAGGTGCGGGGCCTGGGCCCCATGCTGGCCCTAGAATTGGTCAAGGACCCCCTGAGCAGGGAGCCGGCCCCGGAGCGGGCTAAGCAACTCACCGCCTACTGCCATGCCCACGGGCTACTGATCCTGGACTGCGGCACCCTGGGCAACAACCTGCGCACCCTGATGCCCCTGATCATCACCGATGACCAGCTTCGGCAGGGCATGGAGATTATGGAAGACGGATTGGAGCGGGTGAGTTAACCGCTGCACCTGCTTGGCCACTCCTATGGTGACAGCACACACAAAGACCAAGACGTTCGTACCCTGGCTGGCCGACTGCCGCGCCGCCAGGGTATAAGAGGATTCACCATGGTGGTTCGCAAGCAATATGATGAGAGCAAGCCCCTGGACATGCACAATCTCCAGTTCGATCTGGCTGCCGGCAAGCTGGATTTGGAGCCCTGGATAGCGGAAAAGATTAAGCACCCCCGCCGCGAGCTGACCGTAACCTTCCCTCTGCGCCGCGATGACGGACGCATCGAAAGACTCACCGGCTACCGAGTACAGCACAACACCCTGCGCGGCCCCGGCAAGGGCGGCATTCGCTACCACCCCCAGGTGGACCTGGACGAAGTGAGGGCCCTGGCTGGGTGGATGACCTGGAAGTGCGCGGTGGTGGACATCCCCTTCGGCGGGGCCAAAGGCGGGGTCACCTGCGATCCCGCCGGCATGACCCTGGCCGAAAAGGAGCGGCTTACCCGGCGCTACATCTGGGAGATATCCCCCCTCATCGGCCCGGAGCAGGACATACCCGCTCCGGATGTGAACACCGATCCCCAGGTCATGGCCTGGATCGTGGACACCTACAGCGTGTTCAAGGGCCACACCTGCAACAGTGTGGTCACCGGCAAGCCCCTGTCCATCGGGGGATCCTTGGGGCGGCTCAAGGCCACCTCCATGGGGTGCGTGTATGTGTTGCGTGAGGCGGCCCAGCACCTTGGCCTGAACCTGGATGGCAGCCGCGCGGTGGTGCAGGGCCTGGGCAACGTGGGTTATCACGCAGCCGAGTTGCTGCACGACTCTGGGGTCAAGATCGTGGGCCTGTCCAACGTGCAGGGGGCCCTGTACAACTCCGGTGGCCTGGACCCCCGCGCGGTGAAGAAACACTTCGAGGACACCGGCTATCTGCCGGACTACCCGGAAGCAGATGAGATAAGTAACGCCGAGCTGCTGGAACTGCCCTGCGATTCCCTGATTCCGGCCGCTCTGGAGGCCCAGATCAACCAGGCCAACGCGGAGCGCATACGGGCCCGGATCATCGTGGAAGGGGCTAATGGTCCCACCAGCCCTCTGGCCGACAAGGTGCTCAAAGACCGGGGGATTTTCGTGGTGCCAGACATCCTGGCAAATGCGGGTGGAGTAACGGTTTCCTATTTTGAGTGGGTGCAGAATCTGCAAAAGCTTTTTTGGACCGAGGACGACGTGAACAGCCGCTTGCGGGAGATAATGACCCGGGCTTTTGGCGAGGTCCTCGATATTGCTCTGCGGGAAGACGAGACCATGCGCACCGCCGCCTACATGCTGGGCATCGGGCGGGTGGCTGAAGCCAAACGAGTTAGGGGTATTTTCCCCTAGCCATCTTTGCATACTCGGGCCAGTGAGGCTTACTGCTGACGGCTAGCGAATTATGAGGATTCTAGAGGGGCGTACACGGTGCAGGCATGCTGACTTGGGGAAATTCAACTTTATACTAAGCAAAGGCGACCGCTGAAGCGCCTCTTCTCAAAATAACTTCTGATTCCTCCGTTTGAGCTCATGTCTTGATATTTTAGAGTGCCCATCCTTTTTGGGGCGGCTATCCACCCAAAGCATTCACCAGAAGCCGAGAGCCTTTGGTCAATCAGTCGCCGTCGCGCTTACTTCACACCCTGAATCTTCTGGAAGTCTCCCCTAATCAGGTCGGGCCAATAGGTAGGGATTAGGCCGTCTTAACAGCCTATGACCGATGTGTTGGGCTGAGATCACGCTGTCGCCAACCCGACGGGCGCGTCGAGCGCGCGCCAGTCAATCACTCCATTCCAGGCAACAACACCTGGCCTAGATGTAAATGCTAAAGAGGTTGTTCACACGGTTCCAGTTTTGGAGACTGGTGGTTGAAGAGATCACCGGATCCAAACTGGGAGAGCCGCATGAGCAACCCTCATCAGAATGCCAGGACCACGGT
>JBFMFU010000031.1:0-2684 GCA_040751985.1 Thermodesulfobacteriota bacterium | reverse complement strand
CGCACCAGTTGAGCGATGTCCAGCACCTGGATGGGCAGCTTGTGCCGGCGGATGTGGGTGGCCATGGTGCGCAGGCATTGCTGGCAGGCCGAGACCACGGCCTGGGCGCCGGTGGCCTGCACCTGCTCTATCTTGCGGCGGGATATCTCGGCGTTCAGTTTCTGGTCGATCATCTCCAGGTTGCCGCCCCCGCCGCAGCACTGGCAGGACTCGCGGCTCTCGGCCATCTCCTGCAGGCGCACTCCGGGCAGAGAAGCGATCACCCGGCGGGGCTCCTCGAAGACCCTGGCCCCGCGGCCTAGGTCGCAGGGATCGTGGTAGGTGACGCTCAGCTCCCGCTGCTTCAGCGGCAGCCGGCCCTCTTGGATCAGCCGCTCCAAAAACTGGGTCTCGTGGATCAGCTCCAGGTCCGTGGGGTAGTGCTCCCGCCACATCATGTAGCAGGAGGGGCAGGCGAAGACCACCTGGCGGGCGCCCTTGGCCCGCACCGCCGCCAGGTTGTGCTCCATCAGCTCCCGAGCCTGGCTGAGCATGCCCGCCCCCAACAGAGGGAAGCCGCAGCACCACTCCTCCTCACCCAGCAGGGTGAAGTCCACCTCCGCCGCCTGCAGAATCTCGGCCAGGGCTATGGGTATCTGCTGGGCCAGGGGGAAGAAGGAGGCCACGCAGCCGGTGAAGTACACCACCTCGGCCTGGGGCCTAATGAAGCCGTGGCCCGGCGCCTCGTCCATGTCCTCCACCCACTCGCAGCGGTCCTGTTGGTCCTCGGCGAAGACGTTGTGGCAGGTAGCCAGGTTGTTCTTGATCAGGGCCGTCTTTTCCGGCTGCACCCCCCGGCTCACCAGGTCCTGGCGCAGGGCCAGCCAGAGGTCCTTGAGGCCGATGCCCGAGGGGCAGACCTCGGCGCAGTTGCCGCAGAGGGTGCAGCGGTACACGCTGGGCGCGAACTGGGCCCAGTCCCGGTCGCTGGGTGGCCGGCGGCCCGGCAGCCAGCGGGTCCAGGGGCTGGCCGCCCGGCAGGCTCGCTTCTGCCAGGCCAGGCGCCGCACCCCGGAAACGGCCGCCTCGCCCGAGGCCCGCACCGCCGGGCAGACCTCGGCGCAGGCCCGGCAATTGGTGCAGGCCTGCATCTCCAAAAGCTGGCGCGGGCTGTAGGGCAGCCGAGGCATTGGGCGCTCAGGCCTCGGAGGCGTGCTTGGCGATCTCGGACAGCACCCACTCCTCCACCGCCTGCTTTCCGTGCAGAAGGTCCTGCACCTGCGCCACGTCGTCGGCCTGGATGCGGTACATCCAGCCCGCGCCGTAGCAGTCCTGGTTGATCAGGCCGGGGTTGCTCTCCAGGGACTCGTTCACCCCCAGCAGCACGCCGTCCACCGGGCTGAGCACCTTGCCCAGCCACTTGCCGCTCTCCACCTTGGCCAGCTTCTTGCCCTTAACCAGCTTCTTGCCGTCCTCGGGAAGCTGCACGTAGACGATCTCGCCGGCCATCTTCTGGGCAAAGTCGTCCATGCCCATGACCAGCTCGCTGCCCTCCACCCGCACCCAAAAGTGCTCCGGGTCGTAGTAAAGCTCCTCGGGGAATTGATAACCCTGTATCTCCATGATCCTCCCCTCGCCTGGGCTTAGGATTCTTCGATCAGCTCCATGAGGAACTGGGGCGTGGTCAGCACCCGGAACTTCTGGGAGCGCAGCTTGGCGTTGGCCAGGTTGTGCGCGCAGGAGTTGCACTCGGTCAGCACCACCGAGGCCCCCACCTCCTCCACCTCCCGCAGCCGCCGCCGGGCCATCTCCAGCGAGTTCTTGGCAAAGGCGCCACGCACCCCGCCCCCCGCACCGCAGCACAGGGAGTCGGCGTGGTGGTGGGCCAGCTCCACGAAGTTGGGCGCAATCTTCTTGATGGTCCGCCGCGGCTCCTCGTAGATGCCCGCGTGACGGCCCAGGTCGCAGGGGTCGTGGTAGGTAACCACTAACTCCGTGGACAGCCCCAGGTCCTGCCTCGCCAGAAACTGGCTCAGGTGCAGTATCTCCAGGCCGGCCTGGCGCAGGGGCAGGTACTGCTCCTTGTGGGTGAAGGTGCGCAGGCAGTAGGGGCAACCGGTGATCAGGGTCCCCGCCCCGGTGGCCAGAATGGCCTCGATGTTGCGCTGCACCAGGGCGGGCTTCATGCTATAGCCCACGTCCTCCAGCACCCCGCTGCAGCAGGCCTCGTCGATCAGGGTGTAGGCCACCTGCAGGTGATCCAGCAAATCCAGGGCCGCCTCCGTGGCCTCGTCCTCGCGATAGGCCCCCACGCAGCCCACGAAGTAAACCACCGGCGCCTGCTGGTTGCGCGGCCGGCCAAACTCCGGCGGCTCCTCCTCGCCGTAGATGTTGCTGGACTCCTCCAGCACCTGGTTCATGCCCACGAAGGCCAGATGGCAGGTGCCCAGGCTCACCATGTCCCGGCGCGCCGCCTTGATGACCTCGGGCACGTTCACCCCCGAAGGACAGTTGGTCGCGCAGGACGCGCAGGTGGTGCACTGGAAGAGCGACTCCACCAGCTCCGCATCCAGCGCCAGCCGCCCCTCCAGCACCTCCTTGAGCAGGAGCATCTTGCCCCGGGCGTTCAACGCCGGCCGCAGCGTGGCACCAAACACCGGACAGTGCGCCTGGCAAAAACCGCAGCGCGAGCACCGCCGTATCTG
>JBFMFU010000030.1:0-13760 GCA_040751985.1 Thermodesulfobacteriota bacterium | reverse complement strand
GGCCGCCTGGCTGCTGCTGGCCCTGGCCCAGGCCCTGGCCGCGCCCCTGGGCTGGGTTCTGGGCCTGCTGCTGAGCTTCCAGTGCCTGGCCGCCGGCCAGCTCTGGCGCGAGGCCCGGGAGGTGGCGCGGCCCCTGCAGCGCGGTGAGCTGGAGTTGGCCCGCCAGCGCCTGGCCATGCTGGTGGGCCGCGACACTCGGGCCTTGGATCGGGCCGGGCTGCGCCGGGCCCTGCTGGAGACCGTGGCCGAGAACCTCAACGACGGGGTGGTGGCGCCGCTGTTCTACCTGGCCCTGGGCGGCCCAGCCCTGGCCGTGGCCTACAAGGCCGTCAACACCCTGGACTCCATGGTGGGCTACAAGGGCGCGCCCTACCGTGACCTGGGCCTGGTGCCCGCCCGCCTGGACGACGCGGCCGGCTGGATTCCGGCCCGCCTCACCGCCTTGATCATGGTGGCGGCCTGCCCCCTGCTGGGCCTCAGCGCCGGCCAGGCCTGGCGGGCCGTGCGCCGGGATCACGCCGCCCACCACAGCCCCAACGCCGGCTGGCCCGAGGCCGCCGCGGCCGGGGCCCTGGGGCTGCGCCTGGGCGGGCCCAACTACTACGACGGCGAACTGGTGGCTAAGCCCTGGTTGAACGCGGCCGGCCGCGACCCCGTGGACTCGGACCTGGATTTCGGGCTGCACCTGGCGCAATTATCCACCCTCATCGCCGTGCTCTTGGCCGTGCTGGCCGCCTGGTGGCTGCGGAGTTAAAAAAGTCCTCACCACCACTATTCATGGCGCCTTAGCCGTCTGCTTATTAAACCCGGCGCTGATTGTTTTCGGGGTGGATAATTTATGCCCAGGCCGCTGATTATGTCTTTTGACTCATACGCAGCCGCCGTCATTGATCGGTTAACAAGCCCGCCTACGCGGGCCATCAAACACACCAGGCACCCCAGCCCCTTTTTCACCCGGCGGTTGTCAACAATTATTTATTAACTTGCGTGCCCCCTGAAAACCCCCTGGCCTTAAAATTCCTGGCGGCGATTCGGCCAAGGCCCCTTTTCCGCGCTGGTGAGGCATCCCTTTCAGGCGCGCCGCATAATTCACCAGTCGGTGTTAATGAACACCCCTTGCCCCGGGCGAAGTGACAATTCTTCAACACAGGCGGGGCTTGGTTGGCTTGGGCCGGCCGGGCGTGTTAAACATAGACAGCCCGCGGCGCCATTGCGGGCCCGGCATCTGCGGAGACGGGCATGAAGAGCCGACCGGAATACAGCCGCTGGGAGAGCTTCAAGTACAGCCTGGCGGCCCGCCTAGGCGCCTGGCTGCTGCGCGCCCTGTTCCGCACCTGCCAGACTAAGATACTGCGCGAGGATTTGGTGCAGAAATACTTCGGCGGCGGCCGCGGAGCCATCGGCGTCACCTGGCACCGGGGGGCCATCTTTTTCTTGCACTTCTTCGCGCCTCAGCGGCCGGCCATCATGATCAGCCGCTCCCGGGACGGCGAGTACCTGGCCCGTTACCTGCGCGCCATGGGCGGGGTGCCGGTGCGCGGCTCCTCCAGCCGGGGCGGCGCCGCGGCCCTCAAGGAGATGGCCGCCTACCTGGCCGCGCCCGGCCGCTACGCCGCCACCGTGGCCGACGGCCCCCGGGGCCCGCGCCACCAGGCCAAGGCGGGCATGATCACCCTGGCCATGATGACCGGCCTGCCCCTGATACCCTTGATGTGGTCGGCCAAGCGGGTGTGGGTGCTGGGGCGCACCTGGGACCGCACCATGATCCCCAAGCCTTTTGCCCGGGTGCTCATCGACGCCGGGCCCGAGCTGAGCTACCCGCCGGAGATGACCCCTGCCCAGCGCGAGCAGGCCCGCCTGGAGCTGCAGCAGGCCCTGGAGCGGCTGCGGCAAAACCTGGACGCCCTCACCGGATTTCAGGACTCGGCTTGATTACCATCAATCCCTATCGATACGCATTGCGTTACTGGGCGACGCTGTTGTAGCATGGCCCAGCCGGAGGGCCGTTTGAAACGTCGCCCCGCAAACCGAGGCCGCCGCCGTAAGGACAAGCCCCACCCCACGGCCCAGCCCAAAGATACATCTTTTCAACCCCGGGTGAACGCCCGTCTAAGGCCCATATTGGCCAACGTGGGGGTGCCCGCGGACGCCCCCTTTGTACCCGACCCTTTCCAGAACGAGGCCGTGGAGCTTTTGGCCACCCGGGACGTGGTGGTCAGCGCGCCCACCGGCAGCGGCAAGACCTGGATCGCCGAGCAGGCCATCCGGGCGGCCCTGGGCCAGGGCCAGCGGGCCTGGTACGCCAGCCCCCTCAAGGCCCTGTCCAACTCCAAGTACGCCGAGTTCAGGGAGGTCTTCGGCGAGGCCTCGGTGGGCATCCTCACCGGCGACCGCAAGGAAAATCTGGGCGCCCCTCTGATCGTGGGCACCACCGAGATCCTGCGCAACCAGCTCTATGACGCCATGTACCGGGGCCAGGACCTGGACGCCGGTCTGGTGGTGCTGGATGAGGCCCATTTCCTGGGCGACCCGGACCGGGGCGTGGTCTGGGAGGAGGTGATCATCTACCTGCCGGTGCGGGTGCGCCTGCTCTTGCTGTCGGCCACGGTGGCCAACGCGGCCCAGATCGCCCGCTGGCTGGAATATGTGCGCGACCGCCCCTGCGCCACGGTCTCCAGCGACCAGCGGCCGGTGCCCCTCTATCCCCTGTTCCTGTTCCCGGACGGCGAGCTGGCGCCCTTGAAGACCACCCGCGGCCTCTTCGGCAAGGTGAGCCACTTCGTGGAGCGCCAGGGCCAGCGCCGGGGCCGGGGGCCGGCCCAGACCCTGCCCCCCTTCGGCCAGATATTGACCGCCCTGGAGCAGGCCGGCCTGCTGCCGGCCATCTTCTTCTTGAAGTCCCGCGCCGACTGCGACACGGCCCTGGGCCACGTGGCCGCGGCCCACCTGGAGGAAGACCCCCAGCGCGGTCAGATGCTGAACCGGGTGGTGGACCAGTTTCTGGAGCGCTACCCCTTCCTGGAGGACCACCCCCACCTGCACTACCTGCGCCAGCAGCGGGCGGCCGCCCACCACGCCGGCCACCTGCCCCACTGGAAGCTCTTAGTGGAGCGCTGCATGCAGAAGGGCCTGCTCAAGGCCATCTTCAGCACCTCCACCATGGCCGCGGGCGTGAACTTCCCGGCCCGCACCGTGGTCATCACCCAGTCCGACCGCTTCAACGGCCGCGAGTTCGTGGAGCTGTCGGCCACGGACCTGCTGCAGATGACCGGCCGGGCCGGCCGGCGGGGCATGGACAACATCGGCTTCGCCTGCGTGGTGCCCGGCCTGTTCCAGAACGTGCCCCTGGTGGCGGCCCTGCTGGAATCGGAGCCCGAGCCCATCCAGAGCCAGTTGTCCATCAACTTTTCCATGGCCCTGAACCTGCTCCTGTCCCAGCGCCCGGCCGAGGTCAAGCAGCTCCTGGGCCTGTCTCTGGCCACCTTCCAGCGCCTGGAGCTGAAGAGCGGCGCCCGGCGCAAGGACGGTCCCCAGCAGGTGCTCAAGGCCCTGGCCGCCCAGTTGCAGGGTTCGGCCTGCCCCGGCCCCGAGGAGGCGGTCATCCGCCGCCGCCGCCGCCGCCAGTTGGAGCGGCTGCGCCAGCGCCTATCCCGCGAGTCGGGCCAGAACTGGCAGCGGCAGGGCCTCTGGGCCGCCCTGAACCGGGGGCGGGTGTTCATGGATATGTTCGGCACGCCCTGGGCCGTGCTGCGCCGGGAGGGCGCCGAGAACGAGGCCGGAGTGCTAGCCGTGCGCCTGGAGAGCGAGCGGCGCCTGCGTCGGGGCCACCCCCGCCTGGAGTTCGTGCCCTTGGACGAGGTGGCCGGCATCTTCGTGCAGAACCTGAACCTGCCCCAGGCCGGCGGCGGCCGGGCCCTGGCCCAGGCGGTGCTGGACCAGATGCCGGCCGAGCTGACCCCCCTGGGCGCGCCCGAGCTGGAGAGCCTGGTGGCCCAGGAGGCCTCGGCCTTTCACGAGCGGCTGCTGCAGGTGGACGAAGAGATGGCCGGGCTGGCCTGCCAGGACTGTCCCCTGGCCCAGGCCTGCCTGGAGGACAAAAAAGGCCTGGCCAGCCTGCTGGACCGGGCCGAGGAGGTCCTGGCCGAGGTGCAGGACCAGAGCCACGCCTTTTGGTACGACTTCGTGCGCCACCTGGAGTTCCTGCGCGCCGAGGGCTTCGCCGATGCCCAGGGCCGCCTGACCAACGACGGCCTCTGGGCCAGCCAGCTGCGCCTGGATCAGCCGGTGCTCATCGCCGAGGCCATCCGCCGGCGGGTCCTGCCCGAAGACGACCCGGTGCTGCTGTCCGCGCTGCTGGCCCTGTTCGTGGAGGAGCGCGAATTCGAAGGGGGCGGCCCCCGCATGAGCCACCGCCTCAAGGCAGCCGTGGTGAACCTGAACGCGGCCCTGACGCCCCTGACCAGCCGCCTGAAGCAGTGGGGATTTGCCGCCCCGCCCCTGCCGGCCAACGCGGCCCAGGCCATCTTCGCCTGGTGCCAGGAGGCCGAATTCAGCCAAGTGGTGCTGCTCTACGGCGGCGCCGAGGGCGACCTGGCCTCGCTCATCTACCGCACCGCCGACAACCTGCGCCAGATCATCTCCCTGAGCCACACCCATCCCCGGTTGGCCGACACCGCCCGAGAGGCGGTGGAGCTGCTGCTGCGGCCGCCCGTGGTGGTGCCCACCTAGGGGCCAACTGAGTCCCCCTGACGGGCCAAAACAATTTTAATTAATATTATTATTATGTTATCAGGGGATTTCCATCCATGGCGAAATAGCGTTTCCCGCAAGAGATTTTTTTCACTTTCTTCTTTTGTTGCACAGTGAAACTATGTTAAAAAGCCTGGGATACACGAGAGGTATAAGGCCCTCTCCGGTGGTGCGCCCGGCGGGGCACCGCCGTTTAATGAAAGTTCCGGCCCTTGCATTCCCCCCCGCGAGGAGTGGAGGACTAAAGTCATGAGTCACGATCACAACAACCACGGCGCTTCCGAAAACGGCCTAGGCAACAAACTGATCTGGCTGGGCGCGGGAGTGTCCATCTTCATCCTGGTAGGCTTTGTCCTGCCCACGCCCGACAGCGTCGTAGAGATAATAGACAAGTACGGCTTCGCCAAAAAGATGATCGGCTGGCACGTGGCCAAGGACCTGACCGAGGCGGCCCACAAGACCATGATCGTGCTGGGCATCATCCCCATGGCCGTGATCTTCTTCGCCACCGAGGCCATACCCATTGGCCTCACCGGCATCCTGATGCCGCTGTTGGCCTACTTCCTGGAGCTGCTGCCCCGCCAGGACATCGGCAAGACCTTCGCCGGCGACGCCCCCATGTTCCTGCTAGGCGTGCTGGCCATGGGCGTGGCGGTAGTGGACGTGGGCCTGCACAAGCGCCTGGCTTCTTGGCTATTGGGATGGACCAAGGGCTTCACAGTGCCGATATTCGTGCTGTGCATCTCCATGGCCGTGGTGGGCAGCTTCATCTCGGCCCACGCCATGTGCGCCTTCATGACCCCGGTGATGATGGCCGTGTACTTCGGCTCCGTGGCCGCCAAGGCCAAGCCCGGCGGGCCCATTCCCCATGACCCGGCCCTGGCCAAGTTCCTGCTGTTCTCGCTGTGCTTCGCCCTCAACGTGGGCGGCGTGGGTTCGCCGGCCGCCGGCGGCCGCAACGTGATCATGATGGGCTTCTGGTCCGAGTACAACGTGCCCATGGATTTCTTCACCTGGATGATGTACGGCCTGCCCATGGTACCCATCCTGGGCTTCATCGTGGCGGTGTACATGCTCATCCTCTTCGGGCGCAAGATAAAGACCAAGGACCTGACTCCGGGCCTGGTGGCCATCAAGGACGAGACCCGGCGCATGGGCAAGATGTCCTACGGCGAGTACGTGACCTTCGCCATGCTGCTGTTGATCCTGCTGCTGTGGATCGTGGGCGGCGAGGAGATGGGCCTGGGCGGGCCTTCCCTGCTGGCCCTGCTGATCCCAGTGATCTTCCGCACCACCGGCTGGCGCAAGATACTGGGCGGCATCTCCTGGGACGCCTGGCTCATGTACTGCGGGGCCCTGACCCTGGGCGCCCTGCTCAAAGAGACCGGCGCGGCCATGTGGCTGGCCCAGACCTTCCTCACCGCCCTGCAGAGCGTAGGCATGGACAAGGGTTTCGGCCTCTGGGTGGGCATGAGCGGCCTGGCGGGCACCATCACCAACTTCATGTCCGACGCCGGCACCACCGCCCTGATCGGCCCCATTGCCATCCCCATGGGCATCATGACCGGCGTGGCCGGCGAGCCCTGGGCCGTGGGCCTGGCCGTGGCCTTTGCCACCAGCTTCGCCCACTTCCTGATCGTGGGCACGCCCAACAACGCCATCATCTACGGCCTAGGCGTGTACCCCGACACCGGCGAACGGGCCATCCACCCCATCGACTTCCTCAAGTACGGCTTCGTGCTCTGGATCCTCTCCCTGCTGGTGGTGTGGATCATCGGCTTCCTGGTGATCTACAACGTGGTGGGCTTCCCGGCGGATATTTTGGAGACGGCCAAGAACGCCATGACCAAGGCAGGCGTCAAATAACCGGCGCAAGCGGCTGCCGGTCGTGCTTTAGTTGCGCTAGAATTGAGATATAGAAAGGCGCCGCGAGGCTAAACCGCGCGGCCAGCCCCGGCGCTCTCTTGAATTAAGAGGGGTGTCATGCAGCAGATAAAAGTCAAAGACTTGATGGTCCCCCTGGCCGAGTACGTGACCGTGCCCCGCAACGCCACCGTCTACCAGGCGGTAGAGGCCCTGGAGCAGTCCTGGGCCACCAAGACCAAGGGTGGGCACCGGCACCGGGCGGTGCTGGTCCTGGACCGCAAGAAAAACGTGGTGGGCAAGCTCAGCCAGCACGCCATAGTCCGGGTGCTGGAGCCCAAATACAGCGAGATAGGCGACCTGGACCGCCTGACCCACTTCGGCCTGAACGTGGACTTCCTGCAGTCCATGGTGGAAAGGCAGGAGCTGTGGACCGACCCCCTGAAGACCCTCTGCACCCGGGCGGCCAGTCTCAAGGTCAAGGACGTGATGACCATCCCCGGCGAAGAGGACTACGTAAAACACGACGCCACCCTGGCCCATGCCTGCCACATGCTGGTGATGGGCCACAAGCTCTCGCTGCTGGTGACCAAGGGCAAACAAGTGATCGGCGTGCTGCGCCTGGTGGACGTGTTCGACAAGATCCGCGAGTTGATCAAGACCTGCGCAACCTAGTCACCCGCCTCGGAAAATACGAACCGGGCCGCCGCATTCAGCGGGGCCCGGTTTTCTCGCGCCCTGCGCGGGGCGGGCTAGAAGATGGCCTCCACGAATTCCGCGGGGCTGAAGGGCCTCAGGTCCTCCAGGCCTTCGCCCAGGCCCACGAAGCAGATGGGCAGCTTCAGCTCGTCGGCGATGGCCACCACCACCCCGCCTTTGGCCGTGCCGTCCAGCTTGGTGAGGACCAGGCCGGTCAGCGGCACCGCCTGGTGGAACAACCTGGCCTGCTGCAGGGCGTTCTGGCCGGTGGTGGCGTCCAACACCAAGAGTACCTCGTGGGGCGCACCCGGCAGCCGCTTGGCCAGCACCCGCTGTATCTTCTTCAGCTCCTCCATGAGATTCACCTTGGTGTGCAGCCGGCCGGCGGTGTCGATGATCAAGAGGTCCCGCTCCCGGCTCAGGGCCGCCTCCAGGGCGTCGTAGGCCACGGCCGAAGGGTCGGCGCCGTGCTTGCCGCCCACCAGGTCGCAGCCGGACCGCTGGGCCCACACCGCCAACTGCTCGCCGGCCGCGGCTCGGAAGGTGTCGCCCGCGGCCAAGAGCACTGAGCGGCCCTCGCTGACGAAGCGGTGGGCCAGCTTGCCGATGGTGGTGGTCTTGCCCACGCCATTGACCCCCACCACCATGACCACGTGCGGCCGCTGGTCGCGCTGCGGCGGCGCAGCCGCCTGGGCCAGCACCTGGGCTATGCCCTCCTTCAGCGCCGCCTTGAGGGCCGCGGCGTCGCCCAGTTCCTGGCGCCGCACCCGGCCGCGCAGCTGATCGATGAGCCGCAGGCTGGTCTGCACCCCCAGGTCCGCACTGACCAGCGCCTCCTCCAGTTCTTCCAGCACCTCCTCGTCGATCTTGCGGCCCAGGGCCAGGCGGTCGATGGAGCCGCCGATGGCCTGGCGGGTGCCTTTGAGGCGCTCGGACAGGCGGCCCCACAGACCCCGGCGGGGCGGCTCCGCGGCCGGCGGAGCGGGCTGCTGGGCAGACGGGGCCGTGGCCTCCGGGGTCGACGCTGTGCTGTCCTGGCTCTGGTGCTTGTCCTGGCGGCGTTTGAAAAAGGCCATATTCACTCTTTATTCGCTCGCCCGAGCCCAAGGCCCTGGGCAAGAAGGTCTGTAATGAAAAATACAGCCGGACGGGCAACCATCCGTCCGGCCAAATCTATAAAGCCCCTCTCCCGGCGTCAAGCCCAGGCGACCCGGATATTTTATGAGGGATGCGTAGTATTGTTATTTAGGCTTTGTTCGCGCGGCGGTTAGGAAAATCATCGCAACCGGCCGGGTACGCAGTTTGTACTCTGGCCCGACACAGCCAGCCGCCGGCAGACAAGGCGGCCCAAGGCTTGGGCGGCCAAGGTCCTTCGGCGGGAGCAGTGATAGCTGGCGATGGCAGACAGTACCACGACCCGTTTTGCCCCCAGCGGCCCGCTGGCTGGCGAAGCCGGGCTAAGCGGCCATGGACTCGCCCTGCTCCAAGGTGACGGCCAACAGCTTGCTCACGCCGCGCTCCTCCATGGTCACGCCGTAGAGCGTCTCCATGATCTCCATGGTGGAGCGGTTGTGGGTGATCATTAGTATCTGCGAGCGCCGGGCCAGCTGCTTGAGCAGGTCCAGGAAACGGCCGGTGTTGGCCTCGTCCAGGGGCGCGTCCACCTCGTCCAGGATGCAGAAGGGCGCCGGCCGGATCAGGAACAGGGCGAACAGCACCGCCACCGCGCTCATGGCCTTCTCGCCGCCGGACAGGGCGTCCAGGTTCTTCACCTTCTTGCCCGGCAGCTCCACCATCAGGTGCAGGCCCGCGTCCAGGGGGTCCACCCCCTCTTCCAGCACCAACTGGGCCCGGCCGCCGCCGAACAGCACCGCGAACACACCGTCCAGGCGCTTGTTCACCTGCTCCAGAGTCTCGGTGAAGCGGCTGCGGCTGGTGCGGTTGATTTTGCGGATAGCCTGCTTGAGGTCCTCCAGGGAGGCGTCTAGGTCCGCCTTCTGCTCGCTGAGGAAGCCGTGGCGCTCGGCCAGGGCCTCGTGCTCGCTGATGGCCTCCAGGTTCACCGGCCCCAGGCGCTGCAGGCGCTTGCGCAGGCTGTCCAGCTTCTCCTTGCCGACCACCGGGTCGAAGGGCCCGCTGGGCAGGTGGCCGCTGAAGACGGCCGCCAGCTCCACCTGGCAGCGCTCCTGCACCTGCTCGCAGAGCTGCTCGCGGCGCAGGCCCAGTTCCTTGAGGTTCCAGGCCAGCTCCTGGGAGACGCCCTCGGCCCGCTTCAGCTCCCCCCGAGCCTGCTTGATCTCGCTCTCCAAGCTCTGGGCCTGGTTCTGGGCCTGGCCAAGCACCGCCTGGGCCTGCTTGAGGTCCGACTCCTGGCGGTCCAGCTCGGCATAGAGCCCACCCAGGCCCTGCTGCTGGCCGTCCCGGCGCTGGGTCAGGCCGCCCAGGTTGGTCTGGGCCTGCTCGATCTCCCGTCCCAGGGCCAGCACCCGGGCCGCATCCCGGTCCATCTCGGCGCGCAGGCGCTGGGCCTCGCGCTGGGCCTGGGCCGCCTCGCTGGCCAGGGCCGCGGCGCGGAGCTTCACCTCGCCCTCATCGGCGCGGGCCTGCTCCAGGTCGGTCCGGGCCAGGTTCAGGGCCTGGCGGGCGGTCTCCAGGCGCTCCTCCAGGGACTGGTCGCGGCCCTGCAGCTCCTCCAGGCGGCCACGCAGCTGCTGCACATCGGCGATCACCTGGGCCTGCTGGTCCGCCACCTCGCCGGCCTCGAACTCCAGGGCCTCCAGGCGGCGTCCGGCGGCCTGGGTCTGCTCCTGGTGGCGCACCAGCTCCCGCTCGGCCTGGGCCAGCTCATGGGCCAGGCGCTGGTGGCCGGCGGCCAGGGCGGCCTGCTCCTGCTCGCAGGCGGACTGCTCCTGCTGGGCCTGCTGGCGCCGGCCGCCGGCCTGCTCCACCAGGCCCTCGGCCGCGGACAATTCTTGGCGCAGGCGATTGAGCTCGTTGCGGCCGGCCAGCACCGAGGCCCCGTCCTCGGCCCGGCCCACGGTGGCCAGGCCCGGCCGGTCCAGGCGCTGGCCGCCGGGGCTCACCAGGCTCTGACCCGGCCGCAGCCCTGCGCCGGCTCGCCAGGCCTCCTCCAGGTCCGCGCACCAGCCGGCCCCGGCCAGCAGATGGGCCAGGGGCTCGCAGCCCGGCTCGGGCCGGGCCAGCTCGGCCAGGGGCCGGGCGCCGTCCGGCTCGCTGAGGCCGCGGGCGCTAAGCTCCTCCAGGGCCACCACCCGCAGCCGGCCCAGGCCCTCTTGGCCGGCCCAGGCGGCCAGGGCCAGGGCCTCGGTGCCGGTCTTCACGATAAGGGCCTGCAGGTCCGGCCCCAAGGCCGTCTCCACCAGCTCCTCGCGGCCCGGCTGCACGTTTAGCTTTTCGGCCACCACGCCGACCAGCGGCACGGGCAGGCTGCCTTCCTGGGCCGCCTGCAGGGCCTGGCGCACCGCGGCCCCGGCCCAGGCCAGGGAGCCCAGGCTGGCGCCCAGGGCGTCCACCTGGGCGGCCAGGTCGAAGCGACGGCGGGAGGCTTCTTCTTCTTGGCGGCGGGCCGCGGCCAGGTTTTCCTGCTGCTGGCGGCGGCGGGCGGCCAGGCAGGTCATCTGGGCCGCGGCCTGCTCCAGGCGAGCGCGCAGATCATTCACCTTGGCCTGAGCCTGGGTCAGCTCTCCGGCGGCTTGGCTCTGCTGCTGGGCCAGCTCGGCCCGCTGCCGCTCCACCTGGCCCACCCGGCGCTCCAGCTCGGCCCGTTGCCGCTCCAGGTCGCCCAGGCGGTTGCGGGTCTGGCTGACCAGGGACATGTGGTCCACCAGGTCGGCCTTGGCCTGGTCCACGGCCTGCTCGGCCGCGGTCAGGCGCTCCTGCTGGCCGCTCACCCGCTGGCCGGCCTGGGCCACGGCCTGCTCGCTCTCGCGGGCCCGGGCCTCGCTCTGGGCCAGCACCCGCTGGGCCCGGGCCAGGTCCTGCTGGCTGCGGGTCAGGGCCGCCTTGAGTTGCTCCCGCTCCTGCTCCAGGCGCTCGCTCTGGCGCTTGAGGTTCTCGGCCTCGCGGCCCATGAGGATCAGCTCGTTCTCGGCCTTCTGGATGGCCCCCTGGGCCTCCAGGCGCCGGGCTCCGGAGGAGCGTATCTCCTCCTCGGCCTGCAGCAGCTCCAGGCGGGCGGTCTCCAGGTCCGTCTCCAGGGCGCCCATGCGCTGCTGGGCCAGCTCCAGGCCGGCGGCGGCGGCCTCTTCCTCGGCCGCGGTCTGGTCCAGGCGCTGGCTGAGCTGGTGGTACTCGAAGCTGGCGATGGCCAGGTCCAGTTCGCGGATGCGGTCCCTGATCTCCTTGTGCCGCTCGGCCTTCTTGGCCTGGCGGCGCAGGCGCTCCATCTGGGTGGTCACCTCCAGCAGGATGTCCTCCAGGCGCGACAGGTTGTCGCGGGTGGCCTCCATCTTGCGCAGGCTGATCTTCTTCTGGTTCTTGTAGCGGGTGATGCCCGCCGCCTCCTCCACCCACAGGCGGCGCTCGTCGGGCTTGGCCTCGATGAAGGCGGCCACCCGGCCCTGCTCGATGATGGCGTAGGCCCGGTTGCCCAGGCCGGTGTCCATCAACAGCTGCTGGATGTCCTTGAGGCGGCAGGGCATGCGGTTGATCAGGTACTCGCTGTCGCCGTTGCGGTACAGACGGCGGGTGACCATTATCTCCGACAGGCCGGAATAGGCCGCAGCGCTGACGCTGCCGTCGTTTTCGAAGACCACGCTCACCTCGGCCAGACCCGAGGCCTTGCGGGAGTCGGCGCCGTTGAAGATCACGTCTTCCATGTTCTGGCCGCGCAGCTGCCGGGCCGACTGCTCGCCCAGGACCCAGCGCATCGCGTCCACCACGTTGGACTTGCCGCAGCCATTGGGCCCTACCACCGCGCTGAGTCCTTGGGGGAAGTCCATAACGGTGCGGTCGGCAAAGGACTTGAAGCCAGAGATATCCAGGCGTCGAACCTTCATGGGCACCCCGATCTAGAGTTCACTAATAAGTAGCAAACCCGTGGTGCCAAGTCAACCCGAAACACCATATTCAGTGGCTCCCCGCACCCGACCCACCAACATATAGGGCATTGCTTATCCGGCCTTTGGGCCGGGAGTGCACGGAACTAGGGCCGCCGGGACACCCCGCGCAGCACCAGCAGGGCGGCCGAGGCCGCGGCCACGGGCGCTGCCAGGGGCCCGGCCGGCAGCCAGACCTGCTGCGGGGCGTCGAGCTGCACCGCGCCCAGGTAGTTTCCGCCCTGCGAGAACAGGTAACCGGCGGCGGTCTCTTGGTATTGGCTAACAATTCCTTGCACATATAAGGAATTGTTAAGGCCGTCGCTTAAGGGGCCGCCCAGGGCCCAGCCATCACCGGTGGAGGACAGGGCCAGACGCCAGGTGCGGCCCCGGCCCTCGGGCGCCAGCACGCAACCCAGGACCGTGCGCGCCACGTGCGGCACGCTAATGGTGGGCACCACCCGGTCGCTGAAGCCGATTTTCTGCAGAGTCGTGTCGCGGCCCAGGGCGCAACGGCAGGACCAGGGCCCGCCGGCCGGCCCTTCCAGGCGGAAGGCGACCACCTGGGAGGGCGTAAAGTTCGCCAGACCCAGGAAGGCCCAGCGGCCGGGCCGAGCCGGCCCAGCCGCGATGCTGCGCGCCTGAAAGGGGCCGAAGCGGATGACCCGGCCGCCCTCCCCGCTGTGCTCCACGGACAAGGCCTGGGCACGGTCCGCCAGCTCCGGCGGCAGGGCCAGGCGGCCCCCTTGGCAGGCCAAGCTCAGAGCCGCGGCCAAAAGCAGACCAGCCAGCAGGGCGCAACGGGGCATGCCTTCACCTCCCGGGAAGCGTTACGGACCCCCTAATTCTGCCATTTGGCACTGAGTATTAAAAGGGGGCTTGCCAACCATCGGGGCCGGCCCTGCCCCGCGAATGATTTCCTTGTCACCGAAGTTCTCCCATGGCCAATATCAGGAATAGGATTTATTTTCGTTAAAAGGCCTTGATCTAAGTTTAAAAGCAACGGGATATGGTCCCCTTTGTTCCGAAAACCGAACACATAGGAGGCTCCAATGCAGTATGCGCGCATCGGAGTTCTGTTCCTGGCGTTTTCTTTGAGTTTGGGGGCCGCCGGCGCCAGGGCCGCCAACCAGCTGCCCAGCTGCAAGGACCTGGATCAGATGGCCGCCACCCTGGATCAGGCGGCCGAGGCCCTGGACAAGCTGCTCAAGCGCGACTGCAGCTGAGGGCAGAGGGTGTCCATTCTCAGGCCCGGGGAACGCTGCGTCTAGATGTAAATGCTAAAGAGGTTGTTCACACGGTTCCAGTTTTGGAGACTGGTGGTTGAAGAGATCACCGGATCCAAACTGGGAGAGCCGCATGAGCAACCCTCATCAGAATGCCAGGACCACG
>JBFMFU010000003.1:0-73139 GCA_040751985.1 Thermodesulfobacteriota bacterium | reverse complement strand
TCGGGCTCGGGCTTGGCCGGCGGCGCGGGCTTGGGCGCTGGGGCGGGCTCGGGCGGTGGCGTGGGCAGGCTCCAGGGCGCCGGGCAGGCCTCCAGCTTGAGGTCGTCTGGGGCCAGATTGTGATCAGCCTCTATTTCCAGGCACTTGCCCGTGTCGGCCTCCAGCCGGGCCAGGTCCGCGCGCTTGACGTTCTGCAAATAGCGGGCCGTCTCCGGGTGCAGCCGCACCCGCACCCCGCCGCCGGACAGGCCCTTTAGCTTCAGTTCCAGGCTCCTGAGCACCTCCCGGCCCAGGGCCTCGGGCGTGCGCACCAGGCCGCGGCCCTGGCACACCGGGCAGACCCGGGTGGCGCCGTAGTCGATGGCCGGCCGGATGCGCTGGCGGCTCAGCTCTAAGAGGCCGAAGCGGCTGATGTGGCCCACCGTGGTCTTGGCCTTGTCCTGCTTGAGGGCCTCGGTGAGGGCCCGGCGCACCTGGCGCTGGTGGGAGCGGTCGCGCATGTCGATGAAGTCGATCACCACCAGCCCGCCCAGGTCGCGCAGGCGCAGCTGCCGGGCCACCTCCTCGGCCGCCTCCAGGTTCACGTTCAGGGCCGTCTGCTCGAACTCCTGGCCGCGGGAGGACTTGCCCGAGTTCACGTCCACCGCCACCAGGGCCTCGGTGGGAGAGATGACGATGGAGCCGCCCGAGGGCAGGGCCACCATGGGCTGGTACACCGAGAGGATCTGCTCTTCCAGCTGGTACTTGGCGAAGATGGGCCGCGGCTGCTGGTAGAGCTTGACGATGTTCTTGCGCCGGGGGCTGACCAGGCCCACGAAGCGCACCAGGCGCTCGGCCACCTGGGGGTCGTCCACCAGTATCTCCTCCAGGTCGGCGGTGAACAGGTCGCGCACCGTGCGCACCGCCAGCTCCTCCTCGCGGTGGATCAGGGTGCGCGGCTTGGCCTTGGCGCCCCGGGCCTCGATGTCTTTCCACAGGCGCAACAACTGGTTGTAGTTGGTGGTCAGCTCGCGCTTGGCCCGGCCCTCGGCCGCGGTGCGCGCGATCACCCCCACCCCCCCCGGCCGGGGAATGGCGTCCAGCACCTCCTTGATGCGCTTGCGCTCGGCCTCGCTCTCGATCTGACGCGAGACGCCGCAGTGCTCGTGGCCTGGGGTCAGCACCATGTACTGGCCGGGGATGGACAGATGGGTGGTCAGGGCCGCGCCCTTGTTGCCCACGCCCTCCTTGACCACCTGCACCAATAGCTCCCGGCCCTTCTTGAGCACATCCTGCAGGGGCGGCAGGCCCTTGGCCGGCGGGGTGTGCTCGGCCCAGAGATCATTGCGCAGGTCGCCTAGCTGCAAAAACCCGTGCCGGGGCCGGCCATAGTCGATGAAGGCCGCCTGCAGGTGGGGCTCCACGTTGGCCACGACGCCTTTATAAATGTTGCCCCTGGTCTGTTCGGCGGCGGCGGTTTCCACGTAAAAGGCCTCCAGGCGGCCCTTTTCCACCACCGCCACCCTCAACTCCTCGGGGTTGGTGGCGTTTATGAGCATCTTGCGAGACATGGACGCTAGGATACCGCAAACGTTAGATATTAGCCATGGGGTCTGGGCCTGGGAGCCGCGAAAAGACAAAAAGGGGCTGTACTAGATTAGCGCATTGGCTAATCTAGTACAGCCCCTAATGGAATCCACACGGATTCTTTCCCACTGTTTTTGAAAGAGTGTGAGTTCAGGTTTAATTACGGAACACCAATGCAACAACTCGAAACGTTGAGGCTGTGGTGTGATATTTAAAACCCTTATCTACTACAGTCACTAAGGGTATATTCCAGTTATTACACAACTTAGTAAAAGGAGCTCGTGCATTGGACATCCCACGTATCTTCAACATTACCGAAAGTGCTCACCGCATCCATAACCCGTTCACGCCAGAAAAGCTCGCCACTCTCGGCGCAGCATTGCGCCTGGAATCGGGGACTCGTGTGCTCGACCTCGGCAGCGGTTCGGGCGAGATGCTGTGCACCTGGGCACGCGATTACGGAATCATCGGCGTCGGCATCGACATGAGCCAGTTGTTCACCGAGCAAGCGAAACTCCGCGCTGAAGAACTCGGAGTCGCCAATCGAGTCGAGTTCATCCACGGCGACGCTGTCGGCTACGTCGCCGACGAAAAGGTCGGTGTGGCAGCCTGTCTCGGTGCCACGTGGATCGGTGGGGGAGTCGTCGGCACCATCGAGCTTCTGGCGAAGAGTCTACGCTCCGAAGGAATCATCCTCATCGGCGAGCCCTACTGGCTGCAGTTACCACCGACGGAAGACGTTGCCAAGGGATGCCTTGCCAGTTCTATCTCCGACTTTCTCATGCTTCCAGAACTTCTCGCGTCTTTGGGCGACCTCGACTACGACGTTGTGGAAATGGTTCTGGCTGACCAAGAAGGCTGGGATAGGTACGAAGCGGCCAAGTGGCTCACCATGCGCCGATGGCTCGAAGCGAATCCCGACGACGACCTCGCGAAAGATGTTAGAGCCAAACTGACTTCGGAACCAAAACGCTACGCCGCGTACACGCGTGAATACCTTGGATGGGGTGTGTTCGCGCTGATGGCGCGGTGATGTGAGGCAGCTGGGATATTCGGCGGATTGTCAACGGCTGGGGCAGCTGAGCCACACTCGGTGGCTCGTCGAAGTGTGAGTTCATGTTTAATTACGGAACACCCAAGCAACAACTCGAAACGTTGAGGCTGTGGGGGGATATATAAAACTCTAATCTAGATACAGCCCCGACAAAAAAGTCGGGGCCCCGGACGCGGTCCCGCGGCTTGCTTGGCGGTGAGTTGCCTAACCCTGCCTCTGCTCCTGGAACTGCTTGGCCTGGTGCATGAAGGCCTCCAGGCGGATGCGGCTGCCGGTCTGCTCCTGGCCGTCCATGGTCATGGGCAGGAAGGGCAGGTTGCCGTGGTCCTCCCGGAAGCGCTTCATCAGGGCGTTGACGATGTTGCCGGGCATGCAGGTGAAGGGGATCACGTTGATCACCCCCGAGGCCCCCCGGGCCAGCATGTCCCGGGACTTACCCAGGGAGAGGATGGCCTCGCCCTCGTAGGTGGGGTGCAGGTAGGGGTGGGCCATCCTGAGGATGGAGGCCACCTTCTCCTCGTGCAGGTTGTGCAGGGCCCCCCGCCAGGGCTTGGAGAGGTTGCGCTCGTCCTTGTGCTGGAAGAAGTTCTCCAGCAAGGTGCTCAAGAGGTCGCCGCGCCTGCCCAGCATCTTGGCCCGCTGGGCCGAGGTGAAGTTGGTGTAGAGCACCCACTCGGCGATGGTGGGCATCCAGGCCTCGCCGCCCAGCTCCTCCACCACCCGGGCCACGTTCTCGTTGGCGAAGCGGTTGGCCCGCGTGTAGATCTCGCCCACGATGCCCACCAGGGGCCGGTGGTTGTCCGGCCGCCGGGGAATATCGGCGAAGTCCTGGCGGGCCTGGGCCATCAGCGCCGCCAGGTCGCCCCGGCTGCGCACCGTCTCGGCCACCTTGGCCAGGTGCTGGCAATACACCCGGTCGGTCTGGCCGGGGTGGGCCTCGTAGGGCCGGGTGGACAGCAGGGCTTTTTGCAGCAGGTCCACCGCCACCAGCCCCTGCCAGCCCAGGCGGGTGAAGTCGCTGCCGCCGACCAGGGCCAGCTCCTTGTAGAACACCTCCGACTGGTCCGGCGAGTAGATGCGGGCCTCGCCGAAGCCCAGCTCGTCCAGGACCAGGCGGTGGTAGCGGTGGTACTGGCCGAAGCGGCAGGGGCCGGTGCCTCCGGGCATGAAGAAGGCCACCTCCTTGGGGTCAACGTTCCGGTCTATGAGCAGCTTGAGCATGTCGCCGGTGGTCAGGGCGCAGGGGTAACACTCCTTGCCCGAGGTGTAGCGCCGACCCAGCTCCAGGGTGCGCTCGTCGCTCTCGGGCAGCATCTCGGCCTGGCCGCCGCAGGCCTGGAAAGCGGCAGCCACCGCATATCCGTGGTCGGTCATGGGTGGGATGTACACCTTGCGCCCGCCGGTGGAGGCGCTGCGCAGGGGCGGCCGGCTGGGGGCCGGCGGCTGGGGCCGCACGTTTTTGAGCGAATCCAGGAAGGCCTCCAGGCGGGTGATGGCCCCCACGTCGGCCGAGTGCTCGTCGATCTCGATCTCCAGGAAGGGCTTGCCCTCCATGATCTTGCGGAAGAAGTGGCCGATGAAGCTGTCCGGCCCGCAGCCGAAGTTGGTGATGTACACCGCGTGCAGGCGGGGGTCGCTGCGGGCCAAGAGGGCCGCGGCCAGTATCTTCTGGCCGTAGCGCCAGTACATCTCGGCCAGCTCCGGCCGGTCCATCAGGCTGTCCAGGTCCAGGAAGTCCATGGGCAGGGCGTAGACCCCTAGCTGGCGCATCTTCTGGGGCAGGCCCAGGTTCAGGCCGGGGTCGGCGCCGTTGTAGGGCCGGCTCACCACCACCATGGCTTGGTCGCTGGGCCCCATGGCCGCCAGGACCTGGCGGCCCCGGGCCAACAGACGCGCGTTGAAGTCCCGCTGGGCCTCCCAGCCGGCGGCCACGGCCCCGCGCACCTTGGCCAGGTCCGCGCCCAGTTGGTCGGCCAGCTCCATCAGGTCCTGGCGCAGCACCTTTTCCCCGAATCCGAAGCGGAGCGGCGCGTGCACCAGGCGGGCGCCCCGGAAGTCCAGGGCCGCCGGCGCGGTGTAGCACAGGGTCTGGGCGTAGGGGCAGACCTGGCCGTAGCCCAGGGGGTGGTTGGACGCGGACATGTTCACCAGGGCCGGCAGCAGGATGGTCTTCACCCCGGCCTCGATCAGCTCCATCAGGTGCCCGTGGGCCACCTTGAGCGGGAAGCAGGGCTCGTTGACCACCTTCTCCACGCCCTTGTGGATCAGGCGCTTGGTGCTGGGCCCGCTGAGGGCCACCTCCAGGCCCAGGTGCTGCAAAAAGGCGCTGAAGAAGGGCAGCCACTCCCGGTAGAACATGGTGCGGGGGATGCCCACCACCCCGCGCCGGATATTCGCGGGCACCGGCGCCAGGTAGCTGGTGAGGGCCTCCTCGCGCTCGGCGAACAGGTCCGGCAGATGGTCGCCGGCCTTGGCCCCCCGGTCCAGGTCGTACTTCTCGCAGCGGCTGCCGTAGAACAGGGGCCGGGCCAGGCCCTCCACCTTGACCTTGCGGATGGAGCAGGTGTTGGGGCAGCCCTGGCACTCGAAGGTGCTGATCTGGTAGCCGGCCTCGGACACCGCGAAGCCCTTGAAGGAGCTTTTTTGCCAGGTGCGCTCGCGCATGGCCAACAGCGCCGCGCCGATGGCCCCGGTCACGTCGTGGTGGGGCGGCACGATGATGGGCCGGCCCAGCACCGCCTCGAAGGCGGCCACGATGCCCCGGTTGGCCGCGGTGGCCCCCTGGTAGAAGATCTTGTTGCCGATGCGGCGGTCCTCCACCACCTTGTTCAGGTAGTTGTAGACGATGGAGTAGCTCAGGCCGGCCACCAGGTCGTCTATCTCGGCCCCGGCCGCCTGGTGGGCCACCAGGTCGCTCTCCATGAACACCGTGCAGCGCTCGCCCATGCGCACCGGCTGGCCGGCGGCCAGGGCCCGGGCCCCGAACTCGCCCTTGATCTGGATGCCCAGCTTCTCGGCCTGCTCCTCCAGGAAGCTGCCGGTGCCGGCCGCGCAGACCTTGTTCATCATGAAGTCCACGATGGCGCCGCCATCGAGCGAGATGTACTTGGAGTCCTGGCCGCCGATCTCGAAGATGGTGTCCACCTCGGGGTCGATGTGGGCCGCGGCCGTGGCCTGGGCCGTGATCTCGTTGCGCACGATGTCCGCGCCGATGAAGTCCGCGGTCAGGTAGCGGCCGCTGCCGGTGGTGCCCGCCCCCAGGATGTTGACCTTCTCCCCCAGGTCGCCGCCCACCAGGCGCAGGCCCTCCTTGACCGCCTCCAGGGGCCGGCCGGCGGTGAGGAGATAGGCCTTGGACAGCACGTGGCCCTCTTGGTCGATCACCACCACGTTGGTGCTGATGGAGCCCACGTCCACGCCCAGGTAGCCGTCCATGGGCCCGCTGGGCGGATATACCTTCTGCAAATCGCGGCCGTGGTGCGTCCCCAGCCTCAGGGGGGCCAGGCGGCGGGTCTCGCGCACCGCCTCCGCCGCCCGCTGCTTGAGGGCCGCCAGATCGGCGATGGGCGCGGCCAGGCCCCGGTCGCGGGCGTGCAGGGCCGCGCCCAGGGCCCCCACGCAGCCGAAGTTCTCCGGCACCATCAGCTCGCCGGCGGCCAGGCCCAGGATGTCGATCAGGGCCCGGTGCACGCCCTGGTTGGCCGCCACCCCGCCGATGAAGCACACCGGCGGCACCACCGTCTTGCCCTTGGCGATGTTGGACTTGAGGTTGCGGGCCATGGCGAAGCACAGGCCGGCCACGATGTCATAGTCCGGGGTGGCCTCCTGCTGCAAATGGATCATATCGCTCTTGGCGAAGACCGAGCAGCGGCCGGCCAGGCGGGGCGGGCAGGCGCTCTTGAGGGCGATCTCCGAGAACTGCTCGATGGTCAGTTGCAGGCGGTGGGACTGCTGGTCCAGGAAGGAGCCGGTGCCGGCCGCGCACATGGTGTTCATGGCGAAGTCTTCGATGCGCAGGCCGCCATCCAGGGCCGGGCCCACCAGGATCAGCTTGGCGTCCTCGCCGCCCATGTCGATGATGGTGCGGGCCTGGGGATGGCTGGCCGCCACGCCCCTCGCCGCGGCGATGATCTCGTTGACCACCTCCGCGCCCAAGAGCGGGGCCAGGGTGGGCGCGCCGCTGCCGGTGATTGCCGCCGCCGCGAAGCCCTCGCGGGGGTACTGGGCGAAAATCTCCTCCAGCACCTGCGCGGCCACGTCCAGGGGCCGGCCCTTGGTGCGGGTGTAGCGGGCCTGGAGCACCTTGCCTTGCCCGTCCAGCACCACCGTGTCCAGGCTCACCGAGCCCACGTCGATGCCCAACACAAGTCCCTGGCCGGCCACGGGCCGCTCACTGCCGCCTGCGCTCATGACTTGCCTCGTCAGACCGGTGTTATTTACCCCGGTAATAAACCTCGTCGTCAAAGGGCTCTGCCGCCAGCCGGCCGGCGGCCACCAGCTCCTGCACCAGACCCAGGGCCTGCCCCCGGCTCAGGCCGGTCATGGCCGACACGTCGGCCAGGGTGCAGGGTCGCCGCCGGGTCATCTCCACCACCTGCCGGCCCAGGGCCCCCCGGTCCCCGGCCGAGCGGGCCTGGGGCGGGGCCGTCACCTGCACCGGCAGCCTGAACAGCCGCGCGATCTCGGCCAGGCGCTCCGGCTCCACCGGCCGGGTGCCGGCCACTGCCGGCGGGCGCACCACGGTGTTGAGCTGCACCAGGTCCGGCCCGATGCGCTCGGCCGCCGCGGCCAGGCCGGCCAGCTCGGCCGGGTCGTCGTTGATCCCGGCCACCAGGAGCACCTCCAGCCACAGGTCGCCGCCGAACTCCCGGCGCAGCGCCACCAGACCCTCTATTATCTCTTCTATTATAAGCCCTGGCGCGGGCCGGTTCAGGCGCTCAAACACCGCCTGGCTGGCCGCGTCCAGGCTGGGCACGATCACGTCCGCCGGGGCCAGCTCGGCGCGCACCGCCGGGTCGGTCAAGAGGGTGGAGTTGGTCAGCACGGCCAGGCGGGCCGGGGACAGGCCCTTGAGCGCCGCCAGCACCCGGCCCAGGTCCTGGTGCAGGGTGGGCTCGCCGCTGCCGGCCAGGGTGATGAAGTCCGGCGGCTGGGCCAGCTCGGCCAGGCGGGCCTCCACCTGGGCCAGCACCTGGTCGGCGTCGCGGAACACCCCCCGCTGGGCCGTGAGGTGGGTGGTCAGCCCCAGCTCGCAGTACAGGCAGTCCTGGGAGCAGGTCTTGGGCCAGAGCAGATCCACGCCCAGGCTCATGCCCAGGCGCCGGCTGGGCACCGGTCCGAAGACCGCCTGGCCCGCGGCCATGTCCGCCTGCTTGCTCATGTCGTGACCCGTCTCTGGTTCCCCCGCGCCCAGGCCCGGCCGACCTGGACTCTGCCGCTAGATTGAAATGATTATCGCAGGGTTGTCAAGACCGTCCCCGCCGGCGCGGCTCGGCTTATTTTTTTACCCCGCCCGGCCCCCGGCGGCAAGGCCCCTGGTTTACACCCGCGGACGGCTGGGGTAGACTCTGCAGCATGCAACTTATGGGTCTGACACTTGATTCGCCGTTTGTGGCCGCGCCGATGGCCGGGGTGAGCAGTCCGGCCTTCCGCCTCATGGCCCGCCGGCACGGCGCGGCCATGGTCTACAGCGAGATGATCTCGGCCAAGGGCCTGCTGCAGAGCAACAAGAACACTCTGCGCTATACCCGCCACCTGCCCCAGGAGCACCCCCTGGTGTTCCAGCTCTTCGGCGGCGACCCGGAGATCATGGGCCGGGCCGCGGCCCTGCTCAGCACCCTGGGGGCCGAGGCCCTGGACGTGAACATGGGCTGCCCGGTCAAGAAGGTGGTGCGCAACGGCGCCGGCGCGGCCCTCCTCACCGACCCGGTCCGGGCCGCGGTGGTGACCGCCGCGGTGGTGGCCGGCTCCTCACTGCCGGTGAGCGTCAAGATCCGCCTGGGCCCCGCCCGCGACATCACCGCCGAGCTGGTGCCCCGCCTGGTGGAGGCCGGGGCCCAGGCCGTGACCCTGCACGCCCGCACCGCCAAGCAGGGCTTCAGCGGGGCGGCCGACTGGGGGGCCATCGCCCGCCTGGCCGCCTGGTGCCCGGTGCCGGTGATCGGCAACGGCGACGTGTTCTCGGCCCGTGACGCGGTGCGCATGCTCAGCGAGACCGGCTGCGCGGCGGTTATGATCGGCCGGGGGGCCCTGGGCGATCCCTGGATCTTCGGCCGCGCCGCGGCCCGCCTGGCCGGCCGCGAGCCCGCGCCGGTGACCCCGGCCCTCAAGCGGGCGGCGCTCTGGGAGCACCTGCGCCTGGCCCAAGAGCTGGGCGGCGAGCGCCAGGCCCTGCACTTCCTGCGCCAGTTCATGATGTGGTACTCCCGTGGCCTACCCGAGGCCGCCGCCTTCCGCCGCCAGGCCGGCTGCTGCCGGGGTCTGGAGGAGCTGCTGGCGGTGTGCGAGGGCTACTTCGACCAGTTGGAGGCGGCCGCGTGAAGGTGCGCCTGGCCCGCCACGCCGGCTTCTGCATGGGGGTGCGCCGGGCCATGGAGCTGGCCCTGGGCGCGGCCCACGCCAGTGAGAGCCCCATCCACACCTACGGCCCCCTGATCCACAACCCCCAGGTCCTGGAGCTCTTGGCCAGCAAGGGCATCCACGCCCTGCCCTCTCTGCCCCCGCCGGGCAGCCAGAAGGGCGGCACGGTGATCATCCGGGCCCACGGGGTGCCGCCCCAGGAGCGAGCGCGGCTCAAGGAGGCCGGCTTCGCCGCGGTCATCGACGGCACCTGCCCGCGGGTGATCCGGGTGCAGGCCATCATCGCCCGGGCGGCCAAGCAGGGCGCCGACGTGGTCATCGTGGGCGACCCCAGCCACCCGGAGGTGGTGGGGCTGTTGGGCCACGCCCAGGGCCGGGGGCAGGTGGTCTCCGGCCCGGAGCAGGTGGCCGCCCTGCCGCCGCTCAAGAGCGTGGTGGCCGTGGCCCAGACCACCCAGACCGGGGAGAACTTCCAGGCCGTGGTGGAGGCTCTGCACCGCCGCTTCGGGGCCGTGGAGGTGCACCAGACCATCTGCGAGGCCACTCGCCGCCGCCAGGACGAGGTCAAGAGCCTGGCCGCCGAGGTGGAGGGCCTGGTGGTGGTGGGCGGCAAGACCAGCGGCAACACCAAGCGCCTGGCCCAGGTGGCCGCCGCCGCCGGAAAGCCGGTGTTCCTGGTGGAAACCGCCGAGGAGCTGGACCGCCGGGCCCTGGCCGAGCTGAACCTGGTGGGGGTCACCGCCGGGGCCTCCACGCCCAACTGGCTGATCAAGCGGGTGCTCAGGGAGCTGGCCGCCATCCGCTCCACCGGCGAGCGCGGCTGGCTGTTCTGGGCCCGGCGCGTCTTCCGCTTCCTGGTGCGCAGCCAGGTGCTGGTGGCCCTGGGCGCGGCGGGCATGGCCCTGGCCGCCGGCCTGCTGCAGGGCACCCCGCCGAGCCAGGCCCTGGTGGGGGTGGCCTTCTGCTACATCTTCGCCATGCACGTGCTCAACCACTTCCTGGACAAGGAGGCCGGCCAGTACAACGACCCGGACCGGGCGGCCTTTTTAAGCAAACACCAGTGGTTCCTGGTGGGCGCCGGCGTGGTCTGCACCCTGGCGGCCATCCTGCTCTGCGCCCTGCTGGGCCGCACGCCTCTGCTCTTGGTGGCGGTGATGAGCCTGTCCGGGGTGCTGTACTCGGTGCCGGTGATCCCGCCCTGGCTGCGCAAAAAGATCAAGGTGGCCAGCCTCAAGGACATCCCCGGCTCCAAGACCCTCAGCGCCGCCCTGGCCTGGGCCTTCATCGTGGCCGTGCTGCCTGCGGTGAGCCACGGCCACTTCGCGCCCCTGACCAGCAGCCTGGCCTTCGCCTACACCCTGGTGCTGGTGTTCTGCCGCTGCGCCATCTTCGACGTGCTGGACGTGCAGGGTGATTTGATCGTGGGCAAGGAGACCATCCCCATCATGCTGGGCGAGGCCCGCGCCCGGCGCCTGGTCTGGTGGCTCTTGGCCGGCCTGGGCCTGGCCATGCTCCTGGCCCCGGCCCTGGGCGCGCCGGCGGCGCTGTGCTGGGGCCTGCTCTTGCCGGTGGCCGGGGTGGGGCTGATGCACTACCTGCTGGCCCGGCGCATCATCATGCCTGGGGCCCTGGGCGAGGGCCTGGTGGACCTGAACTTCTGGCTGGCGGGATTGGTGGGGCTGGCCTGGTGGCTGCCGTAGGTTAGTCGTCAGGGCTGGTCCGGGGCCTTGGCCTTGAGAATCTGGGCCCGGTGGTCGAAGCGGCGGGCCACGGCCAGGTGGAACTCCTTGCTCAGGTAGGGCGCCAGCTCCCTCAGGCGGCCCTTCACCTGGCCCCAGTAATCCTCCAGCTCGGCGAAGCTGTTCAGCACCGCCACCCTGGCGCTGATGTCGCCCAACAGGCGGCGGCGCAGGCGCTCGGCGTTCATCTCGTACAGGTCGCGCAGGCTCTGCTGCCGGTTGGGGGAGAGCGGCAGTTCCAGGCCCTCGTCCCAGGCCGCCTTGAACCTGGCCTCCAGGCCCGGCAGGTCGTCCTCGGCGGCCAGGCGCTCGCGCACCCGCTCCAGCATCTCCACGCCCAGGCGCTTCAGGTTCTCCTGGAAGGCCTCCTCCAGGCGCTGCTGGTAGTCCAGGCTGCCGTGGGGGGCCACGGCCAGCTTCTTCAGCTCGTGGTGGTACAGGCGCTTGAGCTTGCCCGGACTGGACGCCTTGCGCACCGCCTGTATCTTGCGGTCCAGGCGCAGGGGGTCGGCGGCGGTCAGGCTGATGCGCCCGGCCTGGGGCTCCAGGCGCAGCACCAGCCCCTCCCGGGCCTCCACCATGCGCTTTAGCATCCCCGGCCGGCGCAGCAGGGCCAGGGGCTCCAGGTTGGTGATCAGCTCGTTGACCATCTCGAACTTGCGGTGCATGAGCCGGCCCAGGGGCTCGAAGTCCAGGCCTAGCGGCCCCGGCGCCTCCGCGGGCAAGAGGTCCTTGGCGCACAGGCCCAGCAGCAATAGCAGTATCTGGTTGGCGTAGGTCAGGCGCTCGGCGGCCTGGGCGAAGCCGGTGATGGTCAGGGGCCGCTGGGGGTCGCCCAGGGCGTCCAGCACGAACTCCTGCACCTCCTGGGGCAGCTCGCGCAGGGCGCGGTAGAGCCGGCGGCCCTCGTAGAGGTCGCGCTCGAAGTGGGTGACGCCCACCGAGCGCAGGCTCTTGAGCTGGTAGATGTAGCGCACCGGCACCCGGCCGGCCAGCATGCGCAGGTCCATGCCGTCCACCAACAACAGCCCGCGCAGCTTGAGCAGCCGGTCCAGGCCCAGCAGCCGCCGGCCCTGGGCCAGCCAGTGCTCGCGCTCGGCCTCGGGCAGCTTCTGGGTCTCCAGCAAGTGGCGCAGGCTGGCCGCCGGGGCCGGGCCCTGCTGCAGCTCCTGGTAGCGCTCGAAGGCCAGCAGGCGCCGGCCCAGGTCCGCGATCTGCTCCTGCAGGGCCTGCTCGGCGTCGGCCTGTCCCAGGGACAGGCGGCGGATCGTCTCCAGCACCCGGTTGTAGCCCTCCATGAGGTCCTCGGTGAGGAAGCCCTCCCGCCGGGCCCCGCCGCAAATCACCGCCAGCAGGAACAGGGCCTCCACCAGGGGCGGGTCCTGGCAGTCCAGCACCGGCTGCAGGGCGCGCAGGCCGGCCTCGCCGCTGACCACCCGCCGCACCAGGTCGTGCTGGGCCAGCAGGAACTTCAGGTCGCTGGTCTCGGCCGGGGACAGCTCCAGGCCGGCCAACAGGGGGCTGGTGCCCAGCTCCGGCGGCGGGCCCTGCTCGGCGTAGAGCAGCACCGCCAGCATCAAAAGCCGGCCCAGGCGGGGCTGGCCGTGCAAAAGCTGGCTCAGGCTGGCGGTGAGGCGCTGGAACTGCAGGGGCGAGACCCCCACGATGCCCGCGGCCGCGGCGCCGAACTCCTGGCGGGCCATCTGGTGGGAGAGCTGCATGTCCTGGAAGCCCTCCAGGCGCTTCAGCTCCAGGGCGCTGAGCTTGGCCGCGGCGGCCAGGCGGCGGCGGCTCAGGGGGTGGCCGCTGGGCTGGGGCAGCAGCCGGTCCATCAGGTGCGGGCAGTAGTGCAGCAAGAGCCCCAGGTCGCCGGCGAAGTGGGGCAGATCCAACAGCTGGCCCGTGGCGTAGGCCTGCAGGCGCTCCTGCAGGCGGGCCAGGGTCTGCTCCAGGTCCAGGTGCTGGCGGCCGACCAACTGGGTGCGCTGGGCCTCCAGGAACAGGCGGGCCTCGTGGGCGGCGTGGTCCATGGCCTGCAGGTGACGCGGCGGCGCCTGGTCCAGGGCCCGGCCCTCGGTCTGGCCCAGCAGTTGGCCCAGCAGGGCCAGCTCCACGTTGGGGTCGGTGAACTGGGGCGCCAGGGCCCCGCTCTCCCGCTCCAGGCTCAAAAAGAGACCCGAGTCGCCCAGGTAGGCCCGGCGGCCGGCGGCCAGACCCCGGCGCAGGTCGGCCAGCCACTGCGGGTGGAGCTGGTCCGGGGTGAAGCGTAGTAAGGCCCGGCGCAGCTTGGCCAGGCGCTCGGCCAGGTCCGTCTCGCCCTCGCTGATGAGCAGGGGATTGCAGTTGATCAGCCGCCGCTGGCTGGCGTGCACGCAGATCCACAGCAGGGTGAAGCTGGCCGCGGCCCCCAGCTTGGGCAGCAGCCGGCCGGTGCCGTGCAGCTCGCAGTTGAGCAGGGCCCGGAAGAAGTAGGGCCGCGCCGAGGAGTCGCCGGCGTAGAAGCGGCCCACGAAGCGCCGGCCCTGCTGCACCAGCTCGATCACCTGGCCGATGCGCGTGAGCTTGTCCGGGTCGAAGTCGGCCAGGGCCTCTTTTTCGCGCGGGCCCACCGACTCCAGGCTGCGCCAGTCCTCCAGATGGTCGAAGAAGTCGAACAGCTTGAGCATCTTGCGGGTGGCCTTGGCCTGCACCCCGCCGGCCTGGTTGAGCTGGGCGTCCAGGATCTGGCTCCAGGTCAGCTCCGGGTCGCTGACCACCTGGATGGCCAGGTCGTAGAGGTTGAACATCTCGCGCACCTGGCCCGGGCTCAGGCCCTCCGGCGAGGCGGCGGCGGCCTCGGCCACCGACAAGAGCCGGTACAGGCGGATGATCGTCACCGCCTCCTCCAGGTCGCGGTAGCGGCTGCGGTCGGTCAGGGGCTCCAGGCTGGTCTCGGGCAGCTTGCCAAAGGTGACCCGGCTCATGGTGGAGTGGCCCAGCACGATCAGAAGCAGCTGGTACAGGGGTCCGGCCTCCAGGCCCAGCAGGGACAGCTTCTCTAGGTGGGCCAGCACCGGGGTGCGCGCGCCCATCACCCCCAGGGGGTTGAAGCGCGCCTCCCAGCGGGCCAGGCGGGGGGCCAGCTCCATCAGCCGGCGCACGTGCTTGAACTGGCGGTGGCCCAGGGCGGTCTCGAAGGGCTTGCGCAGGCGGCTCAGCTCCAGGCCGGGCAGCTTGGTGTACAGGCCCAGGCGCACCTGCTCCAGTATCTCCAGCACCTGGGCCACGTAGGTGAAGGAGTCCTTGTAGTCGGCCAACAGGGCCCGCGGGCAGCCACCCAGGCGGCGGCGGCGCACCCGGTTCTCCAGCTCGGCCAGGGTCCGCAGGGGCCGGCGGCGCACGCCCTGGAAGATGAGCAGGGTGGGCGGGAAGCCTTGGCTGGCCTGGTAGCGCCCCTCCCACTCGGCGCGCTGGGCCTCGGGCAGGGCCCGGTCCAGGCGCACCGTCTCGAACAGCCGGCCCAGCCAGCGGCTCCAGGCGCTGAGCATGCGCTGGTCCGAGCCACGGGTCAGGGCCAGGTTCTGGTAGGGCAGCCGGTCTATCTCGCCCGGCTCCATCTGGGCCAGGCTCTTGCCCTCCAACAGCCCCTCCACGGTCTCGTGGTACACCCCCAGGCCCATGAGGAAGGCCTCGAAGTCGAAGCTGTACAGCTCCATCTCCAGGCCGTCCCGGCTGCGGTAGCGGCGGTGGGTGCGGTAGACGTGGCTGAACATCAGAAAGCGCTTGAACTCCAGCTGGCTCTTGAAGCGCACCTTGATCAGGCTGCTGGAGGGCGACGGCGGCCGGTCGGCGATGCACAGCAGCTCGCCGTCCTCAGCCAAGAGGTCGTAGAAGCGGCTGGCCATGAAGTGGCCCAGGTCCTCGCGGCCCTGGTGGTCGGTCGGCGCGGGCAGGGCCTGGCCGGCCAGAAGCTCCAGGGCCAGGCGCAGGGGGTCGCCGGCCAGTACCAGGGCGTCCAGGGGCGGCCGCCGGGCGGTGAGGTGGCTCAGGCGGCTGAGCAGGTGGAACTCCAGCTGGGGCATGCGGCTCTGCAGCTCGGGCAAGAGTAGCTCGTGCTCGGTGGCCAAGAGCCCCACCCGCATGCGCTCGCGCAGGCGCCGGGCCAAAAGCCCGCTCAGAAAGCCGGTGATCTCCTCGGCCCGGGCCCGTACCTCCACCAGGAACTGGGCCACGTAGTGCCGGGGGATGAGGAAGAAGCGTTGGCCCTGGCGGCTGTAGCGGATCAACAGCCCCAGGCGCTTGAAGATGTCGTTCAGGCGCCGGGAGGCGGCCGCGGCCTGGGCCGGGTCGCTCAGGTCCACGCTGTCCATGAGCCGGGCGTCCTCGGGGGCCAGGGCGGTGTGCTCGAACAGGCCCAGGCCGTAGGCGTTGCCGCCCATGCGGTCGGGCAGGAAGGGGGGATGGTCCTCGGCCGGGTAGGTGCCCAGGGGCACGTCCTCGGGGTCTATGCCCAACTCGGCGAACCGCTCCGGATCGATGAAGCGGTACAGACCCGAGAACCTTCTGACCTCGGGGGGCAGAGTTGCCTTGGGGCCGGACATGGACACCTCGGGCCGCAAAAAGGCAGAGTGTAGGAATGTTAACCCCCTGAAAAGCCGGTGTCAACGCGCCTTGACCCCGGCCTGGGCCGGCGCTAGTCTGTATCAGGGGCCGCCAGCGCGGCCCCGCTTGCAGACAGGAGGTGGCCTTGCCCGCGGATCAGGAACTGATTGATCGCATCGCCGGCTGGCGTCAGGCGGTCATCGACTATCAGAGCCGGCTGGTGGCGGTGCCGGCCCTGGGGCCGGAGAACGGCGGCCAGGGCGAGGGCAAGAAGGCCGAGATGGTGCAGGCCTGGCTGGCCGAGCTGGGCCTGGAGATCACCCGGGTGGACGCCCCGGACCAGCGGGTGCCCGGCGGCCGGCGGCCCAACATCCTGGCCGTGCTGCCCGGCGGCGACGGCCCCCGGGTGTGGGTGCTCAGCCACCTGGACGTGGTGCCCGAGGGCGACCTGGCCCTGTGGGCCAGCGACCCTTGGCAGCTCAGGGTGGAGGACGATCTTATCTACGGCCGCGGGGTGCAGGACAACCACGGCGGCCTGGTGGCCTCCCTGCTGGCCCTGAAGGCCCTCAAGGAGCTGGGCATCCGGCCGCCGGGGCCGGCCGGGCTGATGGCGGTCAGCGACGAGGAGACCGGCTCGGGCTTTGGCCTGGACTACGTGCTGGCCCAGCGGCCGGAGCTGTTCAGCCCCCAGGACCTGATCGTGGTGCCCGACGCCGGCGAGCCCGACGGCGCCTTCATCGAGGTGGCCGAGAAGTCCATCCTCTGGCTCAAGGTGGAGGTCAGCGGCAAGCAGGTGCACGGCTCCACGCCCCACAAGGGGTCCAACGCCCTCTACGCCGCCGCGCGCATGATGGTGGCCTCCCGGGAGCTGGCCGCCGGCTTCGGCCAGGAGAACCCCCTGTTCGACCCCATGGTCTCCACCTGCGAGCCCACCCGCAAGGAGGCCGGGGTGGAGAACATCAACACCGTGCCCGGCCGCGATGTCTTCTACCTGGACTGCCGCCTGCTGCCCGGCATCGACCTCACCGACGCCTTGGCCGTGTTCCAAAGGCGCTTCGCGGCCATCGCCGCCGAGGAGGGTGCCACGGTGAACATCGAGCCCGTGCAGCGCCTGCAGGCCCCGCCGGCCACCTCCGGCGAGGCCCCGGTGGTGCGGGCCCTGACCAAGGCCATCGCCCGGGTGCACGGGGTGGCCGCCCGCCCCGGCGGCATGGGCGGGGGCACCGTGGCCGCCTTCTTCCGCCAGCGGGGGCTGCCGGCGGCGGTGTGGTCCACCAGCGAGCACTCGGTGCACCAGCCCGACGAGTTCGCCCGCATCTCCAGCATAATCAAGGACGCCCAGGTCATGGCCCTGCTCTACGCCGGGCTGTGCTGAGGCCGCGGGAGTGAGGATCATGCCCTCCCTGAAAACCAACGCCTGCCTGGCCGCCCTGCTGGCCCTGGCCCTGGCCTGGCCGGCCGCGGCCGGGGCCGGTCCGGCCCTCAAGCGCATCCAGGCCGAGAACCAGCTCCGGGTGGGCACCACCGGCGACTACCCGCCCCTGTCCGCCAAGGGCAGCGACGGCAAGCTCATCGGCCTGGACGTGGACCTGGCCAACCTGCTGGCCCAGCGCCTGGGCGTGCGCCTGAAGCTGGTGCAGCTGCCGGCCAGCCGCCTGCTCAAGGCCCTGGAGGCCGGCGAGGTGGACCTGGCCATCGCGGGCCTGACCATCAACCTGCGCGACAGCCTGCGGGTAACCTTCGTGGGCCCCTACCTGGCCTCGGGCCAGACCCTGCTCACCAGCGCCGAGGTGGGCCAGAGCCTCAAGGCCCTGGCCGACGTGGACCACCCCGAGTTCTCCCTGGCCGTGGCCCGCGGCTCCTCGGGCGAGGAGGTGGCCCGGCAGATGATGCCCAAGGCCAAGATCCTGGCCCAGAACAGCATGCAGGGCGCCCTGCAGATGCTCCTGGCCGGCAAGGTCAAGGCGGTCATCGCCGACTATCCTTTCTGCGCCCTGGCCGTGTTCCAGCACCGAGACGCCAAGCTGGGGCTGTTGGAAAAGCCCTTCACCTACGAGCCCCTGGGCATCGCCCTGGCCCAGGGGGACCCGGAGTTCGTCAACCTGCTGCGCAACTACCTGCTGCTCATGCAGGGCAGCGGCCGGCTGGACATGTTGCGTCAGCGCTGGCTCAAGCGGGAGCCCTGGCTGCGGCTGCTGCCCCGCTAGGCCGCCGCCTGGACCCACGGCGAGCCCCAACCGCGGCCCGCGGGCCGCAACCGATTTCGGGAGGGAATGATCTTATGCGCAAGCTGCATCTGGTGCTGGCTCTGGTCTTGAGCCTGCTGGTGGCGGCCTCCGGCCTGGCCCTGGCCGGCCCGGTGGCCCAGCGGGTGAGCAAGAACAAGGTGCTGGTGGTGGGCACCAGCGCCGACTACCCGCCCTTCTGCGTCAAGGACAAAAACGGCCAGGTCGTCGGTCTGGACATGGACCTGGCCCGGGGCCTGGCCGCGGCCCTGGGGGTGAAGCTGCAGGTCAAGGTGCTGCCCTTCGGGCAGCTGCTGCCGGCGGTGCGGGCCGGCGAGCTGGACCTGGCCCTGGCCGGCATCACCATGATGCCGCGGCGCAACCTGCAGGCGGCCTTCGTGGGCCCCTACTTCGTCACCGGCCAGGGCATGCTGCTCAAGGCCTCCCTGGCGGCCGCGGTCAAGGGTCCGGGCGACGTGAACCGCCCCGACTTCACGGTGGCCGTGGCCCAGGGCACCACCGGCGCGGCCGCGGCCAAGGTGGCCCTGTCCAAGGCCAAGCTGGCGCAGGCGGCCAACATGGAGGCGGCCTTGAAGCTGCTCCTGGACGGCAAGGCCCAGGTCTTGGTGGCCGACTTCCCCTTCTGCGCCCTGGCCGCCTTCCGCCACCCGGAGGCCAACCTGGCCGCCCTGGACCGGCCCTTCACCTACGAGCCCATCGGCATGGCCCTGCCCCCGGACGACGAGCTCTGGGCCAATCTGCTGCGCAACTATCTGGGGGCCCTGATCCAGAGCGGCCGGCTCAAGGTGATGCAGGAGCGCTGGTTCAAGCGCGCGGACTGGATGAAGGACGTGCCCAAGTAGGGCGCGGCGCCAAACCACCGGGGCGGGGCACGGGCCCCGCCCTTTGCTTTGCCCGCATGCCGGGTCTAAGTCGGCGGCGTCTCGGCCTTGGCCCCGCAGGAGGGGCAGACCAGCGAGGCGCCGGCCTTGGTCTTCTTTTCCACCACGAAGGCGTGGCCGCAGGCGGCGCAGGCCTGGGG
Organism: Thermodesulfobacteriota bacterium; assembly: GCA_040751985.1. GTDB lineage: Bacteria > Desulfobacterota > Desulfarculia > Desulfarculales > Desulfarculaceae > Desulfoferula. Next base: position 54,353 of record JBFMFU010000003.1, on the reverse strand, counting down.
CAGGGGCTTGTGCCAGGAGGCGTAGTCGCACTTGGGGAAGTTGTCGCAGCCGTAGAACACCTTGCCCCGGCGCGAGCGCTTCTCCACCAACTCGCCGCCGCACTGGGGGCAGGCCACGCCCACAGGCAGGCCGCGGGAGTAGCGGCACTTGGGGTAGTTGGCGCAGGAGATGAAGCGGCCGCCGCTGCGGGTGGGCTTGATCACCAGCTCGCCGCCGCACTGGGGGCACTTCTCGCCCAGAGGCTCGGCCGCGGCCTTGGGGGCCGGCTCGCCGTTCTCGCTCAGGGGCCGGATGTTCTTGCACCGGGGGTAGGCGGTGCAGGCCAGGAAGGGGCCGTAGCGGCCCTTCTTGATGGCCATGGGCGCGCCGCACTGGTCGCAGACCACGCCTGGGTCCGGGGCCGGCTCGGCGGGCACGATCTGGCCCTTCTCGTCGCGGCTGAAGTCGAAGGTGGTGCGGCACTCGGGGTAGCCGCTGCAGGCCAGGAACTCGCCGTTCTTGCCCAGGCGGATGACCATGGGCCGGCCGCAGGCGGGGCAGGCGATGTCCGTGGCCAGGCCCTGGCCCTTGACCTGGCGCATGTTGCTCTGGGCCGCCTTCAGGGCGGTGGAGAAGGGGCCGTAGAACTCGGCCAATAACCGCCGCCAGTCGCGCTTGCCCTCCTCCACTTGGTCCAGGGCCTGCTCCAGGCCGGCGGTGAAGCCCACCTCCATGATGGTGGGGAAGCTCTCCACCAACAGGTCATTGACCACCTGGCCCATCTCCGTGGGCCTTAGCTGGCGCTTGAGGCGGGTGATGTACTCGCGGTCCTGCAGGGTGCTCAGGATGGCCGCGTAGGTGCTGGGCCGGCCGATGCCCTTCTCCTCCAGCTCCTTGATCAGGCTGGCCTCGGTGAAGCGCGGCGGCGGCTGGGTGAAGTGCTGCTTGGGCACCAGCTGCAACAGCTTCAGCTTCTGGCCGGCCGCCAGCGGCGGCAAGAGGCCCTCGCCCTCGGCCTCGGCGTTGTCCCGGCCCTCCTCGTAGACCGCGGTGAAGCCTGGGAAGATCATCACCTGGCCGTTGGCCCGGAACAGCCCCGGTCCGGCCTTGATGTCGGCCTGAGTGCGCTCGTACACCGCCGGGGTCATCTGGCAGGCCACGAAGCGGTTCCAGATCAGGCGGTAGAGGTTCAGCTCGTCCTTGTTCAGGTAGTTGGACAGAGACTCGGGGGTGCGCAGGGCGCTGGTGGGGCGGATGGCCTCGTGGGCCTCCTGGGCCTGGGCCCGGGCCTTGTAGGCGTAGGGCCGCGCGGGCAGGTAGTCCTTGCCCCAGCGCTGGGCGATGAGCCCGCGCACCTCCTCCACGGCCGCCGCATTCAGGCGGGTGGAGTCGGTGCGCATGTAGGTGATCAGACCCACGGCGCCCTCGCCGGTCTCCTTGCCCTCGTAGAGGCCCTGGGCCAGGGCCATGGTGCGCTTGGGGCTGAAGCCCAGCTTGCGGTGGGCCTCCTGCTGCAGGGTGGAGGTGATGAAGGGCGGGGCCGTGCGCCGCTTGACCTGGCGCTTCTTGACCTCGCCCACCACGAAGTCCTGGCCGGCCACCGCGTCCTGGGCGGCCAGGGTGTCGGCCTGGTTGTCCGGCTCGAACTTGTGGCCCTGGAACTCCACCAGGCGGGCGGCGAAGGGCGGCGGGGCGTCGCCCTCCAGCTCGGCGGTCAGGCTCCAGTACTCCCTGGGCACGAAGGCCTGGATGGCCCGCTCCCGTTCCACGATCAGGCGCAGGGCCACGCTCTGCACCCGCCCGGCCGATAGCCCGCCGCGCACCTTTTTCCACAACAAGGGCGATATCTGGTAGCCCACCAGCCGGTCCAGCACCCGCCGGGCCTGCTGGCTGTCGTAGCGCTGCTGGTCCAGCTGCTGCGGCTGGGCCACGGCCTTGGTGATGGCGTCCTTGGTCAGCTCGTGGAACAGCACCCGGTGGTAGGCGCTCAGGGGCCGGCCCAGCTGCTGGGCGATGTGCCAGGCGATGGCCTCGCCCTCGCGGTCCGGGTCCGGGGCCAGGTAGACCTCCGAGGCCTGGTCCGCGGCCTTCTTCAGCTCCTTGACCACCTTCTCCTTGCCCTTGATAACCTGGTACTCGGGCTGGAAGCCGGCCTCGATGTCCACGCCCAGGCGCTTCCGGGGCAGGTCCACCACGTGGCCCACCGAGGCCTTCACCTCGAAGTCCGGGCCCAGGTACTTCTTGATGGTGCGGGCCTTGGCCGGCGATTCCACTATGAGCAGGTTCTTGGCCATATCCTCTCGCGTCGTCTCAAGCGCTGATGTATCCCCTAAACGTTAACCACGTAGTGCTTGCCCGGCAACTCCAGGATGCGCTCGGACAATACCAGATGCAGCAGCAGCATGCTCAGCTCGCCGGGGCCCAGGCCCGAGGAGCGGGCCAGGTTGTCGATGTGCACCGGCTCCTGGCCGATGAGACTGAGCAGGGCGGCCTCGGCCGGGGCCAGCTCCTGGGCGGCCTCCGGGCCGGCCGCGGCCGCCGAGGGCACCGGCGGCAGGGAGCCGGGGGCCAGGATGTCCCGGGCCGAGGTCAAAAGGCGCGCGCCCTGGCTTATCAGGGCGTTGCAGCCGGCGCTCTGGGGCGCGCCCACCGGGCCGGGCACCGCGAACATCTCCCGGCCTTGGTCCAGGGCGTGGCGGGCGGTGATGAGCGAGCCGCTCTTGAGCCCCGCCTCCACCACCACCACCGCCCGGGACAGGCCGCTGATGATGCGGTTGCGCACCGGGAAGTTGCCCGGCGCCGGCGGCGTGTTTAGGGGGAACTCGCTCACCACCGCCCCGGCCCTGGCCACCTCCACGATCAGCTCTTGGTGCTCGCGGGGGTAGGCCACGTTCAGGCCGCAGCCCAGCACCCCCACCGTGTGCCCGCCGGCGGCCAAGGCCCCGCGGTGGGCCACCGCGTCCACGCCCCGGGCCAGGCCCGAGATCAGGCTCACCCCGGCCTGGGCCAGGTCGCGGCCCAGCTCGCCGGCCAGGCGGCGGCCGTAGGGGCTCATGCTGCGGCTGCCCACCACCGCCACCCCGCCGTCCGCGCAGCCGGCCAACGAGCCGCGCACGAACAACAGCGGCGGCGGGGCGTATATCTTGGCCAAGAGCGGCGGGTACTCGGGCTCGCCCAGGCGCACGATGACCGCGCCCATGCGCTCCAGGGCGGCCAGCTCCTTCTGCGGGTCCACGGCAAAGGCCCGCTGGTGCACGGCCCGGGCCACCGACTCGCGCAGGCCGGACAGGGTCAAGAGCTGCTTGAGGGGCGCGCCCAGGGCCGCCCCCGGCGAGCCGAAGGCCCCCAGCAGGCGGGCGTAGGTGACGCTGCCCACGCCTGGGATCAGGCGCAGGGCCAGCCAGTCCAGCAGCTCCGCGGAGCTGCGCGCGGTTGGTTTCTCCCCCATGGGCTTAGGAAGCTAACCAGTGAGCGGCCTCTGGTCAAGGTCTTTTTCCGTTCCCGGCGATCCGGTCTGGATTGACATCGCCCCTTTTCCAGGGTATTTTGCCCGCTGCGCCTGCTTGCCTACAGCATCGTTGGGGCCCTCGCACGGCCCCGCAAGGAGGAATCATGGCCCCCAGTCTAGGCGAGCGGCCCTGGTACGGCGATTGGCCCCAGGGCGTGCCCAAGCTCTTGGAGTTCCCCCAGGTAAGCCTCAGCGACCTGCTGCGCGACACCGCCACGGCCTACCCCAACGACAAGGCCATCGTGTTCCTGGACTCGGTGCTGCGCTACCGGGAGCTGGACGACGCGGTGGACCGCCTGGCCACGGCCCTGGCCAAGCTGGGGCTGGTTAAGGGCGACGTGCTGGCCCTAATCCTGCCCAACTCGCCCCAGTTCGTCATCGCCTTCTACGCCGCCCAGCGCCTGGGCCTGGCGGTGACCGCCATCAACCCCACCTACAAGGCCCTGGAGATCAAGCACCAGCTCAACGACTCCGGCGCCAAGGCCCTGGTGGTGCTGGACGCGGTGTATGCCGAGGCCGGCCGGGTGCTGGCCGAGACCGGCGTCAAGCACCTGATCGGCACCAACATCGCCGACCTGCTCAAGATCAGCGGGCTCAAGAAGTGGCTGGGCAAGAAGCTGGGCAAGATACCCACCGGCGCCCTGCCTGCCCAGGCCCACAAGTTCCGGGACCTGCTCAAGACCGCGCCCAACCCGCCCTTGGTGGAGATAGACCCAATCAACGATGTGGCCGCCCTGCAGTACACCGGCGGCACCACCGGCACCCCCAAGGGGGCCATGCTCACCTCCTATAACCTGGTGAGCAACGCCGTGTCGGGCAAGGCCTGGATCGGCCAGGACTTCCCGCGCGACGCCGGCTGGGTGGGCGTGCTGCCCCTGTTCCACGTCTTCGCCATGACCTGCTGCATGAACATCGCGGTGGCCACCGGCGGCTTCATGCTGCTGTTCCCGCGGCCGCCCGAGGACATGCACGACTGGGCCGCCCAGCTAGAGAAATGGGGCCGGGACACCCAGTTGTGCATGGCCGGCGTGGCGGTGCTGTTCAACAAGATCAACAACACCCCCGGCCTGGAGAAGTACGACCTCAGCCCCCTGACCCGCTGCCTGAGCGGGGCCGGGCCCCTGCCCCGGGAGGTGCAGACCGCCTTCGAGAAGAAGTTCGGGGCCCTGGTGGTGGAGGGCTACGGCCTCAGCGAGTCCTCGCCGGTGGTAACGGCCAACCCCTTTAAGCAGCGGCCCGGCGCCGAGCGGGTCATGGGCTCCATCGGCCTGCCCTTCCCCAACACCGACCTGAAGATCATGGACCTGGAGACCGGCCAGACCCAGCTGGGCTTTGGCCCGGACCAGGTGGGCGAGCTGTGCGTCAAGGGACCCCAGGTGATGAAGGGCTACCTGAACCGGCCCGAGGAGACCGCCCGCACCCTGCGCGATGGCTGGCTCTACACCGGCGACATCGCCTACATGAACGACCGCGGCTGGACCTTCATCATGGACCGGGCCAAGGACCTGGTGAAGCACAAGGGCTTCAGCGTCTTCCCCAAGGAGGTGGAGGACTACTTGTTCAGCCACCCGGACGTGCTGGAGGTGGCGGTGATCGGCCTGCCCCACCCCAAGGTGGGCGAGGTGCTCAAGGCCTTCGTGGTGCTCAAGCCCGAGAGCGTGGGCCAGGTGAGCGAGCAGGACATCATCGACTGGTGCGCCCAGAACATGACCAGCTACAAGGTGCCCTCCATCGTGGAGTTCCGTAGCGAGCTGCCCAAGACCATGGTGGGCAAGGTGCTGCGGCGGGTGCTCAAGGAAGAGGAGGCCGCCGCCGCCACCCAGAGCAGTTAACCCGATGGGGCTGGGGCTGTATCTGCACCTGCCCTTTTGTCCGGCCCGCTGCCCCTACTGCGACTTCTTGGCCCAGACCTATGACCAAGGCCAGGCCCGCCGCCTCTTGGCGGGCCTGGCCTTGCATTTGCCGCGGGTGGCCGAGCAGGCCGCCGGCCGCAGGCTAGAGACGCTCTACTTCGGCGGCGGCACCCCGGCCATGCTGCCCGCGGCCGCCCTGGCCGGCCTGCTGGCCGCCATAACCCAGGCCATGGGCATCGAGCCCGGCGCCGAGGTCTCCCTGGAGGCCAATCCCGGCGCCCTGAGCCAGGCCAAGCTGGGGGCGCTCAGGGCGGCCGGCTTCAACCGCCTGAGCCTGGGCGCCCAGAGCTTCGACCCCGGCCTGCTGCGGGCCCTGGGCCGGCGGCACACGCCGGCCGACACCCGCCGGGCCGCGGCCCAGGCCCGGGCCGCCGGCTTCAGCAACCTCAACCTGGACCTGATCTACGGCCTGCCCGGCCAGAGCCCGGAGCTGGCCGCGGCCGACCTGCAGGCGGCCCTGGAACTAAAGCCCGCGCACCTGTCCCTGTACGAACTGACCCTGAACCCGGCCACGCCCTTCGGCCGCCGCTACGTCAAGGGCCGCGCGCCCCTGCCCAGCGAGGAGGCCGTGGCGGCCATGGAAGCGCGGGCCTTGAAAGTGCTCACCGCGGCCGGGCTCCTGCGCTACGAGGTGAGCAACTACGCCCGGCCGGGCCATGAGTGCCGCCACAACCAGTCCACCTGGCGCGGCGGCGACTATCTGGCCCTGGGCCCCGGCGCCCACGGCCACCTGGCCGGCGTGCGCTGGGCCTGGACGCCGGAGGTGGCGGCCTACTGCGCGGCGCTGGAGGCCGGCGGGGAGCCCTTTGCCATGCGCGAGGAGCTGAGCCCGGCCCAGCGGGCCCTGGAGCTGATCATGCTGGGCCTACGCACCACCCACGGCGTGGAGTTGGCCCGCCTGGCCGCGGTCCTGGGGGCCGACCCCCGGCGGGTGTACGCCAAGGCCATAGCCCAGATGGAGGCCCGCGGCTGGGCCCGTGTCGGCCGCGGCCGGCTCATACCCAGCCGCCGCGGCCTGGCCATGGCCGACGCGGCCGCGGCCCTGTTCGCCTGATAATCGGGCGCCTTTTTCTTGCAATCTAAAGATATAATACGTATAGTGTAATTAGGGTATTTCCCAGGCCTGCGGGGTCTTGTTCAGTTGGGTTCTTCACGGGTTCCGGTGGCGAACTTTTTTGAATAGATATCTCATTTAAAGTAGTTAGGGCCATCCTTGAGCCGCGGGCTATGAGGGGAGGTGGGCGAAAGCAACCTCCTGGTTCCCAGGCAAGGGAGGGCGCCATGGAACAAAAAACCGTGGAAATAGAGGCGGGTTTCGCTAACAAGCCGCTGGGGGAAAGAGAGCTCCTTTTTGTGGATATTCCCTCTGAAACGCCGGCTGACCAAGTGGAGGCCGAGGCCCGGAAGGCCTTTGAGCACATGGTGGCCAGTTGGAACACGCCATATGTCTTCCGGGGAGTCCGCCGGGTGCTGAAGGCTACTTATGAAGAGGACGAGAACAGGGATCAAGGCGGGTGGTAGGCCGAGCCACCGCCTTGGCTCGGCCTAGACTGGCATCTGACAATACCATCCATGACCCCGGTAATGGGAGTCGCCCTCCCCGGCAGAAGGCAGGAAGTCCCGTTAACCAGGAGGCAGGGCAAGGCCATGTCAGCGGAGGTTTATAGCCTGTGCTTTATTGCTCTGTACGCTGTCCCATCAAGGTGGTGGTCAACAGAATAGCCTACAGAGTACTGGCCGTACCAATAATTAGAATGGCAGGGCGGCATGACTTGCTTTGCGAAAAACACTAACCCCGGAAGAGGGTGAAAAGATGGCACAGGAAAAGGCGATGCAGTTTGAAGTAGCGCAAGTGCCGGTGGACTATGAGCTTTGTCTCGATGACGTGGCCCTCGCCAAATCGATACTCGAACGTGCGGGCGAGACGGGGGGGAAAATCAGCGATGCCGGTATCGTATTCGCCTTGAGAAATTTCCTCAAGATGAAATACTACCCCGTCGCGGTTAAATATTTTTTCGATGAAAAGGAACTGAACGACTTCAAGGACAATGCCGATTACAAAATATCCCTTCATCCCGTGACCTTCTGCGCCTATGTGGCCGCAAGCCGACAGCGGGGAGACATCCTGCTCGGAACAGAGGATAAGATAGGATGTTCCAACGCCAAGTATGTCATGCGGTGGAAGGAAATAGATGACGGCGAGATCAAGAGCCATCTCAAATACACCAAGAGCTGGGAACAGGCCGAGCGGTTCGTAAAGACGAAAAAAAGACTACCCCAAGAACCACTGGCCTTTGCCACCGCGCCCCTGCACAAGGCGCCCTTCACGCCGGACCTTATCCACGGCATGTGCGATTCCCTTCAGTCGTATCATCTTGCCAACGACTGGGATGCAGTCTTTGAAACACATCCCTTTGAGATGATCATGACTATGAATTCCTCGATCTGCCACGGCTGTGTCCAGTGTTTCGTTATGGACAAATTTAATGTCACCCAAATGTGCAGCAGCAGCTATACCGCCGGCAAGACGGAGCAAAGCGAAGTCAACTGGATCATGCCATACGCCCAGATGGAACCAACGGTTCACTGGATGCTCGAACGCACCATTCGTGATGGCGGGGTATCCTTCCCGCGAACCGGTGAGACCTATCCTGGCTTCAACATTTGTAAGCTCTGTCCATTCCTGGTGTTCAAAAAGCCCAAGAACCAGAAATAGCAAGAGGGTGGGGCCTGGGGTCGGACCAAGATAACCATAGGCGATGTAAATCAAGGGCGCTGAGGTAATCTGGGACAACATCTATCTGGATGAGTTGTCCGGCGAGAACCGGCTCTAGATCAACTCCGGACCCGCCGCTGAGCTGGGAGTGGGGGACGGCGACTGGGTGAGGGTCTCCTCCAGCCGGGCCTCGGGGGAGATCAGGGCCTTTGTCAGCGAAGAGAAACAGTAAGCCTCTATCGGCTTTATCAGGACCGCGACAACTGCATCGGATGCCAGAGCTGCACCATCGCCTGCCTGGACCGCCTGGAAGCAGGGTTTAAATCCCTGTGCGTGACGTTGTACGCCACCCGCTGCCTTTCCTTCGGCCCGGCTGTGGAGATACCCAGCCCAGTACATTAGGCGCCCCCGAGGCCTCCGGAAAAGGGGCCCCGCTTGCCGGCCGGCTCCTACCCAGCCCCCAGGGCCTGGCCATGGCCGACGCGGCGGCGGCGTTGTTCGCCTGAGGGGCCGGCCCTCACCATCCGATTGACTGCGCTCGCCGGGCCGGGCTATCTTGGGCGCAAGGTACCTCCGCCGGGTCCTGGGCCATAATCAAAGGTGAGCCGCCGCCCCGTGACTGCGCCGTTGCCAGTCAAGGTCTGGCCCGCGGCCCTGGCTTCTCTGGTCGGGGCCTTTCCGGCGTCTTGTCCGCCGCTGCATCTTCGGCGCCGCCCGGCGCCCAGCCCACTGAAAATAGTCCCCGATTTTCCAGCCGACACTAATAGGAGGAGGCCATGAACCGATCCCGCGCGTGGTATGTATTGATCCTGGCGTCGTTGATGGTCCTGGCCTGGACCGGCTCGGCCTGGGCCTGGACCATCGTGGGCCGGTGGACCTGTTGTGGCAAGAACCCCCTGGAGCGGGTGCAGGTCAGGTGCGCCGACGGCCGCGCACCCGTGTACGTCAAATACCAGGGCCGCTGGTGCCTGAAGCGCAAGGGGCAGCCCGACGGCGCCGGGCCCTGCTACAACACCCTGGACCAGGCGGCCCGAGCCTGGTGCACGCCCAAGCCCGCCCCAGCGCCCGAGCCCATGCCCTCCTCCATCCCCAGCGCCGGCAACGGCTGGAAGCTGTTCACCCAGTGGAAGTGTTGCGGCACCCGGCCCCGGCAGCGGGTGCAGGTGCGCTGCAACGACGGCCGCGTGCCCACCTATGTGTACGTGACCAACCGCTGGTGCCTGAAGCGCAAGGGTGCCTCGGACGAGGCCGGGCCCTGCTACCCCAGCCTGGACCAGGCCGCCCAGGCCTGGTGCCTCAAGCGGCGCTGAGCCGAGAAACATCGCGCGGGCCGGGCGGTGGCATGCGCCGCCCGGCCCGGCAGGCGTCTGCGGGGAGGGAGAGTTACAAGGTCTTGCGCTCGCTCAATAGGGCAGGAAGGATATCATGCTCTTGTCGCCTATGGTCAGCGGCGGCCTCTGTTGCATCATCCCGCCCAAATCGGCGCGAAAAGCCCTAAAGGGGTAAACGGCTTCCCAGTCTATGGCCGGCTGGCCCTTATACTGCGCGGCCTCTCTGTCCGTCCACATTATATAGACCGGATTCTGGTGGGACGGCGTCATCAAGGACGGCATCTTCAGGGTGGTTTTGGCCTGCCCCTTGCCCTGGTACACGTTTTGGAACAAGGGGCCGTATTGCGCATGCCTGAAGGTCATGACCACGTATCGCGTGACAAAGGGATGCCAATATGAATCCTTGTTGCCGGCCAGCAGCCGCCGCGCGGCGTAGCTGACCTCCAGCTTGTGCCCCGCGCCGGTCTTTATTTTGTAGCCTTGCTTTTTCAGGGCTCCGGCGATGAGGCCCAATATATCCTTCACTTGACCGCCAACATCCTTCCCTTTGGCAGGCGCTGCCTCCAGGGAGACCTCCTTCACCTCCTTCATCGCCGAAGCGACCAGAGCCCGCAGCTTTTGCCCCGCTTCCAGCGCATATTCCCGGCGCGGATACTTGGCGAAAAATTCCTTATAGCCAGAGATGCTGTTAGTTTGGCTGGCCTGTTTCCAGGCTACGGCTGCCGCCTGGTCTGCGGCCAGAGCTGCCGTGGGCGTCAGGAGCAAAGATGAAGCGATAAGTGCAAAGATAAAACCCGTCGTCTTCATGGCCAGGCACTCCTGAAAAAGGTTTCGGCGATCGGCTCTTAAGAAGTGAGGAACAAAGCGATTGAACCGTTCGGGAGCCATGATATCCCAGCCGGTTTCAGGTAAGCAATCATGCTTGCGTACCTCGGCCGACGCCTGCATCCTCCTACCTTTTCTCCCTTGCCTTCTTCCTCACCCACGCCCCCAGCTCCTTCACCTTGCCCCTGATCTTCAGCCCCGCCAGCACCTCCTCCACCAGGCCCAGGGCCGCCTGCAGGCGGTTGAGGTCGCTGCTGGCCCAGAACCCTTTGCCCTGGGCGGCCCGGCGCAGCCAATAGCGCCGCCCGGCCCAGCCCAGGGCCAGGCCCAGGGCCGCGCCCAAGAGCAGCCAGCCCAGCCAACCGCCGCCGCTGGTCGGCAGCGCGGCCGGGGCCATAAAGGGCCCCTGGCCCGGCAGCTTGCGGACCGCGCCGGCCACGCAGGCCGGCAACGCCCCGCCGCAAAAGAACAACAAGGCTGTGGCCGCGCAGCGGTGCATGTCTCATCCCCCCACCCCGGCCGAGCCAGGGGCCGGGGCAGAGACATGCAAATACCCCGCCGGCGGGCGTTACGTGCGCAACATATTGTTTTTATATATGAATCCAGGAAGGCCTTGAGCGGGCTCCCCCCTGGTTTCGGCCGTTGGGCCGGCCGCCTGCCGTAGCTGGGCCCGGCCGGTCCTAGTCCACGCCGGGCAGGGTGATGGTGCCGCAGTTGCCGGCGTTGGCGCAGGAGCGCTGCTCCAGGCAGGGGCCCGAGCTGGGGCAGGCGGGCTGGCTGGGGCCGCCGGAGACGATGGAGGCGCAGGTGCTCAGCACCCGGGACAGCTCCTTGCCGCCGCAGGACGGGCACTCCAGCTTGAGCTTCTCGCCGGCCTTCAGGGCCAGGTGCTCGAAGACGTTCTGGCAGCTCTCGCAGCGGAACTCGTAGATGGGCATGTGCTTTCCTCCCGGGCCGGCCTTGGCCCCGGCCCGCGCGGCAAGAGTGTAACCCGGCCGCGCCGGCCTGGCAAGTCGGGCTGGGCCGGGCGTGCTATGATGACCCAGCGGAGGCGCACCATGAGCTGGACCCTGGCCACCTTCAACGTCAACGGCATCCGCGCCCGCCTGCCTCTGCTCCTGGACTGGCTGGCCGCGCGCACCCCCTCGGTGGTCTGCCTGCAGGAGACCAAGGTGACCGATGCCGACTTCCCCCGCCAGGCCCTCACAGAGACGGGCTATGTGGTCCACTGCTGGGGGCAGAAGTCCTTCAACGGCGTGGCGGTCTTGAGCAAGAGCCAGCCTCAGGAGGTGCGGGTGGGCTTTGACGGCGGCCAGGCCGAAGACCAGGCCCGGCTGCTCAGCGTGCTGGTGGACGGGGTGTGGGTGGTCAACTGCTACGTGCCCCAGGGCCGGGAGGTGGGCGACCCGGCCTTTGTCTACAAGCTGGAGTTCCTGGCCCGCCTGCGCGACTGGCTGCAGGCCAGCTTCAAGCCCCGCCAGCGTTATGTGCTCACCGGCGACATGAACGTGGCGCCCGCGGACATAGACGTGTTCGACCCCAAGCGCATGGCCGGTAAGGTGGGCTGCCACCCGGACGAGCGCCGGGCCCTGGCCGAGCTGAGCAAGCTGGGCCTGAGCGACTGCTTCCGCCTGCACCACCCGGACGTCAAGCAGTTCACCTTCTGGGACTATCGCCTGCCCAAGTCCTTTGAGCGCAACCTGGGCTGGCGCCTGGACTTGGTGCTGGCCAGCCGGCCCCTGGCCAAGCTCTGCGCCTCCTGCGAGGTGGACGTGGGCCCCCGCGGCCTGGCCAAGCCCAGCGACCACACCCCGGTGCTGGCCAGCTTTGATTTGGGCCAGGGCTAGGCTTGCCCCGCCCTCGGGGGGATGCTATGTTGGCCCTGTCGGCTAAGCATTAACCTGCTCGGAGAGAACCCGCATGAGCTGGGTGTTTTACGTGATCTTCGGCGGCTCCATTGCCATCGGTCTGCTGGTGGCCTGGCTGGGCAAGCGCGAGGAGCGCCAGGCCAAGGCCGCCCAGGAAGAGGCCTGAGCCGGGCCGCCCCGCAGGGTTTAGGTTTCGTCCATCTGTGGGCTGCCGCCGACCGGCGCGGCGGCCCTGAGCCTATGTTCAACCAGGCCAGGAGCGAGCCCATGCCCAGATGCCTTGATTTGCCTTTCCCGCGGCTGGCCCTGACCGCGCTGTGCTGCCTGCTGGCCGCCGGCCCGGCCGCGGCCGCGGTCAAGACCCCGCCGCCCATCGTGGTGGGGGTGGTGCTGCCCATGACCGGCCCGGTGGCGGCCTACGGCCAGATGTGTTGGCTGGGCATGCAGATCGCCCAGCAGATGCAGCCCAAGGCCCTGAACCGGCCCATCAAGCTCGTGCTGACCGACAACAAGAGCGACAACGTGGAGGCGGCCAACGCCACCAGCCGCCTGCTCAAGAAGGAGCAGGTGGTGGCCATCCTGGGGCCGGCCACCAGCGGCCGGGCCCTGGCCGTGGCGCCCCTGGCCGAGCAGGCCCAGCGCCCCATGATCACCCCCACCGCCACCAACCCCCTGGTCACCCAGGGCAAGAAGTACGCCTTTCGCGTCTGCTTCATCGACCCCTTCCAGGGCCAGGTGGCCGCCCGCTACGCCTACCACAACCTGGGAGCCCGGCGGGCGGCGGTGTTGATCGACGTGGGCCAGGACTACTGCGTGGGCCTGGGCGCCTTCTTCATGCGCGAGTTCAAGCGGCTGGGCGGCCAGATCGTGGCCCAGGTCAAGTGCAACACTGGTGACCAGGACTTCAGCGCCCAACTGGGCACGGTCAAGCAGTCCGGGGCCGACGTGCTCTACCTGCCCAACTACTACACCGAGGACGCCCTGGTGGCCCGCCAGGCCCGGGAGCTAGGCCTCAAGATACCCCTGCTCTCGGGCGACGGCGCCCAGGCCCCGGAGCTGATCAAGATCGGCGGGCCGGCCGTGGAGGGCTTCACCTTCACCGCCCACTTCCACCCCGCCGGCGTGCAGGGTCAGCGCGCCGCCGAGTTCCTGCGGCGCTACGAGAATATGAAGAAGGCCGGCCAGGTCAAGGAGGACCTCACTGGCTTCCACGCCCTAGGCGCCGACACCTATCTGGTGCTGTGCGACGCCCTGGCCCGGGCCGGCACCACCAACGGCCCCAAGCTGCGCGCGGCCCTGGCCGCCACCAAGGGCTTCGCCGGGGTCAGCGGGACCATCAACATCGGCCCGGACGGCAACGCCGTCAAGAGCGCGGTGCTGCTCAAGGTCAAGAACGGCAAGTTCGACTACGTGACCACCATGAACCCCTAACGGAATAAAGGATAACCAGACATGAAGCGTATGTTGCTGGCCGCCGCCTGCGCGGTCCTGTGCGCGTCCCTGACCACCCCCGCCCCGGCCGCCGAGCCCGTCACCCTGGGGGTGGTGTTTCCCATGACCGGCCCGGCCGCGGTGTACGGCCAGAACGGGGTCAAGGGCCTCAAGCTGGCCCAGCAGGCCCGGCCCACGGTGCTGGGGCGGCCGGTGCAGTTGGTGGTGGCCGACAACAAGAGCGACAAGGTGGAGGCCTCTAACGCGGCCAACCGGGTGATCCAGAAGAACCGGGTGCAGGCCATCATCGGCTGCCTGACCTCTAGTAACTCCCTGGCCGCCGCGCCGGTGGCCGAGCAGGCCAAGGTGCCCATGCTCAGCCCCTGGGCCACCAACCCCCTGGTCACCCAGGGCAAGAAGTACGTCTTCCGCATCTGCTTCATCGACCCCTTCCAGGGCAGCGTGGCCGCCAAGTTCGCCTGGGCCAACCTCAAGGCCAAGACCGCGGCGGTGATGATCGACATCAGCCAGGACTACTGCGTGGGCATCGCCGGCTTCTTTGAGCGCGCCTTCAGCAAGCTGGGCGGCAAGGTGGTGCTCAAGATCCAGTACAACACCGGCGACCAGGACTTCAGCGCCCAACTGGGGGCCATCGCCGCGGCCAAGCCGGACATAATCTACGTACCCGGCTACTTCACCGAGGACGCCCTCATCGCCCGCCAGGCCCGGGAGCTGGGGCTCAAGCAGCCGCTCTTAAGTGGCGACGCGGCCCAGGCCGCCGAGCTGATCAAGATCGGCGGGCCGGCCGTGGAGGGGCTGTATCTCACCACCCACTTCGACGAGAAAGGCGTGACCACCAAGAGCGGCAAGAGCTTCGTGGCCGCCTACCGCAAGGCCTACAACGAGGCCCCGGACTCGGTGAGCGCCCTGTCCTATGACTCCTACAACGCCCTGCTGGACGCCATGGAGCGGGCCAAGTCCTTGGCCGGGGCCAAGGTGGCCGCGGCCCTGGCGCAGACCAAAGACTTCCCCGGCGTCACCGGCGTCCTCACCCTGGTGCAGCACAACGCGGTCAAGCCGGCGGTGATCCTCAAGGTGCAGGGCGGCCAGTTCGTCTACGTGGCCACGGTGCAGCCCTAAGGAAGTCCTTTGGCGGGCGGGGCGAGAGGGCCCCGCCCGCTCCTTTAAGGCAGCAGCATGGACGGCGCCCAGCTAGCCCAGCAACTCATCAACGGCCTGACCCTGGGCAGCCTCTATGGGCTCATCGCCATCGGCTACACCCTGGTCTACGGCATCCTGCGCCTGATCAACTTCGCCCACGGCGACGTGCTGATGGTGGGCTGCTACATGGCCTGGTTCGGGGCCGTGCAGTTCGGCCTGCCCTGGTGGGCAGCGCTGATGGGCTCCATGCTGCTCACGGCTTTGTTGGGCGTGCTCATCGACCAGGGCGCCTACCGGCCGCTGCGACGGGCGCCGCGCATCAGCGCCCTGATCACCGCCATCGGGGTCAGCTTCTTTTTAGAGAACCTGGGCCTGGTGGTCTTCGGCGGCCGGCCTAAGGCCTTCCTGCGGCCGGAGGTCTTCAACCAGATCTACCAGTGGGGCTCGGTGCGGGTGCTGTCGCTTAGCCTCTGGACGCCCATCATCACCGCCCTGATCCTGGCCGGCCTGCTGGTGGTCATCTACCGCACCCGCCTGGGCATGGCCATGCGCGCCCTGTCCCGGGACCTGGTCACCGTGCGCCTGATGGGCATCGACACCAACCGGGTGGTGGCCGCCACCTTCGCCATCGGCAGCGCCCTGGCCGCGGCCGGCGGCGTGCTCTGGGCCATGAAGTACCCCCAGATCAACCCCCTGATGGGCGTGCTGCCCGGACTAAAGGCCTTCGTGGCCGCGGTGCTGGGCGGCATCGGCAACGTGGTGGGGGCCATGATCGGCGGGCTCTTGTTGGGCCTGGCCGAAATACTCCTGGTGGCCTGGCTGCCGCAGTTGGCCGGCTACCGCGACGCCCTGGCCTTCGTGCTGCTCATCGGCATCCTCTTGTTCAAGCCCACCGGCATCATGGGCGAGGAGCTGCCCGAATGAGCCGGGGCTGGCTCACGGCCGGCCCCCTGCCCGCGGCCCACACCACCCGCCGCCGGGACCAGCGCCTGACCATTCTGGCCTGCCTGGCCGCGGCCGGCGGGCTGTGGTTGCTGCAGGCCTTTGCCAGCGGCTACGTGGTGCACATGACCTGCGTGGCCGCCCTGTTCGCAGTGCTGGCCGTGAGCTACAACCTCATCAACGGCGTCACCGGCCAGTTCTCCCTGGAGCCCAACGCCTTCGTGGCCTGCGGGGCCTACGTCACCGCCCTTCTCACGCTATCCCCGGCCGAGAAGGCGGCCAGCTTCATCCTGGAGCCCATCATCTGGCCCCTGTCAATGATCAGCATCCCGCTGCTGCCGGCTCTCTTGATCGCCGGCCTCTTGACGGCCCTGATGGGCTTTTTGATGGGCTTTCCGGTGTTCCGGGTGCGCGGGGACTACCTGGCCATCGTGACCCTGGGCTTCGGCGAGGTCATCCGGGTGGTGGCCAACAACACCCAGAGCATCACCAACGGCCCCTTGGGTCTCAAGGGCATCCCCCACCTCACGGACCTGTGGTGGTCCGGCGGGCTGTTGGCCCTGACCCTGTTCGTCATCGTGCGCCTGGTCAACTCCTCCTACGGCCGGGCCCTCAAGGCGGTGCGCGAGGACGAGGTGGCCGCCGAGGCCATGGGCATCAACGCCTTCTGGCACAAGATGCTGGCCTTCACCACCAGCGCCTTCTTCGAGGGCGTGGCCGGCGGGCTCCTGGCCCACCTCATCACCACCATCAGCCCCTCGCTGTTCACCTTCTTCCTCACCTTTAATCTGCTGATAATCATCGTGGTGGGCGGGCTGGGCTCCAACACCGGCGCCTTCCTGGCCGCGCTGTTGTTCACCTACGGCGGCGAGTGGCTGCGGGTGGTGGAGGAGCCCCTGAACCTCTTCGGCCTGCACATACCGGGCATCCCCGGCATGCGCATGGTCATCTTCTCCCTTATCTTGGTCGCGGTGATGATCTTCATGCGCCAGGGACTCTTGGGCCGCCGGGAGTTCTCCTGGCGCTGGCTCCTGGCCTTCTTTGACCGGAGGCGCGCGTGAGCCGGCCGGCCCTGCTGCGGGCCCAGGGGCTCAGTTGCCGCTTCGGCGGGCTGCTGGCCGTGGACGGCCTGGACTTCAGCCTGGCCCCCGGCGAGCTGGCCGGCCTGATCGGGCCCAACGGCGCCGGCAAGACCACCTGCTTCAACCTGTTCACCGGCCGGGTGCGCCCCATTGCCGGCCGCATCGACTTTGACCAGCGCCCCATCGCCGGCCTGCGGCCCAGCCGCATCAACCAGATGGGCCTGGCCCGCACCTTCCAGAACATCCGCCTGTTCGACGATCTGTCGGTGCTGGAGAACGTGCTGGTGGGCTTCCACGGCCGGCTGAAGGCCAGCTTCCTCTCGGCCATCCTGCGCCTGCCTGGCTACGCGGCCGAGGAGGAGCGCATGTTCACCCGAGCCGCGGAGCTCTTGGATCTGGTGGGCCTGGCCCGCCTGTCCGACGAGCGCGCCGACAGCCTGGCCTACGGCCAGCAGCGCCTGCTGGAGATCGCCCGGGCCCTGGCCACCCAGCCCCGGCTGCTGCTGTTGGACGAGCCGGCCGCGGGCATGAACCCCCAGGAGACCGCCCAGTTGGCCAGCCTGGTGCGCCGCCTGCGCAACGAAATGGGCCTGACCATTCTGTTGATCGAGCACGACATGCGCTTTGTGATGAACCTCTGCGAGCGCCTGACCGTGCTGGACCAGGGCCGCATCATCGCCCAGGGCGCGCCCGCCCAGGTGCAGCAGAACCCGGCCGTGATCCGAGCCTACCTGGGCGAGGAGGCGGGCCGTGCTTGAGGTCAAGGACCTCACGGTGCGCTACGGCGGCATCACCGCCCTGCGCGCGGTGGGCCTCAGCGTGGCCGCCGGCGAGATCGTGACCCTGGTGGGGGCCAACGGCGCCGGCAAGTCCACCCTGCTGGCGGCGGTCAGCGGCCTGCTCCGGCCGGCCGCGGGCTCCATCCGCTACCAGGGCCGGGAGATCGCCGGCGTCGGCGCCCACCGCCTCTCCCGCCAGGGGCTGATCCTGGTGCCCGAGGGCCGGCGGGTGTTCGTGAACCTGTCCGTGCAGGAGAACCTGGTGCTGGGCGGCTACTTCCGGCGCCAGGATGCAGCCTTCAATGAGGACCTGGCCCGCATCTACCAGGCCTTCCCCCGCCTGGCCGAGCGCCGCCGCCAGGCGGCCGGCACCCTCTCCGGCGGCGAGCGCCAGATGCTGGCCCTGGGCCGCGGCCTCATGGGCCGGCCGCGCCTGTTGATGCTGGACGAGCCCTCCCTGGGCCTGTCGCCCCGGCTGGTGGCCGAAGTGTTCGACATCATCCGGCGCATACACGCCCAGGGGGTGACGGTGCTGCTGGTGGAGCAGAACGCGGCCGCGGCCCTGGCCCTGGCCCAGCGGGCCTATGTCCTGGAGACCGGCCGGGTGGTGCTCAGCGGCAGCGGCCGGGAGCTGGCCGCCGACGGCCGGGTGCAGCGGGCGTATCTAGGCATTTCCTAAGCAGAGGCGGGCTGCTGCTCGCGGGAGTTGTCCTGGGCCGGGGCGCCCCGGGGCTGCACCTTCAGCTCGCCGCCGGCCAGGCTGGCCCCCACCAGGTTGCGCCCCCCCTCCTTGGCCGCGTACAGGGCCGCGTCGGCCCGGCGCACGAACTCCTGCTCGTCCTCCTTGGCCCCCAGGGTGGCCACGCCCAGGCTGACGGTGATGCGGCTGGTAGTGCGCTGGCCGTCGTTGTTCTCCAACTGCAGCAGGGTGGCGGCCACCCCGGCCCGCACGCGCTCGGCCACCTTGAGGGCCTCGGGCAGGGCGGCGTGGGGCAAGAGCACCACGAACTCCTCGCCGCCGTAGCGGCAGCACAGGTCCATACCGCGCACGCAGCGCTTGAGCACCTCGGCGAACTGGCTCAGGGCCTGGTCGCCGGCCAGGTGGCCGAAGCTGTCGTTGAAGCGCTTGAACAGGTCTATGTCCACCATGAGCAGGGACAGGGGCAGGTCGTAGCGCTGGGAGGCCTCCATCTCCCGGCCCAGGGAGGCGTAGAAGAAGCGCTGGTTGTACAGGCCGGTGAGGTTGTCGGTGACCGACATCTTGATCAGCTCCTGCTCCAGGTTGCGCTTGTCGGTCAGATCCACCAGGGTCTCCACCGCCCGCACCACCCGGCCCCCGGCGTCGCGGATGGGCGCGGCCAGGAAGTACAGGTGCACGCCGTTTTCGCCCAGACCGGGGTAGAAGCCCTCGCCCTCCCAGCCGCCCTCCACCAGCTTGGAGGGCTTGACGTTCTCGGCACCGGGCAGGTGTCTGATATTCTCGTCATCGCCGTCCAGGATCAGGTCGGCCAGCACCGGCTGGGCCTGGGGGTAGAAGGGGTGCCACTGCCGGTTGCTGCCCACCGCCTGGTCGGCCGGCACCCCGGTGATGGCCTCCAGTGCTTTGTTCCAGTGCACCACCTTGTGCTCGCGGTCTATGACCATGACCGCTGCCGGCAGGCCCTGCAGGGTCTGCTCCACCATCTGCTGGCCGCGCACCAGCTCCAGCTCCACCAGCTTGCGGTCGGTGATGTCTGTGGCGATGCCCTCCAGGGCCAGGGGATGGTCCAACTCGTCGCGCAGCAGGATGCTGCGCTCCATCAGCCAGCGGGTGTGGCCCTCGGCGGTGATGACGCGGAACTCCTGCTGGCTCACCGTGGGCCCGCGGCCGCGCATCAGCCTGGTCCAGTTGCGGGCCACCCGCTGGCGGTCCTCGGGGTGCAGCGCCTGCCAGAACACCTCCGGGTTGTCCACCAGGCGCTGGTTGCTGTAGCCGGTGACTTCATGGGCCGAGGCGCTCAGGTATTCGAAGCGGTTGTCCTCGAACGACCAGCGGTAGATGATGTCCGGGGCGTTGTCCACCAGGCGGCGGTAGCGGGCCTCGCTCTCCACCAGGGCCCGCTGGGCGGCGCGCATGCGGGTCACGTCGCGGACCAGGCCGAAGCGGGTGTAGGAACGCGGGTCGTGGGTGACGGTGAGCAGGGCCTCGAAGCTGCCGCCCTCCCGCCGGCGCAGCACGGCCGGGAAGTCCTGCACGTAGCCCTGGGCGGTCAGGCTGTCGCGGTAGAGCCGGCCCTCCTCGGCGTCCAGGAAAAGCTCATCCACTTGGTCCCGGCCCAGGTACTCTTCCCGCTCGCCGCCGCCCAGCATCTCCAGCAGGGCCTCGTTGACCTCCACCAGGCGGCCGTACTGGTCGGTGATGAAGGCCCCGTCCTTGCTGTCGTTGAACAGGTGCTGGAAGCGGTCCTGCTCGGCGGCGGCCTGGCC
Organism: Thermodesulfobacteriota bacterium; assembly: GCA_040751985.1. Classification (GTDB taxonomy): domain Bacteria; phylum Desulfobacterota; class Desulfarculia; order Desulfarculales; family Desulfarculaceae; genus Desulfoferula. Next base: position 34,351 of record JBFMFU010000003.1, on the reverse strand, counting down.
CACCATGCGCTGGGCGGCCAGGGTCAGGTGGTTCAGGGCCAGGGAGAGCCGGCCCAGCTCGTCGCTGCGGCCGGCCAGGGGCAGGGGCGGGGTCAGGTCGCCGGAGGCCACCCGCTCGGCCTCGGCGGTCAGCCGCCTGAGCGGCCGGCTGAGCCTACGGCGCACCAGCAGCACGGCCAACAGGGTCATCAGCGCCACCAGCCCCAGGGTGGCCAGCAGGCTGGCCTTGATCAGGGAGCTCAGGGCGGGCGGCAGGTAGTCGCTCAAGAACCCCTGGCTCACCACCACCAGGCCGCCGGGCAGTCGCTGGGCCACGGCCCAGGCCGGCCGGCCCTGGACAATGAGCCGCCGCCCCTCCGGGCCGCTAGTGGCCAGGCCGGCCCGCACCGCGGCCGGCGGCAGGGGCTGCCCCGGCCGCCGGGGGGGCACCAGCACCCGGCCCTCCCCGTCCAGGCCGTAGGTGTAGGCCAGCCGCCCCTCGCCCAGGCCCACCGGAGGGTTGGCCTGGGCCCGGCGCAGGGCCCGGGCCTGGTCCGCGGCCGGCGGCGAGCCGGCCAGGCTCACCACCTGGTGCAGGTGGTCCTGCAGATACCCCTGGACATGGGCCTCCAGATAGCCCCTGGCGAACAGGTATTGGGTGCTGAGCAGCACCAGAGTGGCCACCACCACCGCCAGCACCAGGCTGCCGCCGTGCATGCCCCGTTTTCCTTGGCCGGGGCGGTCTTTGTCGCTTGCGGCGGTCACCAGTCTGCCCTCCAGGCGCATGGCTGGCGGGGGTCTGCCAAATTGACATGACCCCTGGGGCGATTTAGGATTGAAGCAGGAGCAGTTAGCTTAGCTGCCTCCCGGGTAAAACCGACCCCCGCCCGGTTTGTCGGGCGGGGGGAGCAGCATCGCCCGGAGGCCAAGAGGGGCGCACCCCCCTTGTATACTTAAACGATATAAGCCGCTTGTTCGGGCGTCAAGGATAATCACCGATAAGTTACGGCTCTTGGCTTGGGCGGCTTGTTGAAACAAAGGCAGGTGAACATGCTGGAAACCGTCAAAAATCTGCTCTTGGCCAGCCTGGGGGCCGTGGTGCTGAGCAAGGAAAAAGCGTTGAAGCTCTTCGACCAGTCCGTGGAGCAGGGCAAGCTTAGCGCCGAGGATGCCGAGAAGCTGGCCCAGGAGCTGGTGGAGGAGTCCAAGCGCCAGGCCCGGGAGCTGGGCGAGCGCGCCGGCGACACCGTGGACAGCGTCATCTCCGGGCTGAACCTGGCCTCGCGCGGCGATTTGGAGGCCCTGGAGCGGCGGGTGGCCAAGCTGGAGCTGGGCCTGGATAACCTGGCCAAGCGCCTCGGCCCGGACCAGGAGGCCGGCTAGGCGTTGCTGGAGGCCATCCGCAACATCGGCCGCCTCAGCGAGCTGGCCGTGGTGCTGGTGCGCCACGGCTTCGCGGACCTGGTGGAGCGCATGGGCCTGCCCCTGGGCAAGGCCGTCCCGCCCGCCGGCGGGGAAAAGCTGGCCCGGCGCTACAACGTCTACGCCCGCCTGCGCATGGTGGCCGAGGAGATGGGCCCCACCTTCGTCAAGCTGGGCCAACTCCTGTCCCAGCGCCCGGACCTGCTGCCCAAGGAGATGCTCCTGGAGCTGAGGAAGCTGCAGGACCAGGTCACGCCCCTGGACTTCGCCCAGATCAAGGAGCAGGTGGAGCGGGCCCTGGAAGGCCTCCTGGACAAGAGCTTCCGCCAGTTCGACCACAAGTGCCTGGCCAGCGCCTCCCTGGCCCAGGTGCACCGGGGGGTGCGCGCCGACGACGGCCGCGAGGTGGCGGTGAAGGTGCGCAAGCCGGGCATCGTGCGCACCATCGAGGCGGACATGGAGCTACTGGCCGTCTTGGCCCGGGCCCTGGACAAGGAGGTGGAGGCGGTCAAGCCCTACGACCTGCCGGCCCTGGTGCAGGAGATGCACCGCTCCCTGCACCAGGAGCTGGACTTCGCCCTGGAGGCCCGCCACATGCTGGTGGCCCGGGCCCAGCTACCCAGCGACAGCCGGGTGCTGGTGCCGGCCCCCCACCTGGACCTGTGCCGGCCGGCCCTACTCACCATGGAGCTGGTGCGCGGCCAGCGCCTGGCCGAGGCCGCCCTGAGCCCGGCCGAAAACAAGCGCCTGGGCCAGGACCTGGTGCGGGCCATGATGGAGCAGGTGCTGCTCAAGGGCTTCTTCCACGGCGACCCCCACCCCGGCAACCTGATGGTGACCCAGGATGAGGCCGGCCAGCCCCGCCTGGCCATGCTGGACTGGGGCCTGGTGGGCCGCCTGAACGACCAGGACCGCTACCAGCTCTGCGACCTTTTGATGGCCATCCTGCAGAACAACCCCCAGCAGATCGTGCAGGCCTGGGCCGACATGGGGGTCACCGCCCGCGGCGGCGGCGACCCGGCCCTGGAGCAGGACGTGGGCCACCTGCTGGAGGTGGTGCGCGCCACCAGCCAGGGCCCGCCGGACACCTCCCGGATCATCCTGGAGATGATGGAGATCATGCGCCAGCATCACCTGCGGGTGCCCTTGCAGTACGCCCTGGCCGACAAGGCCCTCTTGGAGATGGAGGGCGTGGCCCACGCCCTGGACCCGGAATACCGGCCGGTGGAGTCGGCGCGACCCTATGTCTGGCGGCTGTACCTGGAGCGCTGGCGGCCGGACGTGGTGGCGCGAAGGGTCTTCACCCACATCACCGACGGCCTGCACTTCCTGCAGGACCTGCCCCGGCGCTTGGAGACGGTGCTGCGCCAGTTGGAGCGGGGCGAGCTGGGCCTGGCCCTGGAGATCAAGGGCCTCAAGCCCCTGACCCGGGCCGTGCAGGAGGGCTCCTCCCGGGTCACGGTGGGGTTGATCCTGGCCGCCTTGATCGTGGGCAGCTCCATGATCATCACCACCGGCGTGGAGCCCAAGCTCTTCGGCCTGCCCGCCCTAGGCGTGCTGGGCTACATCATCAGCGCCGTCATCGGCCTGTGGCTGGTGTGGTCCATCTTCCGCTCCGGCGGCGGCCGCTTCTGAGCCGGCTTGACCGATCGGCCCTGCCCCTGGTATCCTTGGTAAATCTGATAGGTATCAAAAGCTAATATCGATACGTTTGGGGGCAAAAGCATGGACCTGCGGCGCTTGGAGGTGTTCGCCAAGGTGTTTGAATGCCGGTCTTTTTCGCGGGCGGCCGAGGAGGTGTACCTCAGCCAGCCCACGGTGAGCGGCCACATCAAGAGCCTGGAAGAGGAGCTGGGGGTGCGGCTGTTCGACCGCCTGGGGCGGGAGATACTGCCCACCCGCTCCGCGGACCTGCTCTACGAGTACGCCCAGCGCATCCTGGCCCTGGTGCAGGAGGCCCAGCGGGCCATGGACGCCTTCCTGGGCCGGCTGCGCGGAGAGCTGGTGGTGGGCGGCTCCACCATCCCCGGCCAATGGATCCTGCCCGCCTTCATCGGCCGCTTCCGCCTGCTGCACCCAGAGGTCAAGGTGACCCTGAAGATCGGCGACACCCGCCAGATCGTGGAGCAGGTGCTCTCCGGGGAGCTGGAGGCCGGCCTGGTGGGAGCCACCATGGAGGAGGAGCGGCTCTCCTTCACCCCCCTGATGGACGACTATGTCTGCCTGGCCGCCTGGCCGGGGCACCCCTACGGCGACAGCCTCAAGGCCAAGGACCTGGGCACGGTGCCCCTGGTCTTCCGCGAGCCGGGCAGCGGCACCCGCATGTTCCTGACCAAGGCCCTCAAAAAGGCCGGGCTGGAGGTGAGCGACCTGAACGTGGCCGCGGAGATGGGCTCCACCATGGCCGTGGTGCAGGCGGTGCGCTCGCAGGTGGGCCTGGGCTTCGTCAGCCGGCGGGCGATCGTGGAGGAGCTGGCCGCCGGCCGGCTCACGGAGGTGGCCGTGGCGGGCCTGGACCTGCGCCGCCGCTTCTATCTGGTGACCCGCAAAAAGCGCACCCATTCGCCCTCGGCCCAGGCCTTCATCGCCCTGTGCATGGCCGGCCTGGACGCCGTGGGGCAGGAGAGCTAGGCTTGGCCCTGGCCCTGCAGGTCCCCGGCTGGCGCAGTCTGACCCTGGAGCACCTGGTGCTGGACCTCAACGGCACCCTGGCCCTGGACGGCGCCATGCTGCCTGGGGTGGCCGAGGCAGTGGCCGATCTCAGCGGCCGCCTGGCCTGCCACCTGGTCACCGCCGACACCTTCGGCACCGCCGCCGGCCTGCTGGGCCCAAAGGTGCGCCTGGCCCTGATCCGCCCCGGCGACGAGGCCGGCCAGAAGCTGGCCATCGTAGAGGAGCTGGGCGCCGATTCGGTGGCGGCCCTGGGCAACGGGGCCAACGACGCCCTGATGCTGGGGGCGGCGGCCCTGGGCATCGCGGTGCTGGGGTCCGAGGGCGCCTGTGCCCAGGCGCTCATGGCCGCCGACGTGGTGGTTCCCGGCCCGCGGGAGGCGTTGGAGCTCTTGCTCCACCCCGACCGCCTGCGGGCCACTTTGAGGCGTTGAGCTAAAGGAGTAGAGCGTGGCCGAGCAAGTGAAGCTGGCCGAAAAGGCCCGCGCCGCCGGTTGAGCGGCCAAGATAGGTCCGGGCGACCTGGCCGGAATCCTGGAGGGGCTGCCCGTGGAGCAGCACCCCAACCTGTTGGTGGGGCTGAACACCGCCGACGACGCCGGGGTCTATCGTCTCACCGACGATATCGCCCTGATCCTGACCGTGGACTTCTTCACCCCCATCGTCAACGACCCCTACCTCTTCGGCCAGATCGCCGCCGCCAACGCCCTCAGCGATGTCTACGCCATGGGCGGCCGGCCCCTGACCGCCCTGAACATCTGCTGCTTCCCAATCAAGGACCTGCCCCGGGAGGTGTTCCGCGACATCCTGCGCGGCGGCCTGGACAAGGTGCACCAGGCCGGCGCGGTGCTGGCCGGCGGCCACTCGGTGGAGGACCCGGAGCTAAAGTACGGCCTGTCGGTCACCGGCGTGGTGCATCCGGACAAGCTGGTGACCAACGCGGGGCTGCAGCCGGGCCAGGCGCTGGTGCTCACCAAGCCCCTGGGCACCGGCGTCATCGCCACGGCGCTCAAGGCCGGGCTGGCCTCGCCCCAGGCCGTGGCCGAGTCCGTGGCCGTGATGACCGCGTTGAACGCCCCGGCCGCCGAGGTGATGGCCGCCCTGGGCGTGCGCGGGGCCACGGACATCACCGGCTTCGGCCTGCTGGGCCACGCCCAGGAGATGGCCAAGGCCTCGGGCCTGGGCCTGGTCATCCAGGCCGCGGCGGTGCCCATCCTGCCCCAGGCCCAAGAGATGGCCTCCCTGGGCCTGGTGCCGATGGGCAGCCACGCCAACCGCGCCTTTTGCGAGAAGAGCCTGATCCTGCACGGCCCGGCGGACCCGGTGCTGCTGGACCTCTTGGCCGACGCCCAGACCTCGGGTGGCATGCTCATGGGCCTGGCGCCCGCGGACGTGGAGCCGGCCCTGGCCATGCTGCGCGAGCGCGGCGTGGCCGGCGCGGTCATCGGCCGAAGCGTGGCCGAGCACCCCGGCCAGGTCACCGTGCAGTTTTAGGGCCGCGCCCGGCCCCGGCCGCTAGGGCAGGGTGTAGCGGAGCACGGCCTTGGCCTCGGTGGCCCCCTGGGGGTGCTCCTTGCTGGGGGGAAGCTGCCGGTTGCTGAAGGTGGCCGTGCCCTTGATGCCCTGGTAAGCACCGGCCCCCTTGAGGATGACGCCCTGGCCCTTGCCGAGGGTCCCGTTCTTGTCCCGGCCCACCACGGCCGACTTCCACTGGAAAAACAGCCAGGACCCGTCCGCGAACACCATTTTGGTGTAGCCCTGGGAGTTGAAGCTCTTGCCGCGCTGCATGTCAAAGGTGAACACGTTGCTGTACTTGGCCTCCCTGCCGTCGCTGAACACCGCCTTGCCAATGCGCTGGCCCGCCCCGATGAAGTGGTCCTTGGAGTCCCCGGCCGGCAGCACCGTGGGCCGGGGTCCGCTCATGACCACCGTTACATTCACCACGGTCTCCTGGGCGGCCGGGGCCGGGGCCGCCCAGCCGGCCAGCCAGGTCATCGCCACTAGCGCGGCCAGAACCCAGACCCCCGCCTGACGCAGCTTCCTCTCCTTTAGATTCATGGCTTCTCGCCTCCCGCTGGATTTTTGCTCCTCACGGCTGGCCTCCTCTGCCCCGCCGTGAGGGCATTGTTCCGGGCCGCCTGAACGCGGGCAAGGCGATTGTCGCGGATGGCGCCGCAAAGTCGCCAGTGGCACCAAGAGGCGGGCTGGCGCCGCCCCAAACCAATAAAGGCGGAGATTGTGTCGGCTCGGCGGCCAGGGTAAGATGGGCTTCCTCAGTCAAGAGGGAGCCATGGCTGACACCAGTCTAGCGGCCCCTGGCCGCCCGCGGATGGTCCGGGAGTACCTGGCCGCCCCCCTGGGAGCGGTTTTCAGCGACGGCCACAACCGCCTGCTGTTCTACCTGGTGCTGGCCGGCCTGTTTTTCCTGGAGGGGCTGCTGGCCTGGATTGTTTATCGGGGCCCGGTCTTTCTGCTGGACAGGATGGCCTTCACCACGGTTTTCTCCCTGCACAAGGCCCTGATTTACGCCCTGTGCCTGTGGGGCGTGGATGCCTTGGCCCGGTGCCTGCCCCGGCAATGGGGCGCCTGGCGCAGGCGGACCGTGGGTAAGCAGTGGCTGATCTGGGGCGGGGGGTTTTTACTGGGCTTTGCCCTGCACAGGACCCTGGGCCTCTGTCTGGTGTACTTCTATGCGCCCGAGGTAATGGGCTTTTTCCTGGCCTTCCCCCAGGCCAGGCCAGACACGGTCACCATCCTGCTCTATGCCCTGCCCTCCTGGTTCGCCGCCGTGTTTCTGACCCTGCAACTGGCCCGGGGCCGGCAACTAAAGCCGCAGGTCATTGCAGAGGCGCCGGCGCAGGAGTTGAGTCCTCGTGCCACGCAACCAGCGGCCGCGCCCCCGGCCCAGGGGCGCCTGGAGCTGGGCCTGGGCGCCACCCCGGCGCGGCTGCCCTTTAGCCGGATAACCCACGTCTCCGTGGAAGATCACTATTGCCGGGTTTTCTTCACCAGGGGGGAGGATCTGGGCAACGTGCTGGTCAGGCTTGCCTTGAAAGACCTCCTGCCTCGGTTGCCGGTGGCCTCTTTCCTGCAGATCCACCGGTCGCATCTGGTCAACCTCAACCATGCCTGGGGCATCGGGCAAAAGGGACGGACCCGCTATCTGCGCCTGGGGCAATTCGGGCTGGAGCTGCCCATCAGCCGCCACCGGCTCAGCCAGGTGCAGCCGCGGCTGCAGACGGCGCGCAGCCACGCCGCCTGGGCGCCGCTGGGCGAAGAGTTGACATAAGAAGCCTTCTGCCCGGCGTCGCCGCGGGCTCAGGCCTCCTCCCGCTACAATCTAAGAATCGAAGTTGAAGCGGCCCAGGTAGGCGGCCAGCTTTCCGCGGGCCTCGTCGTCCAGGGGCGGGCAGTCCTCGGCGCCCAGGGCCCCCTGGGCGGCCAGGGCCGCGAAGGCCAGGCAGGTGGGCTGGCCGCACTGGCCGCAGCCGGCCTGCTTGGGCAGCAGCCGGAGTATCTCCAACACCTGGGGCTGGGGCGCGGCCTGGTAGCTGGGCTCGATCTCCCCGCGCCGCTGCCAGGCCTCGTTTATCTCCCGCTGCAGCCAGCCCAGTATCTTGTCCGCCTCCTCGGCGTCCTTGAGGGCGTTGATGGCGATGCGGTCGGCATGCACGGTGATCAGGCGGCCGTGCACCCGGAAGGTGACCGAGGGCGGGTCCAGGGTGTACTGGGAGCCGCCCAGCACCGTGTTGAGGTAGGGCAGGGCCGGGCCCACGTCTTGGTCCAGCTCCGCGATGCAGTGCAGGTTCTGGAAGCTGGGGTTGCACTCGGGCCGAAACAGGCTCTTGCGGTATCCGCTGAGCAGCATACGCCCCTCCCCTCGCTCCGCGCCCGGCCTACTCGCGCCAGGTGTAGTTGAAGCGGCAGCAGTCCTGGCCCTGGCCGATGGAGGTGGGCCGCTCCAGGCTCAGGTGCGGCGAGTAGCCCTGGGCAAAGGCGAAGTCCCGCGCGCAGGAGAGCACCGGGCCCAGCTCATCGGGCAGGCCCATCTTGCGGTACAGCTCCAGGTAGCCGCAGCGGGTCACGGTGAGCGTCATGCCGCCGGCCTCCTGCCTGGCGTCCTTGATCTCCAGCGAGCCCGGCGTCGCGGCCAGCTTCTGCCAGATGCTGGCGAAGTGCGCCATATTGGGCCGGCCGCCCGGCGTCTCGGCCGCAAAAGCCTTGCCCGCCTGCTCGGCGGCCGACTCCACGGCCTGGCCCATTAGAGACAGGGCCTGGTCCTGGCCCAGCTGCTCCTTGAGGGTCTGGTAGACCTGGTTCAGCACCGCGGCCTCGATCTCCCGGCGCACCAACAGGGGAACCTCGCTGGCCTTCATCGCATACCTCCGGGTTGTATGATAGCGGCTTTCATTCCCAGCTTGCCCCAAGCCGCCGGCCCTGGCAACCAATATCCCCGGCCAAAACAAGGCGCCGGCCGGGAGGCCGGCCGGCGCGGAGTTGGCGGGGCGTGGGGCTAGGAGACCTTGACCACCAATGCCGCAGCGGTGTCGCCGGCCGCGCAGCCGGCAAACAGGCCGTAGCCGCCGCCGATCTTGACCAGTTCCTCGATCAGCTCCACCACGCAGCGGGCGCCGGTGGGGCCTTGGGGGTGGCCGAAGATCAGGGAGGAGCCGTAGTTGTTGAATATCTCAGGCGGTATCTGCATCAGGCGGCCCATGACGATGTCGTTGATGGTGAAGGGGTTGTGGGTCTTGACCGCGGCCAGGTCCTTGACCTTGATGCCGGCCTGGTTCAGAGCCATCTGGGCCGAGGGCGTCACGGCCGCGGCCATGCGCGCCTTCTCGGCCCGGGCGTAGCCGTAGGAGAGGAGCTGGATGGTCACCTTCTGGTCCGCGCTCAGCTCCTTGGCCCGCTCCGCCGTGGCCAGGATCAGGCCCGCGTTGCCGTCGGCCGGGTGGGTCTGGGAGCCGAAGCTCAGGGCGCCGTCCGGCACCAGGGCCTTCAGGGCGGCCAGGCCCTCGGCGGTGCAGGGGCTGATGCCCTCGTCGGTCTCCACGGTGACGGTCTTCTTCTTGCTGACCTGGATGTCCACCGGGATCATGTATCCCTTCTGGAACTCGCGGTCGTTGGCCGTGGACATCAGGTACTGCTCATAGCGCCGCACGGCCAGGGCGTCGGACTCCTGTTTGCTCACCCCGCCGGCGTCCTTGCCCACCAGCTCGGCGGTCATGAACATGGGCTGGCCGCCGTAGGGGTCGTGGTTGAAGTTGTCCATGAGCCAGTTCTCGCTGAGCACCTCGCCGCCCGGCCCCAGGGGGTTGGGCCAGATGGTGTGGGGTCCGTTGCTGCAGCGGTCGGTGGTGGCCACCAGGTTGCACTGAAAGGCCCCGCACTCCACGCCGGCGGCGGCGGTGTAGATGGCCGTGGCGCTGGTGGCGCAGGCCTGGCTGACCGTGGGGCCGCTGATCTTGGGGTTGCCCAGCAGGGCGCAGAACCAGGGGTTGGCGTAGAACCAGGAGGGCATGCCGATGGTCATGCCCAGGGTGCAGCCGTCGAAGCTCTGGGGGCTGATGCCGCGCAGGCCCAGGAACTTCTGGGCCGTGGAGGCGGCCAGCTTGACCGGGTGCTGGTTCTGGAAGGACATCTGCCAGCGGGAAAAGGGCGAAGACCAGTAGCCCTTGTAGGGGATGAAGGCTTTCTTGAACATGCTCTGCTCCGTTTAGAGGGGCGGGTATTGACTGCTGCTGCCGGATAGGCTCCGGGCTTACTTCTTGTTGTCCGACCAGTGGCCGTAGCGTTCGCGCAGCACCCGGTGCAGGATCTTGCCGGTGCCGGTGCGGGGCATCTCGTTCTCGGCCACGAAGTACACGTCCTTGGGCCGCTTGAAGCCGGCGATCTTGCCCTTGGTGAACTCCTTGATCTCGCCCGCCAGGGCGTCGCTGGCCTCGAAGCCGGCGTGCAGGATGACCACCGCAGTCACCCGCTCGCCCCACTTTTCGTCCGGCACGCCGATCACGGCCACGTCCTTGATGGCCTGGTGGCCGCCCAGGCAGTCCTCCACCTCGCTGGGGTAGACGTTCTCCCCGCCGGTGATGATCATGTTCTTCTTGCGGTCCACCAGGTAGTAGTAGCCCTCGGCGTCCTGGTAGGCCATGTCCCCGGCGCTGAAGTGGCCGCCGGCAAAGGCCGCCTCGGTCTCGGCGGGCATCTTCCAGTACGCGCTGAACAGGGCCGGCCCGCGCGAGTACAACTCGCCCACCTCGCCCAGGGGCACCTCCTTCTTGTCCTCGTCCAACAGCTTGATGATGTCCGTGCCCGGAATCTCGCGGCCGATGCTGCCCAGCTTGTCGAACTGCTCGTGGGGCAACAGAAGCGTCACCAGGCCGGCCTCGGTGGAGCCGTAGGCCTCGTAGAGCTGCGAGTTCTTGAAGTAGTCCATGATGGCCAGCTTCAGGTCGCGGCGGGCAGGGGCCGAGGAGATGAGTAGCTTCTTCACGCAGTCCACGTTGTAGCTGGACTTAACCTTCTCGGGCAGGGCCAGCATCATGATGTAGTGCGTGGGCACCAGGGAGGTGAAGGTGATGTTGAACTCGGCCAGGGTCTTGATCATGTGCTCGGGGTCAAAGGACACCGAGTTGTACACCACGCAGGTGGCGCCCAGGCAGGTGAAGACAAAGGAGTAGAACACGCTGTTGATGTGGCACATGGGCATGACCAGTAGGCCGCGGTCGTCGCGGTCGTAGCCCATGGAGGCGATGTTGGTCCAGTACATGCCCGCCAGGGACTCGTGGGTGCGCACCACGCCCTTGGGCCGGCCGGTGGTGCCGCTGGTGTACATGATGATCCAGGTGTCCTTGTCCACCACCGGGGTGGCCGGCTCGGCCGGCGAGGCCGCGGCCATGATGTCCTCCAGGTGCACGAAGCCCTGGGGCGCCGGGCCCGCCTGGCCGTAGTAGATGTAGCGGCCGGCGGGGATGGTGTTGAAGTCGCCCCTGTGCTTGGCCACGTCATCCACGAAAGGTTTTTCCACGATGAAGGCGCTGACCTCGGCGTTATCCAGGATGTAGGTGTACTCCTTGGGCGTCAGGCGGAACATGATGGGCACCGCGATATAGCCGCCCTTGGCGCAGGCCCCGTAGAACTCCAGCCACTCCAGGCTGTTGTAGCCCAGCATGGCGATGCGGTCGCCTTTGTTCAGCCCCATCTCGGCCAGGGCGTTGGCCAGGCGGCAGCAGCGCTGGTTCCACTCTTTGAACGTGAGCGAGCGCTGCAGGTCGGCGGCGCCCTCCTTGTCCGGGAACAGTTGGGCGTTGACCCTCAGGATGTCCTTGATGGTTAGCCAGCGGTTCATGATGGCGTGTCTCCCTCCCTTGCCTATGGGCGGCCCCCTCAGGCCGCGTATTGCTCCAGGCTCTTGCGCGCCAAGAGGGCCGCGCCGATGGCCCCGGTGAGCTGGGGGTGCGGCGGCAGGTGCACCTCGCGGCCGGCCTCCTGGGCCAGCATGACCGCCAGGTGCGGGTTGTGGGCCACCACCCCGCCGGTCATCACCACCGTGCCCTCCAGGGTGTCCATCTCCAGGACTCTCTTGACCACCGAGCGGAACAGCCCCTTGACCAGGGCCGCCACGGCCACCCCGGCCCGGATCTTGGCCAGCACCTCGGTGGCGGTGAACACCGTGCAGTAGGAGCCCAAAGAGGCCTCCTGGGCCGCCCCGGCGGCCAGGCCGTTGAGCGCCTCCAGAGGCAGGTCCAGCCTCAGGGCCATCTCCTCCAGAAAGGCGCCGGTGCCGGCGGCGCACTTGCGGTTCATCTTGAACGAGGTGCGCGCGCCGTCGGCGGCCACCTTGATGATCTTATTGTCCTGGCCGCCGATGTCCACCACGGTCAGGGCCTGGGGAAAGTAGTGGTAGGCGCCGGCCGCGTGGCAGGCGATCTCGGTGCGGGTGGCCTGGGCAATGGCCGCGTTGCCCCGGCCGTAGCCACAGGCGAAGATGGGCCCCACCTCGTCGGCGGTCAGCTCGGCCTCGGCCAGGGCCGCCTGCAGGGCCTTGTCTGCGCTGGCGGCGAAGTCCACCCCCGAGCGCAGCACCGCCGAGCCCAGCAGCCGGCCCCTGCGGTCCAGCAGGGCCGCCTTGGTGGCGCTGGCCCCGATGTCCACGCCGCCGGTCACCATCAGGCGGCCAGTTCCTCGATCTGCTCCACGAAGGCCTCCAGGTTGGTGCGGGCCTGCTCGTCGCTGAAGCAGCGCAGGTCGTTCAGGTCGCCGTTGATCACCAGGGTGGGCACCCCGTGGCGCTCCTGCAGGCGTTGGGGCATGGCGTAGCGGTTGTTGGAGTTGTTGGGGCAGGTCTTGGCGTCGTGGAAGACCACCCCGTCGCAATCGTAGAGCGCCACGTGGTCCAGGATGTAGCGCTCCTTGAAGTCCTCGTCGCGCACGATGAACAGCTCCAGGTAGGCCCGGGCCATGGAGTCGAAGGGGTCGGCCGCGTCGAAGGCGTCGAATATCCAGGAGTTGCAGTAGGTGGAGGCCACGATGGCCGTCTTCAGGGAGGCCATCAGGTCCCCCAACATGCGCAGCCGGCCCCACACCGGCATGCCGTCCCAGTACAGGCGGAAGCGCTCGCCGGGCACCGCGGCCAGGCCCTGCTGGTCCCTCTCCATCAGCTCGGCCAAGAGGGTCTCGTAGTAGAGCACCGCCTCGGGCAGGCCGCGCAGCACCACGGCCGGGGCCATGTGGATGGTGTGGTCGAAGAAGCTGAGCTGGGCCGGGTGCTTGGCCCCGTACTCCAAGACCCGGCGCCACATCACCGTGCAGCGCTTGGATAGCCCCACCGTCTCGCGCAGGCGATCGATGTCGAACTTGTTGCCGCTGATCTTCTCCAGGGCCGGCACCAGGGCCTGTATCTGGCGGGAGATGTCGGCCACCATGGAGTCCAGCACCGGCCCCACCCCCCGCTGGGTGCGCACCCCGATCACCGGCGCCCCGAAGTGGCGGCCGTACCACTGGAACCAGTCCTGCACGTCCCGGCACTGGTTGGTGTTGAACACCAGCACGTCCGGCCGGGGCACGCTCTTTATGCCGTAGGCCTTGGTCAGGGGGGTGACGCCTTTGAGGAAAGCGCCCACGTCCGCGGTGAGGTAGGAGCAGATGTCCGGGCTGTAGCCGGCGGCGTTGGCCACCGGGATGGTCTCGGTGGCCATGCGGGTGGCGCCCAAGAGGGCGCCGTGGTTCTCGGGGTAGTAGACCAGGAAGCCCATGGCGTGCAGCAGCTCGGCCGGGCCCACGCTGGTGCACCAGGCCACCTTGGGGCTGCCCTCCCGCGCCGCCTGGTCCAGGCCCAGGAAATGCTCGGCCATGAGCTTCTTCATCAGCTTGGCGGCGGCGATGGGCGGCGGTGCTTCGGGCATGGTGGGGCCTCCAGCCGGCAGCGACCCGCCGCCGGTCCCAGGGCCAAAAAAGCAGCGGCGGAAGCCAAAAACGGGTGGACAAGATGACTACAAATTAGCTACAATCTAGCTAACTTGCACTATAGGCAGGCCCTTGGGGCTTGTCAAGCGCAAAACAGGGGGCATATCCTCTGCCCCGGTGGGAGGCCGCGCCCGTCGGGCGGAGTCGGCGGCCTCTGGCCTTGGAGATTAGCAGCAGCTTGAGCGACACCCCCCAGAGCACGCCAGTCCTGATCCTGGGCGGCGGCGTGGCCGGCCTGGCCGCGGCCGTGGACCTGTCCCGCCGGGGACTGTCCTGCGTGCTGGCCGAGCGCGAGCCCGTGCTGGGCGGCCGGGCGCGGGACTTCTGCTGCAAGGCTGTGGCGGCCTGCGCCCGCTGCGGGGCCTGCCGCCTGGCCGACCTTCTGGCCGAGGCATCTGTCCGGCCCCAGATCACCATCTACACCTCGGCCCTGGCCACCACTGCCCAGCCCCGTGACCGCGGCTGGCAGGTGGAGCTGGCCCCAGCCGGCCCGGCCCAGCCCGCGGCCGCCGGCCCTGGCGCGCCCCTGCCCGGCCGCCTCAGCCTGGCCGCCCAGGCCGTGATCCTGGCCGTGGGGCAGCAGCCCTTTGACCCGGCCCAGAAAAGCAGCCTGGGCTACGGCCGGGTGCCGGGGGTGATCAGCGCCCTGGAGCTTGAGGCCAGGCTGGCCCTGGGGGCCTGGGAGAATGAGCCCCCGCCGGCCAAGCTGGCCTTCATCCAGTGCGTGGGCTCCCGGGACCAGGCCCTGGGCCGGCTGTGGTGCTCGCGGGTCTGCTGCGGCTACGCCCTGCGCCTGGCCCGCCTGCTCAAGGCCGGCCGGCCGGAGATGGACATCGCCTTCTTCCACATGGACGTGCAGGACTACGGCCGGGCCTGGGAAGAGGAGCTGGCCGAGCTGAGGCAAGAGCTGCGCTTCCTGCGGGCCATGCCCGGCGAGGTGGCCCTGGGCGCGACCGGCCCGGAGGTGGTCTTCGCCCTGGCCGACGGAGCGCAGCGGCGCGAGGCCTTTGATCTGGTGGTGCTCAGCCAGGGCCTGGGCCCACCGGCCGGGGCCGCCGCCCTGGCCCAGATGTTCGGCCTGGCCCGCATCGTGGACGGCTTCCTGGGCCAGCCCCAGGCCCCGGTGGCCGCCGGCGCGCCCGGCGTGTACGTGGCCGGGGCCTGCCGGGGGCCGCGCTCCCTGGCCGAGAGCATCGACCACGCCGGCCTGGCCGCCGCGGCCGCCGCCGCCCACGTCGCCCAGGAGGCGGGCCGTGGCTAGGGTGAGCCTGGTCTGGCTGGAGCGGCCCGGCCTAGAGGGCCTGGCCCCGGAGCTGGTGGCCCGGGCCGCCGGCGTGGCGCTGGACCGCGGCGGTCTCGTCGAGGCGGTGGTGGTCACCGCGCCCGAGGCCGCGGCCCCGCCGGCCCTCAAGAGGCGCCTGCTGGGCCTGCCCGTGGCCTGGCTGGATCTGGCCTTGGAGGTGGGCGGCGGAGACGACGCCCTGCGCCTGGCCCGGGCGGCCGCGGCCGTGGCCCGCGCCGCCGGGCGGGCCGCCCTGGCCACCCTGCCCCCGGTCTACGCCCCCCAGCCGGCCCTGAACGTGCTGGTGGCCGGGGCCGGGCTGGCCGCCCTGGCCGCGGCCTACGAGGCGGCGGCCCTGGGCCACCCGGTGCTCCTGGCCACGCCCTTGGCGGCGGCCCACACCCCCGGCCAGGACGACGACCCCGAGGAGGTGAGCCTCCTGGCCGCCCAACTGCCGGCCTCGGTGACCCTGGCCCCCCAGACCGAGCTGACGGAGCTGACCGGCGCGGCCGGGGCCTTCCGGGCCCGCCTGGCCGGGCCCCAGGGCGCGGCCACCCAGACCTTCGGCGCGGTGGTGCTGGCCCCAGCCGGGCAGTGGAGCGTCTCCTGCGAGGTGGACGGCCTGGACCCGGCCCTGACCCGGCCCGTGTGGCAGCTCCAGGCCCAGGAGATATCCGGCCCGCCGGACGGCTGGCTCTACGCGGCGGTCCTGGCCGGCACCGCCCGGCCGCTCACCGCCGACTCCTTTAGCCGCGCCCTGCGGGCGGCCCTGGCCCTGGCCCAGCGGCCCCGGTTGCAGGTGGCGCTGCTGTTCAGCGAGGCCAGGGTGGCCAGCGAGGGCGGCGAGCGCCTGTTCCGTGAATGCCGCCAAGCCGGGGTGCTGGCCATGCGGGTGGCCCCTGGCGAACTGACGGTCAGGGAGGGCGGCCGGCTGCTGGCCTGGCCCGACCCCCTGCTGGGCGAGGACCTGGAGCTGGCCCCGGACCTGATCGTGCTGGCCGACCAGGCCGCGGCCCCCAGGCCGGCCTTCCTGGACAACCGCCTGCTCTGGCCCTCCTGGCCGGCCCTGCTGCCGGACAACCCCCGCTTCAGCGGCGGCCGCAGCAGCCGCACGGGCCTGTACATCTTGGGCGCCCTGCGCGGCACCGCCCCTGGCGCGGCCCGCCGGGAGGAAGCCGCCGACGCGGCCGCGGACCTGCACGAGCGCCTGACCGGCAAGCTGGTGCCCATGCCCGTGGTGCGGGACAAGATCTGCGCCCGCTGCCTGACCTGCGTGCGCACCTGCCCGCATGGCGTGCCCCGGCACATCGTGGACAGCATCCAGTGCGCGCCAGCGGGCTGTGTGGCCTGCGGGGTCTGCGCGGCCGAGTGCCCGGCCCAGGCCATCGCGCCGCCGGGCTGGTCCAACCCCGAGATGTTCGCCGGCCTGGAGCGCGCCCTGGCCCTGGCCGCCCAGCCGCGCCTGGTGCTGTTCGCCTGCGCCAACTCGGCTATGCCCGCCGTGGGCGAGCTGAGCGCCGGCGGCCACGTCTGGCCGGCCGGGCTGGTGATGCAGCCGGTGGTCTGCGCCGGCCGGGTGGGGATGCACCTGATCATGAAGGCCCTGGAACTGGGTGCCCGGGGGGTGCTGGTGGCCGGCTGCCACGACGGCAACTGCCGCTCGGTCAGCGGCAACCTGCGCGCCCGCCTGCGCACTGAGCAGGCGTCCCAGACCCTGGGCGAGCTGGGTCTAGACCCAGAGAGCGTGCAGTTCTTGCACCTGGCCTCCAACCAGCCCCGCGCCCTGGCCCAGGCCGTGGACCAGATGGCCGCCGGGGCCCTGGAGGGATGATGCGCCTCAACGACGGCGATCCCGGCTTCAAGCACCAGGTGGCCGCCGAGCCCGGCGGCCAGGGGCTCAAGTCCTGCTTCGCCTGCGCGGCCTGCAGCGCCCGCTGCCCGGTGGCCGGGCACCTGCCCGGCTACGACCCCCGCCGCATCATCCGCCTTACGCTCCTGGGCCGGCGGGAGGAGGTGCTGGCCTCGCCCCTGATCTGGCGCTGCTCGGCCTGCTACTCCTGCGCCGAGGTCTGCCCCCAGCAGGTGCGCTTCACCGACGTGCTCACGGCCATCAAGAACATCGCCGCGCGGGCCGGCTGCGCGCCGCCGGCAGCCCGGGCCGGGGCCTCGCTTCTGGCCAAGCACGGCCGCCTGCTGCAGGTGAGCGAGTTCGAGAATGAGAAGCGCGCCAAGCTGGGCCTGCCGCCGGTGGAGGAGCGGCCCCAGGACTTCCAGCGCCTGCTGAATATCGCCCCCGAGGGCGAGGGGTCCGGGGAGGAGCCGGCATGAAGGCGCTCTTGTTCCTGGGCTGCACGGTGCCGGTGCGCAACCTCAACTACGAGCTGTCGGCGCGCAAGGTGGCGGCCAAGCTGGACCTGGAGCTGGTGGACGACCCGGCCCTGGCCTGCTGCGGCTTCCCCCTCAAGGGCGTGGACCAGGCCGCGGCCCTGACCGTGGCCGCCAAGGCCCTGGCCCAGGCCAAGGCCCACGGCCTGCCCATGGTCTGCCTGTGCTCGGCCTGCGCGGCCCACCTGGCCGAGGCCGAGCACCACCTGAGCCGCGACCCAGGGGCCGCCGCGGAGGTCAATGAGCGCCTGGCCGCGGTGGGGCTCAGCTACCGGCCCGGCGTGCGGGTGACCCACTTGGTGCGCTTCCTGCTGGCCGAGCTGGGCCTGGAGGCCATCCAGGCCCAGATGGTGCGCGACCTGAGCCAGTTCACCTTTGCGCCCCACTACGGCTGCCACTACCTGAAGCCCAGCCAGGCTCTGGACGGCCTGGACGACCCCGAGGACCCGCACTCCCTGGCCCAGCTCATAGAGGCCACCGGCGCCAAGGCCCTGAACCACCCCAGCCTCAAGGAGTGCTGCGGCGGCGGGGTGCTGGGCGTGGACGAGGAGTTGGCCGGCCGCCTGGCCGGGGCCAAGCTGAAAGAGCTGAACGCCGCCGCGGTCACGGCCCTGGTGCTGGTCTGCCCCTTCTGCAACGTGATGTACGAGGGCCAGCAGAAGAAGATCGCCAAGTCCCTGGAGACCAAGCTGGCGGTACCGGTGATTTACCTGACCCAGCTAATGGGCCTGGGCCTGGGCCTGAGCCCGGACGAGCTGGGTTTCAGCCTCAACCGGGCCAAGCCCAAGGAGCTTTTAGAGGCCCTGGCACAATAGGTCGCGCCCGGACCCTGTGCTATGATATAGCTACACCAGAAACCACAGCGGGCGCCCGCCGCGCCCGACCCGCTACAGCCAAACGCCCCCCTGGGGGCCCAGTCAAGGAGTGCAGTGCATGGAGGTAGCCGGCTATAACTTTCCCGACGAGTTCTACTACGACCAAAACCACTTCTGGGCCCGGGTGGAGGGCGATCTGGTGGTCATGGGCACCACGGACCTGACCCAAAAGCTGGCCGGCGAGATCACCTTCGTGGACGTGCCCGCCGAGGACGACGAGGTGACCCAGGGCAAGCCCTTCGGCTCCATCGAGAGCGGCAAGTGGGTGGGCCGGGTCTACGCCCCGGTGTCGGGCGCTGTGGCCGCGGGCAACGAGGCCCTGGAGGACGAGCCCGAGCTGATCAACGCCGACTGCTACGGCGCGGGCTGGATATGCAAGATAAAGCCCAGCGACTTAGAGGCCGAGCTGGGGGCCCTGATGCAGGGCCAGGCCTACGCCGACTGGGTCCAGGGCGAGATCGATCGCATGAACCAGGAGCAGGCCTAGAAATGGCAGACCTAGAAATGCTGCTCCGATATTATTTTCGATTTAGCATCCCGGCAGGAGGGCAGGGCCTCTGGGCCCGCACCTTTAGCCGGGGGCAGGCTTAGAACCACGGGGAGGGGCGCCGGCACCCCTCCCCGATCTTTTTAGCCAGGGGGGCGTCAGGAGGTGCAGCCATGGAAATCAGCAAGCGACTGGCTGAGATAGTAGGTGAACAGAACGTAGTGGTGAACCAGGCCGACTGCCTGGCCTACGCCCGGGACATGTCCGTGCACATGGGCCTGCCCGAGGCCATGGTCTTCGCGCGCAGCACCGAAGAGGTCAGCCAGATCCTCTCCGTCTGCCATCAGGCCGGCGTGCCGGTGACCGCCCGCGGCGGCGGCACCTCGGTGACCGGCGCGGCCCTGGCCCCCAACGGCGGGGTGGTGCTCAACCTCATCCGCATGAACCAGATCCTGGAGATCAACCTGCCCGACCACTACGCCCGCGTGCAGCCGGGCGTGATCTGCGGGGCCCTGAACGCGGCCCTGGCCGCGGACCGCTTCTTCTTCCCGCCCGATCCGGGCAGCGCCGGCATCGCCACCATCGGCGGCATGATCAACACCAACGCCAGCGGCATCCGGGCGGTCAAGTACGGCACCACCAAGGACTACGTCATGGCCCTCACCGTGGTCTTGGCCGACGGCCGGGTGCTCAAGGTGGGCAGCAAGGCTCCCAAGACCAGCTCCGGCTACAATCTGGCCCAGCTCTTCTGCGCCAGTGAGGGCACCCTGGGGGTGATCACCGAGGCCACGGTGAAGATCCTGCCCCAGCCCGAGTACGCCATCAGCGCCCGCCTGGAGTTCGGCGACATCACCAGCGCCGGCGGCGCGGTCACCGAGATGCTCACCACCGGCGTGCCCATCGCCACCTGCGAGATATTAGACGACGTGTCCATCCAGGTGCTGGTCAAGGCCATCGGCCTGAAGGTGGAGCCCGGCGTAGGCTGCATGATCATGCTGGAGCTGGACGGCCACCGCGCGGCGGTGAACGATTACGTGAAGCAGGTGGAGGCCATCAGCGCGGGGCACGGCATGCTGCGCAGTAAATGGACCGACGACCCGGTGGAGAAGGCGCCCCTGTGGGAGGCGCGGCACCGGCTGGTGCCGGCCATGAGCCGCCTCAAGCCCGGCTACCGCCTGGTGCCCCTGATGGAGGACTTCGGGGTGCCGGTGAGCAAGATACCCGAGACCATCAAGCAGATACAGGCCATTGGCGCCAAGCACGGCTTCCCCATCGCCACCTTCGGCCACATCGGCGACGGCAACCTGCACGCCACCTTCATCATGGACGTGAAGAACGCCGCCCAGTGGGAGGCGGTCAAGAAGATCGCCCTGGAGCTGGTGGAGGTCACGGCCTCCATGGAAGGCACCATGAGCGCCGAGCACGGCCTGGGCATGTCCAAGTCGCCCTACATCAACGTGGAGCTGGGCCCGGTGGGCATGGAGGTGATGCAGGCCATCAAGGACGCCCTGGACCCCCAGGGCGTGCTCAACCCCGGCAAGATGGGCCTGAGAGGCTCCATCGGCGACATGTACCAGGCCAGCGGCTTCGAACCCCTGCGCGCCGGCCACGCGAAGGTGGCCAGCTTCGGGGAGATCGACAACGAGATCGTGGCCTGCATCCAGTGCGGCTTCTGCCGCCTGGGCTGCCCCACCTACGCCCAGACCAACCTGGAGGCCATGAACGCCCGCGGCCGCATCACCCTGGCCTTCGCCCTCTTGACCGGCCAGGCCCAGCCCAGCGCGGACATGGCCCGGCGCCTGTACCAGTGCATGCTCTGCTTGAACTGCAAGTACACCTGCCCGGCCCAGGTGAACGTGGCCGGGGTGGTGCAGGCCGCCCGCCAGCGCCTGGTGCAGGAGGGCTACCTGCCCGAGACCTTCCAGAAGCTGATGAGCGACATGATCGAGTTGGGCAACCCCTTTGCCCAGCCCCGGAACAAGCGCTGCGACTCCTACCCCGTGGGCTACCAGGCCAAGGACCAGGCCGAGGTGATGCTGCACCTGGGCTGCGTGGCCTCCTACCAGGACGTGCGCATCACCCCGGCCCTGATGAAGATCCTGGACGCGGCCGGCCTGGACTACACCACCATGGGCGAAGAGGAGAACTGCTGCGGCTACCTGGCCTACCTGGTGGGGGACATGAAGACCTTCGACGCCGTGGCCGCGGCCAACAGCGCCCTGTTCAAGGACAAGGGCGTACGTACCCTGCTCACGGCCTGCGCCGGCTGCTACAAGACCTTCGAGGAGCTATACCCCAAGCACGGCTTCGGCGACGGCTACCAGCCCGAGCACGCCGTGTTCCTGCTGGAGCGGCTGACCAAGGAGAACAAGCTCAGGTTCAAGGACGACGCCCCGGCCCTGAAGGTCATCTACCACGACCCCTGCGACCTGGGCCGGCACCTGGGAGTGTACGAGCCGCCGCGGGAGGTGATCAAGGCCCTGCCCGGCGTGGAGCTCTTGGAGTTCCCCCAGAACCGCAGCCTGGCCAAGTGCTGCGGCGGCGGCGGCGGGGTCAAGGCCTTTGACAACGCCCTGGGCGGGGACATCGCCCTGGCGCGCATCAAGGCGGCCATCGCCTCGGGCGCCGAGGCCGTGGTCAGCGCCTGCCCCTCCTGCAAGAACTCCCTGAACCAGGCCGCGGCCCGGGCCCGCAAGGAGAAGATCGGCAAGATAAAGGTGCTGGACATCACCGAGCTGGTGGCCTCGCGCCTGGCCTAGCCCGGCTGCGCCAGCCAGCGGGCCGCTGGGGGCAGAGCGGGTCGAGATGCCATCTGCCAAGCTCGACCACTTAGGCTCCCGTTGAAAATATCTGGGAGCCCAAGCCTTGGGCCCGGCATACTGCGTTGCCGGCTTCGCTCGCGCCTCGATGTAGTTTCAACTACACCTGCGGCGCTCGCTCGCCGGCCGCCTTGTCTGCCGGCGGCTGGCTGTGCCGGCCGTGATATAAACAATGCCCGGCTAATTGCGATGACTTTCTCTAACCAGAGTTCAATGCCTGGCTGGTCAAAAAGTGGGAGGCCCCGGATCTTCCGGGGCCTCCTATAATTTTTTTCGCGATTATATAGTTGAGAAACCCAAGGCCCCGGTTGGGGCTATTTGGCTGGCTTGGGCTTAGGGACGGGTCTGGGCTTGGGGGGTGACTTGAGTAGTTGTTCGACTACGCGATCAAAATCGAGGAGGTCGGGCTTGTTTTCTTTTTTCGGCTTTCTTTTCATTCCTCAATCCAAACCATTGCTTTCGATGCTCCGTCAACAGAAACCCAGCGACCCTTTGACCCATTTCCAAACTGTAATTTGCTCTGTAGTGGCCGGTTGGGTTGGCATATTCTTAGCGGGGGGTTCCCAACCTTGCCATTTTTTCCCAAAAGTCCAACATCAAAAGTATTTAGTTCTTCAATTTTTTTAAAAATCGCTGTGGCTACATGAATAGCATCTTTGGGATGTATATTGTAATCCCAATACAAGTCTCTCGCATTTTCTGCTATTTTTCTAGTAACATTTATTATCGTTATATAATCATTTTTAAAAAATTTTACAACTTCTTGTTTTTTGTCTTTTGGGACATTCCCGCGCCCGCGCAGATATAGCACTTCTGCAAGAGTAAAGGCGGACGTGGCAATCAATAGTTGCCCGTTTTCGGCGGATTCTATTACGCCTTCACACTGTTCTGCTTTACCTTTTTCGTCCTGCAACCAACTTAAAAAGGTATCTGAATCCCAATACAATACATCACGGCTCAAGGCGTTCCCCCAATAAACCCCGGACAGATTGTGCGCTGGGTAATTGTTCCGGTGGTGGAAATACTATTATATCTTCAACCTTAACAGAAACCTCAACACCATCTGCCCTATATCTTATTAAACCATAAACTTCTACTCTCTTCCCGAAGGAATTAATTGCTTGGGATAGCATATCATTATCTATAAAACATTTTATTGCATTATCATGGATGGGTTCATAAATTTTAAATTGTAGCCCTCCTCTTTCAGATACTACTTGAAGTCGGCCCTCCACAGAACCATAATCTTCATATATTGCCTTAAGTAGTTCTGCCGTATTGGCCACAGTGCGATGTGTAATATTACTCGGTTTTTGGTCAATCCATATTTTTACAATTGTATCATCTTCGTCATCCGTGGCGGCCAAAGTAGCTAGGCGATTATAATGCCTGATCGTAGTCTCGCTAAAACCCGGAGGGAAGTCAGCTTTCTCTTCTAAAAGTTGGCTCCCTTGATGCACCATATTCTTGATTTTGTCAAATACAGCGGGCGCTGTATTTATAGGCAGCGCCCCTATAAGGCGACTTCCCTCCCCAACCCAAACATTCCATTTGATTTTTACTTGGCTAGCGCATATGTATCCTGCAATGTCTTTAACAATGTTAAAAAAAGCATTTGCTCCACGAATAAACCTCTCAGGAGAAAGCAAGGAACCAGAAATTTCCAGCGTGAGGTCTGGTCTTTTCGGGTTGTCTAGAGCCATTTTGCTGCCCCCGCTTACTGCCGGGCGCAAACCGCTGACGAGTCCCGGTACACCAGCCGCTTTCCTTCAATGCCCCGCAGGGCAAGAATGGTGCGCTCAACATCGTTGAACTTACGGTTGCTGTACCTAAAGTCGAACTCGCCCACATAGCGCCGCAGATGTTGAGGGCCGCAGTGCTGATAAACTCCGGTCAACCCCCGCTTGAGAATACTGAAATAATTCTCAATGGTGTTGGTGTAGATCGGCCCCCTCGCGTATTCACCCTTAGCGTGACACACGGTGCTGTGCGCCGTAAAGTCCTTTTCCAAGCCCTGATAGGACTTCATTTCATCGGTCACAACGTGGGTGTCACGGTCCACTTGCTGTCTTAGAATGGGCTTTAGGGTAGCCCCGCTGACGGCGGACACATGGAAAGACCGCACATTCCCGCCACGCTCCACCAGGGAGAATATCTTTTCCTTGTGCGCCGCGCCTCTAGCTCCGCGCCGCTGCTTACCCTTGTTACCCCAATAAGTCTCGTCCGCTTCAACGTACTTGCCCGCGCCGCCTAGCTGGTCGGTAAAAACAGGATCGGCCATGGCCTCGCGGAGCCTGTGGACCAAGAACCAAATACTCTTGTAGGTAATGCCCAGCATCCGGTGTAGCTGGTGGGCGCTAATGCCCTTCTTGGAGGAACAAAGCAGGTAGGCGGCTAGGAGCCACTTATGCAGCGGAATCTTGCTCCGCTCAAACAGGGTGCCCACGGTAACGGTGAACTGCTTACGGCAGTGCCCGCACTTCAACAAGCCCTTGCGGTGACTCTTGCCCTCAAGGCGGTAGGTTTTTTCATGCCCGCCACAATGAGGGCAAATCGGACCCTCGGGCCAGCGAATACTTTCTAGATATTCTCTGGCTTTGTCCTCATCTTGGAAATACGGAGCTTGCATGATATTGTTTTTGGTAGCCATGACCTTGATGCCTCCAACATCAGGGTTGCGGTCAGTCCCCACTGGAAGTTGGCGCTTCTGGTGGGGATGTTTATACTCTAGCAAGGGGCGTTGGGTTTGTCAAGTATATAATCGCGATTTTTTTCCCTTCTCTACTTGCTATTCAGGGACCAGTCATAATCCAGATACTCTATGCGCACCTTGTCCCCCAGGGCATCCAGCTTCTTCTTCAGCTCACCGCGGGCGTACTTCTTGACGAAGCTCACCTGGTCCCGCGGGAAGTCGCCGGCGTACCAGTCCATGACCTTGTTCAGGTAGAGCGTGTTGCCCTTGAGCACCGTGCGCCCAGGGTCGTTGATCACCGCGGCCGTGGCCTGGTCGAGCTGCTGGTCCAGGCGGTCGCCGGTGAAGGGCTCTGGCCGCAGCGGCGGGCAGCCCTTGGCGGCGCAGTTGACCGCAAAGTGCACCCTGGGGTCCTTGAAGCGCGGCCGCAGGATGTCGTGCTCCACCTCATCCAGGGTCAGCACCCCGGCCCTGAGGCGCACGATCTTCTTGGACCAGGGCCCGGAGAACAGGCTGCCCAGGTCCTTGATGGACTTCAGGTCCGGGTACTTGGTCAGGATCAGCCACAGGGTCCAGGCATTGTACACGTTGATGTAAAAGGCCATCTGCGCGGCCCGGCCCAGCTTGTCCGGCTCCACCTGGGCCATCGCCGCCAGGAACCGGTCCAGCTTGGCCCGCTCTTTCTTCAGGCCCGCGTAGTCCACCGCGCCGCCCTGCGCGTACTTGTGCAGCAACTGGGCGTAAAGCGCGTAGTCCGCGGCCGCAGCCACGGCCCTGCCCGTTCCGGCCGCGGCCGCCAGTAATATGGCCAGGGACAGGACGGCCAATGTTCTCATGGAGCATCTCCTCTGTGACGGGCGGGCATCGCTCCGCCGCTGCTATCAGGTTAAGCCACGCCCCCGGCCCAGGACAAGCCGCCCGCGCCGGGCCGGGGCGCTTCTGTTAAAATGAGCGCTGACCGATAACCGCGCATGGGCCCCGGCCCAGGGAGAGAGACAGGCATGGAGCGGGACCTTCGACAGGCGCCGGCGCTGCTGCGCCGCCAGGACTGCCTGCTGGCGATCATAGACATGCAGGAGAAGCTGCACCGGGTCATGGAGAACAAGGAGGCCCTGGCCGCCAACGTGCTGCGCCTGGCCAAGTTCGCCGGCATCGCCGGCCTGCCGGTGGTGGTCAGCGAGCAGGCCAACCTGGGCCCCACCCTGGCCGAGATCGCCCAGGCCCTGCCCGCGGGCAGCCCCAAGATAGACAAGATCGCCTTCGACTGCTTCGCGGTGCCCGCCTTCCAGGAGCTGCTCTGGCAGCAGGACAAGGGCACCCTGATCCTCTGCGGCATCGAGGCCCACATCTGCGTGGCCCAGACCGCGCTCTCGGGCTTGGTGGGCCACCGGGTGCAGGTCATCGCCGACGCAACTGCCAGCCGGGTGGAGGCCAACCGCCAGGTGGCCCTCGCCCGCCTGTCCCAAGCCGGCGCGGTGATCAGCTCCACCGAGATGTTCATGTACGAGATCCTGGGCCAGGCCGGCACGGACGAGTTCCGCCAGGTGCTGCCCCTGGTCAAGTAGCCCGGCTTAGGGAATCTGCTCCACGAAGGCCTTGAGGCGCTGGAAGTAGGCCTCCCCGCCCTGCAGATAGGTGTCGTTGTGCCCGGCGCCCGGCAGCAGCACGAATTGCTTGGGCTCGGGCAGGGCCGCGAACAGGGCCCGGCCCAGGGCCAGGGGCACGATGTCATCCCGGTCGCCGTGCAGCATCAAGACCGGGGCCTGCACTCTGGGCGCCCGCGCCAACGAGTTGAACCGCTTGCCCAGCCAGGGGCCCAGGCCGGGCAGGGGCAAAAAGCTCTTGGCCATGTCCCCCAGGTTGGTGAAGGTGCTCTCCAGGATCAGCCCCGCCGGACGCCGCACCGTGGCCAGGTATACTGCCGCCACCCCGCCCAGGGAGCGGCCGAAGATCACCACCCGGCCGCCTTGGCCGGCCGCCTGGGCCTGGGCCCAGTCAAAGGCCGCCTCCGCGTCCAGGTACATGCCCGCCTCGCTGGGCGAGCCCTGGCTGCGGCCGTAGCCGCGGTAGTCGAAGATGAAGCAGGCCAGCCCCACCGCCCGCAGCCGGGCCAGGTTGTCCAGGCGATGGCTGATGTTGCCCGCGTTGCCGTGGCAGAACAGGACCAGGTGGCGGGCCCCAGGGGCCGGCAGATACCAGCCGTGCAGCCTGGTGCCGTCGCCGGCGGTCAGCCACACGTCCTCATAGGCCAGGCCTAACTGCTGTGGGGTGGCCTGCAGCTCCCGCTCGGGAAAGAATATCTGGCTGTCCACGATGCTGGCGCAGGCGCTCATCATCACCCCCAGGCAGAGTACCAGGGCCCGCTTCACGGCCGGCCCGGCCCGCTGAAGGGGTCCAGCTCCAGGCGGCCGCCGGCGGGCAGGTTTAGCTGCATGTCCCGACCCCACATGCGCACGTAAATGGGCTCCTGATAGGTGCGCAGGCCCTCGGACCAGTAGTGGGTGACCACGCAGGAGAAGAACAGGCGGTAGCGGCCGGGCCCGGCCGGGGTCAGAAACTCGGCCAGGCCCTTGGCGGCCAGGCCCACCTGGGGCAGGGCCAGGCCCGACAGGGGCTGCAGCCGCCAGACCGCCCCGGCCCCTCCGAACCGGGACACCTGCACCTGCCAGAAGGGCGGGCCCAGCCAGTGGTCCAGGGTGGGCTGGTCCTCTAAGGGGCCTATCTTGTCGGCCACCGCCCGGTCGATGTCGGCCTGGCTGATGCGGCCGGCCACGGCCACCACCAGGCGGGCGGGGTGGTCCCCCACCGGGGCATATAATCCGCCGCAGCCGGCCATAAAGAGAGCCGCGGCCAAACAGATCAGCCTCCTCAGGCGCACACTCCGCCTCCTTCCCCTGCTTGGTTCCATTATAGCCTGCCAGGGCCGACCCTTAGGCATTGACACCCCCCAGGCTTGCCTCTAGCATGAGGGCGTAGCTCACTCTCTGACCCGCCTAGCCTGGAGGATAACCATGGACAAGGGCGCTTTGGCCGCCAAGCTCAGGGAGATGTACCCCGAGATAGCCAAGCACGGCCTGACCCTGGACCTGGAGTTCAAGCCGGACAAGAACTACTGGGTGATCATGCTGAGCAAGGGCGACCTCCGCCTGCACACCCTGCTGGACCAGAAGGACGCCCTGGCCTGCCTGGAGGGCACCCAGTGCGTGTACCTGGGCGTGCAGATCGGCCAGTTCGTCAAAAACTTCGAATACTACGCCTAGATCCGCCGGCCCCCGGCCCGTCTGCCCCGGGGCCCCGCCCCAGGGCTGGCCGCTCTAGCGGCGGGGCAAACCCGTGCTGCGCAACCAGCGCCTCATAACCGTTTCCCTGGACCAGGACCAGCTGGGCCAGCGCAACCGCGCCCTGTCGGTCCTCCTCAAGCTCAGCAACCAGCTTTCCATCTGCGTGGACCTGGATCAGGTCTGGGATATCTCCCTGAGCCTGGTCATGGAGGAGTTCGGGGTCAGCGCCGGCCGGGTGTATCTGATGCAGCCCGGCGGAGACCAGTTCCAGTTGGCGGCCTTTCGCGGGCTGGACCCCAGCGGCCTGGAGACGGTCTACGCGCCCAACAGCTTCACCGGCAAGGCCGCCCGCGACCGCAGCTTCCTGGCCATGCACGTGGAAGACCTGGGCGACCGCCGGCGGGCGGCCCTGCTGGCCAGCAAGGGCTTCAAGGTGGTCATCTGCCTGCCCTTGATCACCCGCGACCGGGTGCTGGGAGTGATGAACCTGGCTGCCCGCAAGGTGATCCCCCTGGAGATGAGCACCATCGACCTGTCCATGGTCATGGGCAACCTCACCGCCACCGCCGCCGAGAGCGTACTGCAGGCCCGGCTGCTCAACGAGCAGAAGGAGGCGGTTAAGTTCTTCGCCTACACCGCCTGCCACGACATGAAGAGCCCGGCCGGCGGCGTGCACGCCCTGGTGCGGCGGCTGGCCAAGCACCTGGACCACAGCCTGGATGAAAAGGGCCGGGTGATCATGGACCAGATAGAGCGGGCCGCCGGCCGCCTGGAGGACCTGACCCAGGAGGTGAACCACTACATCCGGGCCAAGGAGGCCCCCCTGGAGCCGATGGAGCTGGAGCTGGGGGAGGTGCTGGCCGAGCTGGCCGACGAGCTGGCCGAGCGCCTGCAGGCGGCCGGGGTGGAGCTGGCCCTGCCGCCCCGTCCCCTGCGGCTCACCGCCGACCGCGCGGCCCTGGCCCGGGCCCTGATGAACCTGTTGGACAACGCCCTCAAGTACGGCGGGCCCCAGCTCAGCCGCATAGAGGTCAGCGCCGAAGAGCAGCCCGAGCAGGCGGTGATCAAGGTGCGCGACGACGGGCAGGGGGTGCCGCCGGAGCTGGCCGACAAGCTCTTCACCCTGTTCAAGCGCGCCGCCACCTCCCAGGGCACCGAGGGCACCGGCCTGGGCCTGGCCATCGTCAAGGAGATCGCCCAGCGCCACGGCGGCCAGGCCTGGCTGGAGCCTGTCCAGGGCCGCGGCGCCGCCTTCTGCTTCTCCCTGTCCAAGAAGATATAGGCCTCCGGCCGCCCGGCCCGGCCTACTGCGGGGCCGGCTTGCTGAGCGGCGGCTTTCCCTCGGCCAGGCGCTTTTGCATGGCCGCGTGTACGTCCTTGATGATGCGCGGCGAGAGCGCGGCCATGGCCCGGCTCATGGCCGCGGCCAGGGCCGGTCCGCTCTGGGCGCTCATGGCCTGCTCAGCCCGGTAGGTGCGCTGGAACAACACCCGGCGGTATAGCTCGGCCTGGCGGGTGTCCAGCAGGGTAATGACCAGCTCCAGGCTGGCCTGGGCCCGGCTGCCCTGGTCCTCTTCCGCGAAGCTCTGCACCCCGCCCTCCATCACGAAGCGGGCCTGCTGCAGGCTGCCCGGCCCCAGGGCGGCCTTGAACAGGCCGCTGGCCACCAGGTCCCTGAGCAGCACGCCGCTGACCAACTGGTCCGGGTTCACCAGCCAGCGGTGATAGGGGTAGTGGTCGCGCTCCTGGCCCTGGGGGGCGAAGAACATGTTCAGGCTCTGCAGCTCCGGCGCGGCGCTGAAGCGGCCCACCTGCACCGCCGCCGGCAGGGGGGCCAGGTCGCTCAGGCGCGGCGGGGGGTAGTCCAGCAAATACTGGTGGACGTAGGGCTGGGCCTGGCCGCCCAGGCAGGCGGGCAGCAGCATGAGCGCCAGCAGCAGGGCCAGCGCCGGCCAGGTCAGGTTGCGGAAGGCTTGCCAAAACATGGCTAATTCCCCCTGGCCGCCCGCTCCCGGCGGGGAGGCGGCGGCTGGCTGAAGATGAGGGCCGAGGGGTTATGCTGCAGGCGGGCCAACAGGTCGCGCAGGTTGGCCGAGGCCTGCTCCAGGTTGCGGCCGATGCCCTGGGCCTGCAGGGCCAGCTCCTGGGCCTGGGCGCCCATCTGCTGGCTGCGCTGTTCCAGGTCGCTGAACAGCCGGCTGGCCCGGGCCGTGGTCTGGGCCAGCTGCATGGCCTTGAGCTCCCGCTCCAGCTCGGCCAGCATGCGCCGGCCCGCCGCTATGGTGGCCCGTGAGTTGTCCACCAGCTCCTGCACGGTCTGGTCGTTCAGGCGCTGGTTCAGGCGGGCGGCCAGCTTCTCGGTGGCGGCGGTGGCCGCCTCCAGGTGGGTCATGGCCCGCTGCAGCCGCTGGTCGCCCAAGAGCTTCTGTGTGCTGGCCAGGGTCTGGTCCAGCTTGCTGCCCATGCCCTTGAAGTCCAGCTCCTTCAGCTGGCTCATCACCTTGTCCAGGGTGGAGACGATGCGGCTCAACTCCGAGGGCCGCGAGGGGATGATGGGGTGCTCGGCCACGAAGTCTATGCGCGGCGACTCGTCGGCCGCGCCGGGCTTCTTGCGGTCCAGCTCGATGAAGGCGATGCCGGTGATGCCCACGTTGGTCAGCTGGGCCACCATCTCCTTGGACAGGTCGCCCTCGAACTCCACGGCCATCACCACCTCGATAAGGCGGTAGTCCGGGGCCACCCGGATGGCCTTGACCCGGCCCACGTCCACGCCCCGGTACTTGACCGTGGAGTCCGGCTGCAGGCCCTGTACCGACTCGTTGAAGAAGGTGACGTAGATCTTGGCCCCCTTGAGGTACTGGGAGGCGCCCAGCCAGGCGATGGCGCCCACCCCCAGCACCAGGCCCAGGATCACGAACAGCCCCACCTTGAAGTTGGAGACCTGGGTGCTCATGAGCCCCTTCCTTTCAATTCCGCGGCCGGCGGTGGAAGAACTCCTGCACCCGTGGGTCGCGGGAGTCGTCGCGCAGCCGGTGGGGTTCGCCCACGGCGATGATGCCCTTGGCGGCCTTGTCCAGCAGCACCACCCGGTGGGCGATGGCGTAGATGGAGTCCAGCTCGTGGGTGACGATGAGCATGGTGGTGCCCTGGGTCTGGTTCAGGCGCAGGATCAGCCGGTCCAGCTCGGCGCTGGTCACCGGGTCCAGCCCCGCCGAGGGCTCGTCGAAGAACAGCAGGCTGGGGTCCAGGGTCAGGGCCCGAGCCAGGGCTGCCCGCTTCTTCATGCCCCCGGATATCTCGGCCGGCAGGTAGTCCTGAAAGCCGTCCAGGTCCACCAGCGACAGCTTCAGGCGCACTAGCAGCTCCAGGGCGCTGCGGTCCAGGTGGGCCACCTCGGCCAGGGGCAAGGCCACGTTCTCGGCCAGGGTCATGGAGCCCAAGAGGGCCCCAGACTGGAACAGCACTCCGAAGCCGCGGCGCACCTGGGCCAGCTCCTTGTCCGAGGTCCGGGCCAGGTCCACCCCGTGCACCAGGATGCGTCCGCTCAGCGGCTTCAGCAGGCCGATGACGGACTTGAGCACCGTGGACTTGCCGCAGCCGCTGCCCCCGGCGATGACCACGATCTCCCCGGACTGCACGCTGAAGCTCAGGCCCTCCAGGAGGGCCTTGCCGCCGTAGCCCAGGCTCACCCCCTCCACCACGATGGGCGGCTGGCTGGGGCTGGGGCTAAGGGCGGTCTGGCTCACCAATGCGCCTCCCTTACAGGTAATACGTCACGATGGCGAAGATGCTGTCGGCCACCACGATCAGGAATATGCCCGCCACCACCGCGGCGGTGGTGGCCCGGCCCACGCCCAGGGCCCCGCCGCTGACCGTCAGGCCCCGCTGGCAGCCGATGCCGGCTATCAAGAAGGCGAACACCAGCCCCTTCAAGGCCCCGGTGGTGATGGCGGGCACCGACAGGGCGCTGAAGGTGTGCTGCACGTACGTGTACACGGTCAGGTTCAGGTAGGTGACGCCGATGACCATGCCGCCCACGATGCCCAGTAGGTCCGAGAACAGGATCAGCAGGGGCACCATCAACAGCGCGGCCACGATCTTGGGCAGCACCAGGAACACCGTGGCGTTGAATCCCATCACCTTGAGCGCGTCCACCTCCTCGTTGACCACCATGGTGCCGATCTCGGCCGCAAAGGCCGAGCCCGAGCGTCCGGCCACCAGCACCGCGGTCATGATGGGCCCTAGCTCGCGCACCATGGCCACCGCCACCAGGTCGGCCACGTAGATGTTGGCCCCGAAGGTCTTGAGCTGGATGGCGCTCATGAAGGCCATGATCAGCCCCAGCAGGAAGCTGATCAGCCCCACGATGGGCAGGCCGTCCACGCCCACCCGCTCCATGTACAGCTCCACGTCCCGCCAGCGCAGGATGGCCGGCCGCCGCGCCACCAGGGCCAGGGCCCGGGCCAGCGAGCCCACGAAGCCCACCACCTCCCCCAGGTCCGCCAGCAGGCGCAGGACCCCGACGCCCAGGTTGGTGACGGGGTTGCGGGAGCGGGGATGGGGCGGCGGCGCCGGCGGGCCCAGGCGCTGGGGCTGCATCAGGGCCAGCATCTGCTGGGCCTGGGGGCTAAGGCCCTCCATCTTGAAGGGCACCTGGCGCTCGGCCGCCCGCTGACTCAAGAGGTTCAGGGCCAGGGCCCCGCCGCTGTCCAGGTGCTCCACCCCGGACAGATCCACGGTCAGCGAGGCGGGCGGGGTGGGCGCCAGCACCCGCCGGAACTGGGCCAGCAGATGCTCCGTGGCCGGCAGGTCCAGGCGGCCGCTCAGGCGCAGGACCTGGTCGCCGCCCGGCGCGCCCTGCAGGCTGATCCGGTATTCCTCCGCCCCATGTCTGTGCAGCATGGCCAAAACCAGCCCCCCGCCTCAGGCCTAGGGATTGAAGTTCAGGGCCAGGAACTCCTTGGCGGACACGCCCAGGTCCTGGTGTACGGTGCGGGCGTCGAAGCCCAGGCACAGGGCCCCCCGCACCGAGCCGTCCTGCTCCAGGGGCGCGCACACGGCGTAGAGCTCGCCGCTGGGGTCGTACAGGGGAAAGTGCATGGTGCGGCCGTCCTGGAGCACCTGCCGCATGCCCTGGTAGCGGGAGTAGTTCTGGCCCGGCTTGGCCACCGTCTCTCCCTCGGGCTTCTGGGGGTCGGGGTAGCGCCCGGCGATAACCCGGCCCTGGCGGTCCAGCACCGCCACGGCGCAGGGCAGGGGCGCACCCTTGGCGTGGGCCTCCTGGAACACCCGGCGCAGGGCCTGGTCCACCTTCTGGTCCAGGCCCGGCCCCTCCAGGCGGGGCAGCACGGCCTTGGTACGCTGCAAATAGCCCAGGGCCGCGGCCTTGAACTCCCGGGCCTTGGCCGAGAGATTCTCCTCCCCGCCGGAGCAGGCCACCGCGGCCAGGCAGGCGGCCACAACCGCCAGCCCCAGGCCCTTTGGCCATTGCCCGCCCTTTGCCGCTCGCCGAATCACGCTCTCCTCCCGTGGGTGGCCCCTTAAAAGAGTGTTACCATAAGGCCAGCAGCAGATGTATTAGTTTTTTGACCGCCATACGGCAGGGTTGGCCCCGCGGGGCCGAAAGGAAAGGCCTTGGCCCCACCGCCCAGATTCAGCTTGGACAGCGGCCTGGTGCGCGACCGGGCCACGGGCCTGGCCTGGTTGCAAGACCTGTCACCCTTGGCCGAGCCCTGCTTCTGGGGCGAGGCCCTGGAGCGGGTGGCCGGGCTCAACGACCGCGTGCACCTGGGCTATAGCGATTGGCGGCTGCCCAACCGCCGCGAGCTGGTGAGCCTCATCGACTACAGCCAGGCCCGGCCGGCCCTGCCCGTGGGCCACTCCTTTGTGGGCCTGGAGCTGGCCTGGTACTGGAGCGCCACCAGCTACGCCGGCAACCCGGCCTACGCCTGGTATTTGCACACCGAAGGCGGCCGCCTGTTCTACGGCGACAAGGGCCGCTCCTATCTGCTGTGGCCCGTGCGGGGGCAGAGCGAGACCCTGCCCGCCACGGGTCAGGTGCGCTGCTTCACGGCCGCGGGCGCGGCCCTGCCCTGCGCGGGCAGCGGCCAGGACGGCGAACTGCGCCGAGGCCGGCCCTGGCCCCAGCCCCGTTTCGCGGCCGCCGGCCCGGTGGTGCTGGACAACCTCACGGGCCTGACCTGGGCCCGGGCCGCGGACCTGGGCCCGGGGCCAATGAGCTGGTTCCAGGCCAGGGAGGCGGCCGCGGCCCTGAACCAGCGCGGGCTGGGCGGGCGCACGGGCTGGCGGCTGCCCAGCATCCAGGAGCTGGAGCTGTTGGTGGACGCCTCGGCCCACCACCCGGCCCTGCCCGTGGGCCACCCCTTCGTGGGCGTGCAGGAGCAGTACTGGTCCGCCACCACCAGCGGCTACGACCCGGAGTGGGCCATGGCCCTGTACCTGGACAAGGGCGGCATCGGCGTGGGGCAGAAGAAGGACCCGCACTATTGCGTGTGGGCCGTGAGCGGAGGGAAAGAAGGGCGGGGATAAACCCGGCCCTTACACATAAGGCAAATACGTTCTGGGTGGCCCCGACAGCTATGCTGTCGGGGCCGCGAGGCCTCTGGCCGAGCGGCAAGAGGTTCGAGGCGACGGGGCGAATCGGGAAAGGGAGGATCGCCACGTCGCGGCGGGGGGCTATCTTCTTCGTGCCAGCCGCCCAAGCCGCCGCTCCTCGCGATGACGACTATGCTTTATTTTGGGGTTGCCTGGTAACAGGACCTCTTGGGTGGCCCGGACAATTAATTGTCCGGGGCGCCGCAGGCGACAAGCGGTCCAGACTTATCCTAGGAACCTTGCGATAAACGAAGCCACTTCGCGGGCGGGGTATTGACCCCGCCCTTGACCAAGGGGCTGCTAAGCGCCCCCTTGGAACCCCAGCAAATGGTCCCTGGGGCGAGCCCCAGGGAATATCAAGTTAAACCGCTTGTCG